>CAIVVS010000049.1 GCA_903909415.1 uncultured Pseudomonadota bacterium | reverse complement strand
GATGCGGCAACGAACTCGGGCGCTTCATGAAGCACGGCGACATCATCGAGCTGGAAGTCTCCGGCCTGGGCGTGCTCAGGAACCGCATCGTCGCGCCGCACGTGCCGGTGCCGCCGCCGTTCCCGATCAAGATCTAGGAGCCGCCATGTCCGCGCCCTCACCCAAGCCCTTGCCCCTGCCGCGCCTGATCGTCTCGGGCGACGGCCCCAACGGCAAGTCGCGGATCATTTCCGACGGCGCGCCGCACCGGGTGCGCACGGTCGAGGAGCGGCCCGGCTACCGCGTGAGCAACCTGTGGGCGCAGTTCGGCTCGCCCGCAGACATCACCGGTCCTGACCGCGTCGCCGAGATCGCGGGCCTGGCCCCGCCGAAGGACGGCAACATCCTGCGCATCATCGACTACCCGCCCGAGCCGGCGGATCCGGTGGCGCGCAAGAAGATGTTCGACGCGATGTTCGCCAAGCTGTTCCCGGACGGCCGCCACCTGCCACCGGATGCGGTGCATCCCGGCATGCACGCCACCGAGACCATCGACTACGCCATCGTGCTCTACGGCGAGATCTACGCGGTGATGGAAGAGGGCGAGACCCTGATGCGCGCCGGCGACGTGCTGATCCAGCGCGGCACGGCGCATGCGTGGAGCAACCGCTCCAACGACTACGCGCGAATCTGCTACGTGCTCATTGACGGAAAGCGCGACGGCAAGCGCTGAGGCTGGGCACCGCGGGCGCGGCCCGCGGCCGCGATGCGCGGCTTACTGTTCCAGCTTGATCCCCGCGTTGCGGATCACCTCGCCCCAGCGCGCGTGCTCGCTGCGTATGAAGGCGGCGAACTCCTCGGGCGTGGAGGTGTGCACGATGGCGCCGATCGCGTTGAAGCGGTCGACGATCTCCTTGGTCTTCATGCCGCGCACCAGCGCCTCGTTGATGCGCCGAACCTGCTCGGTCGCCATCCCGGCCGGCCCGCCCAGGCCGAACCAGGGCGCGGCCTGGGCCCTCGGGAAGCCGGCCTCGGCGATGGTGGGCACGTCCGGCAGCAGCGGCGAGCGCTGCCCGGTCAGCACCGCGATCGGCTTGAGCTTGCCGGCCTTCACCACCGGCAGCGCGACCACCAGCGAACTCTGGAAGTCCAGCAGCGTCGCGCCCGCCAGCAGGTCCTGGATCTGCTGCGTCGCGCCCTTGTACGGCACGTGCAGCAGCTTGATGCCGGCCGCGGTCTGGAACATCTCCGCGCCCAGGTGCGGCACGGTGGCGATGCCCGGCGTGCCGAAGGCGACCTTGCCCGGGTTGGCCTTGGCGTAGGCCACCAGTTCGGCCACGTTGTTCGCCGGCAGCGCCGGATTCGCGACGATCAGCGGCGTCATCGACACCATGTTGGAGATCGGCGAGAAGTCCTTCAGCGGGTCGAAGGGAATCTTGCCCAGGTGCTGCGCGGTGGCGAGCGTGATGGCGGTCAGGCCGATGGTGTAGCCGTCGGGCGCGGACTTGGCGAGCGCGTCCACGCCGATGGTGCCGTTGCCGCCGGGACGGTTCTCCACCACCACCGACTGCGCCAGCGCCTCGGTCAGGATGCCCGCCGCCGTGCGACCCACCAGGTCGGTCGGGCCGCCGGGCGGGAAGGGCACGAACAGGCGCATCGGCTTGGAGGGCCAGGCCTGCGCCTGCGCCGTGCCGGCGAATCCCGCCGCGGCCAGCATCGTTGCGATGACGGTGGCGCGGAGCAGCTTGCTGCAGGCCGCTGTGCGCGGTGTGTTGTCCATGGTGGTTCTCCTCCCCGTGGCTGTTTGTGCCCATGATACCCTCGCGCCTCGCGCGAACTTTCGGGGAGGATGATCGTGGGCATTCCATTTGGAGTATCGATAGCCGCCTGCCTGCTGGCACTGGCGGTGCCCGTTACCGTGGGCGCGCAGGCCTTTCCGGCCAAGCCGGTGCGCATCATCGTCCCGAGCGCGCCAGGCGGCGGCATCGATGCCAGCGCGCGCATCGTCGCTGGCAAGGTGCAGGACTACTGGGGCCAGTCGGTGCTGGTGGAGAACCGCGCCGGTGCGTCGATGATCATCGGCTCGGAGATGGTCGCCAAGGCGGCCCCCGACGGCTACACCCTGCTGGTGGCGCACGACGGCGCGATGGCGATGAACCCGGTGGTGTTCAGGCCGCTGTCCTACGATCCCCAGAAGGATTTCGCCCCCATCTCGCTGCTGACCATGGCGCCGCTGGTGGCCATGGTGCACCCGGGCACCGGCTTCACGACCATCGGCGACATGGTGGCCTGGGCGAAGGCGAATCCCGGCAAGCTGAACCACGCCTCCGGCGGCACCGCCACCCTGCTCGCGATGGAACTGTTCAGCGCGCTGGCCGGCGTGCAGATGACCTCGGTTCCCTACAAGGGCGCGGCGCCGGCGCTGACCAGCGTCATGGCCGGGGAGACCCAGGTGGCGTTCGCCGACATCGGCAGCGGCGCGGCCGCGCTCAAGTCCGGCAAGGTCCGCGTGCTGGGCGTGGCGACGCTGTCGCGCTCGAAGCTGTTCCCCGAGTGGCCGACGATCGCCGACTCCGGCGTGCCGGGTTACGAGACCCGGACCTGGTTCGCGGCCTTCGCGCCCGCCGGCACGCCCGCCGACATCGTCGAGCGCATCGGCAATGACATGCGCCGCGCGTTGGGCGAGGCCGACATCCGCCAGCGCTTCCAGGGGCTGAACCTGGAAGTCGTCGGCTCCAGCGGCGAGGAACTGGCCCGCATCATGCGCACCGACACCGAGAAATGGGGCCGGCTGATCCGCGAGCGCAACATCAAGATCGCCCCCTGACCCGCCTTCGGCACGAAACAGGACAAGAAAGCACTCCATGAACGCACGCGTCGCACACGCCGGGCTGCTGCTGGTCGGCAGCATCCCGCTGGACTCGGCCCAGCAGGTCTTCGGCGATTTCGGCAAGCCGCTGGGCCGCTACCTCGGCAGCCTGCCGGACGGCGAGGTCGGGTTCCGCCGCCACTGGATCAGCCGCGTGCATTTCCAGGTGCTGGCGATCCACCCGGACATCGAGGTGCTGCAGTGGCCGGACAAGGACGACGGCGTCGAGCGCCTCAACCCCCACAGCGCCAAGGACAGCTGGCGCTTCCGCGTGCGCCCCGGCGTGAAGGCGATCCGCTTCGGCGAGCCGGGCTGGCGCCTGGGCTTTGCGCGTGACGCGGTGAATTCGTACTTCGTGTTCCGCACCCTGCGCGACCAGGGCCTGCTGCCCGCGGGGCTGCGCTTCCAGGTGTCCCTGCCCCTGCCCAACAGCGCCGTGCCGCCGCGCGTGATCGAGGGACTGGACAGCCTGGCGATGATCCGCGAAGGCTACGAGCTCGCGCTGCGCGACGAGCTCGCCAACATCTGCAGCCAGATCCCGGCCGACGACCTCGCGATCCAGTGGGACTGCGCGACCGAGGTGCAGGACGCCTACGGCATGGCGCCGCCGCTGCCCGCGGAAGGCGGCGTCGCGCGCAATGCCGCCCAGGTCGCGCGGCTCTCGCCGGTGATTCCCGCCGGTGTCGCGCTCGGCTTCCACCTGTGCTTCGGCACCCTGGGCGGCTGGCCGCGCTTCGCGCCGGACGACCTGGGCTGCACGGTGGACCTGGCCAACGCCTTCATCGCGTCAGCGGGCCGCCAGGTGGACTGGATGCACATCCCGCTGCTGGACCGCAGCGACGACGCGTTCTTCTCGCCGCTGTCGCGTCTGGAGCCGCGCGGCGCGCGCGTGTTCCTGGGCGCGATCCACCACATGGAGCGCTTCGGCGAGCGCGTCGCCGCCGCCCGTCGCCACCTGCCGGACTTCGGCGTGGCGGCGTTCTGCGGCTTCGGCCGCATGCCGCCTTCGGAGCTGCCGGCGGTGCTCGCCGAGCACCTGGACGCCATGGCGCGCATGCCCGCCTGACCAACCCGAACATCGCCATCACGGAGCCATCACCATGAGCCTTCCCGACCACCAGGTCACCAACGACGCCGGCCGCGTCACCGTCTACCTGCTGCACGGCATCTACGGCGCCAAGGACTACTGGCGCTACCAGACCCAGCGCCTGGTGGACCGCGGCTATCGCGTCATCGCTTGGGAAGCGCCGGGTTACGGCATCTCGAAGCTGCCGGACAACTTCAGCTTCGACGTGGTGGCCGAGGCGGGCGCGGCGCTGGTGCGCGCCACCGGCAGCGAGCGCAACGTGCTGTTCGGCCACAGCATGGGCGGGCAGATCACGCCGCGCCTGGCCGGCAAGCTGCCGGGCAAGGTGCACGGCGTGGTGATCTCCGCGACCATCGGCTACTTCGGCAACCGGACCAAGGAGGAGCAGGAGGAGTTCGTGCGCAAGCGCACCGCGCCGCCGCCCGCCGGCACCGACCCGCACACCGCGCAGCTGATGGTGGTCAACGGCATGCTCGGGCCGACCTCATCCGGCCCCGAGGTGGACCTGGTGCGCCAGGTCGCCGCCGCCACGCCGCCGCGCACCGTGCAGGCCGCGGTCAAGGCGGTGCAGGCCTATCCCGAGGCCGATGCGGTCGCGGCGATCCGCGCGCTGACCGTGCCGGTGCTGCTGGTCGCGGGCGAGGTGGACCAGACCGGGCATCCGGCCGGCATGCGCCGCGTGGCCGACATGATTCCGGGCGCCGAGTTCGCGGTGGTGCCGGGCTCCGGCCACTACCCCTGGGCCGAGAACCCGGCCGAGTTCAACCGCCACTTCTTCGCCTTCCTGGACAAGAACGCGCCCGCCGCCTGAGCGGGCCGGGGGCCGCCCCGGGGTGTAACAAAGTGCAAGAGTGGCCGCGCCGGCGAACGGCGCGGTTATGCTTTTGCCATGGCGGTCATGCAGGCCGCCGCGCCAAGTACCTATAGAAAGGACGCCCCCATGCTCCAGCGCCTCCACCGGCTCGCGATGATCGCGGCCATCTCCCTGTTCGTGTCCGCACCGGCCCAGGCCACGGGCCTCGCCACCTGCGACTCCGGCCCGCAGGCCGGCTGGCAGCCGCAGGAGAAGCTGGAGAAGGAACTCAAGGACAAGGGCTGGCAGATCCGTCGCATCAAGGTGGATGGTGGCTGCTACGAGGTGTACGCGCTTACCGATAAGGGCGAGCGCGTCGAGGCCTATTTCCACCCGCGCACCTTCGCGCCGGTGCCGGTGGGCTCGCGCGACCACCGTGGCTGACAGGCCGGCCGCCGCGCCGGCCGGCCCCTCGGGCACAACGCCGGCCGGAACGCCGGGGGAAACGACGCGGGTCTGGGACCCGCTGGTGCGGGCCGGCCACTGGCTGCTGGTGTCCAGCGTCGCGCTGGCGTGGATCACGCGCGAGGGCGGCGGTCGCTGGCACGAATGGCTGGGCTACGCCGCGCTGGCGGTGGTCGTGGTGCGGCTTCTCTGGGGGTTCACCGGACCGCGCCATGCGCGCTTCACGCAGTTCGTGCGCGGACCCGCCGCGACCGTCGCCTACGCGAAGCAGGTGTTCACCGGCCGCGAGCCGCGCCACGTCGGCCACAACCCGCTGGGCGCCTGGATGATCGTCGCGCTGCTCGTCACCGTGGCGCTGGCCGGGGCCAGCGGCTGGCTGTACACCACCGACGCGTACTGGGGCATCGCCTGGGTCGAGGAGACGCATGCGTTCTTCGCCGATGCGCTGCTGGTGCTGGTCGCGGTGCATGTGTGCGGCGCGCTGTTCGCGTCGCTGCGCCATCGGGAGAACCTGGTCGCCGCGATGTGGCACGGACGCAAGCGCGTCCCCGGCCCCGCCGACGTGGACTAGCGCCCGGGGATCGGCTCAGGGATCGACTCAGGGATCGGCGCGCGCCGGGCCGGTATGCGCCGCGCCGGCAACCTGGCCCGGCGTGGCCGCCAGGGGCGCGACCGCCGCCGCGTCGGCCTGCGGCGCGAGGCGTTCCACCGAGGCGCGCAGTTCCTCCATCCAGTCCGTCGGCGGCCCCGCCATGCCGGCGGCGGTGAAGGCCGCGAGCACGGCGGCGTGGTTCACGCCGGTGCGCGCGAGCAGGCGCAGCGCGATGTCGTCGGCCTCGGCGCGCTGGCGCGGCTTGTAGGAGCGCACCAGCACCCGCGTGCTGGCGAAGGACGCCGCGGTCATCGAGGCATTGGCCGCGGCCGAGGCAATGCCGGTGCCCGCACTGGCACCGGCCCCGCCCGCCATCAGGGCGCCGAACAGCCGCGGCAGGTTGGCCACCGGCAGGAACACCTGCGCGACCAGCGAGATCAGGATGCCGGTGGTCACGTTCTCGTCGTGGTGCTCGGCGATCACGTGCCCCATCTCGCGCGCCAGCAGGAAGGCGAGCGCCTCGTCGTGCAGCGCGATCGCCGACACCGGCCGCAGCACCAGCACGCGCCCGCCCGCCGTGGAGGCGGTGCCCGGCTCGGTCTTCTCCACCACGTTGAAGGTGAAGGACGGCACGCGCGCGGCCAGCGTCGGGAACTCGAGCTGCGCGGCCGCGTCCAGTTGCGCGCCCAGCCGTGCCACGCGGCGGTCGAAGTCCATGCGCGCCAGGCAGTCGAACTCGGCGCAGCCACGCTCGCCGTCAGGCACCGTGATCATGCTGATCTGGGTCTGCACCTCGGTGTAGGCATCGGCCAGCGATCGCGGCGCATAGCCTTCCTCGCCGGTGCTCGCGCAGCCGGTGACCAGCAGCACGCAGGCAAGGGCGCCGGCCTGCACGACCACGCGCACGCCGGCGCGCGCGGGCGCGGTCGGGGTCTGGCGGCAGGGGGTGGTCGGCGGCATGGGGGAGGTGTCCGCTTGCATCGATGCGGACGGCCCAATGGTATCGCGCTGCACGGCAGCAAGGCGGCCGGATCGCACGCGCCGCGGTGGTGCGTGATCCATGGGGTGGCGCCTCCACCGCTTCGGGTAACATTCGGCGCAACCCTGAACCGCGCTTCCTGATTGCGATTGCGAGCAACATGGCCAAGACCACCCAGTGGGCGTTTCCCGACAGCCTGAGGCCGACCGCGGCCGATGCGCGCTTCGACCTGGATGCCGCGTTCGACGCCATGGTGCTGATGCGCGCCGAGGTACCGGAGCGCGCCTTCACCGCCGGCGTGCTGGGCACGGAACGCGCCGGCAACGGCGTGGTGATCCGCGAGGACGGGCTGATCCTCACCATCGGCTACCTGGTGACCGAGGCCGAGGCGATCTGGCTCACCACCAACCGCGGCGACGTGCTCGCCGGCCACCCGCTGGCCTACGACCAGGCCACCGGCTTCGGCCTGGTGCAGCCGCTGGGTGACTGGAAGCGCCTAGGGCTGCCGGTGATGCCGCGCGGCAGCGCGCTGGGCGCCGCGGTGGGCGATCCATTGTTCGTGCTCGGCCATGGCGGCGCGCCGCATTCGCTCAAGGCCAAGCTGGTCGCGCGCCGCGAGTTCGCCGGCTCCTGGGAGTACCTGCTGGACGAGGCGCTGTTCACCACGCCCGCGCATCCCCAGTGGGGCGGTACCGCGCTGGTGGACACGTCCGGCCGGTTGATCGGCCTGGGATCGCTGCTGGTGCAGGACAAGGAATCACTGGGCGGCCAGGCCGACCAGGGCAACATGTTCGTGCCCATCGACCTGCTCGACGACATCATCGGGGACATGCTCAGCACCGGGCGCGCCGGCGGTGCACCGCGTCCGTGGATGGGCCTGTACGCGGCGGAAGTGGACAGCCATGTCGGCGTCACCGGCACCGCCGATGGCGGCCCGGCGGCGCGCGCCGGCGTGCGCGCGGGTGACCTGGTGATCGACGTGGCCGGCGAGCGCGTGACGCGGCTGGCGGACCTGTACCGCAAGGTGTGGCGCCTGGGCGCGGCCGGGGTGGAGGTGCCGCTGACGCTGGGGCGCAAGGGGGAGATCGTGCGCGTGAAGGTCCGGTCGCTCGACCGGAACGATCTGCTCGCGAAGCCGCAGATGCACTGAACCGGCCGTCGTCCCGTTCGGAAGGGGGCCGGACCGCAGGTGACGAACAAGGGGTGGCCCCCTTGTTGATCCCCACAATGTATGCGCGCCGCTTTCGCGGCGCGTTGGTGTTTACCGGATGAGCGGCTTGTAGCGGATTCGCTTCGGCTTGGCGCCTTCTTCACCGAGGCGCTTTTTCTTGTCCGATTCGTATTCCTGGTAGTTGCCGTCGAAGAACACCGCCTTGGAATCGCCCTCGAAGGCGAGGATGTGGGTGGCGATGCGGTCGAGGAACCAGCGGTCGTGCGAGATCACCAGCACGCTGCCTGCGTACTCCAGCAGCGCGTCTTCCAGCGCGCGCAGCGTTTCGACGTCGAGGTCGTTGGACGGCTCGTCCAGCAGCAGCACGTTGCCGCCGGCCAGCAAAGTCTTCGCCATGTGCAGCCGGCCGCGTTCGCCGCCTGACAGGGTGCCGACCTTCTTGCTCTGGTCGGTGCCCTTGAAGTTGAAGCGGCCGCAGTAGGCGCGCGAGGGCATCTCGAAGCGGCCCACGGTCAGCATGTCGGCGCCGCCGGAGATGTAGTCGAACACCGTCTTGTCGCCTTCGAGCTCGTCGCGCGACTGGTCCACGTAGGCCATCTTCACCGTCGGCCCGACCACCACCTCGCCCGAGTCCGGCTTGTCGCGCCCGGAGATCATGCGGAACAGCGTGGACTTGCCCGCGCCGTTCGGGCCGATGATGCCGACGATGGCGCCCGGGGGCACCTTGAACGACAGGTCGTCGATCAGCAGCCGGTCGCCGAACCCCTTGGACACGTTCTTGAACTCGATGACGTTGTCGCCCAGGCGGTCGGACACCGGGATGAAGATCTCCGATGTCTCGTTGCGCTTCTGGTATTCGTAGGAGGACAGCTCCTCGAAGCGCGCCAGTCGCGCCTTGCTCTTGACCTGGCGCGCCTTGGGGTTCTGGCGCACCCACTCGAGTTCGGCCTTCATGGTCTTGATGCGGGCCATCTCCTGCTTGGCCTCGGTCTCCAGCCGCTGCTCCTTCTGCTCCAGCCAAGAGGAGTAGTTGCCCTCCCACGGGATGCCGAAGCCGCGGTCCAGTTCCAGGATCCACTGCGCCGCGTTGTCCAGGAAGTAACGGTCGTGCGTCACCGCGACCACGGTGCCGGTGAACTTCTGCAGGAACTGCTCCAGCCACTCGACCGATTCCGCGTCCAGGTGGTTGGTCGGCTCGTCCAGGAACAGGATGTCGGGCTTGGACAGCAGCAGCCGGCACAGCGCCACGCGGCGCTTCTCGCCTCCGGACAGCGGGGCCACCTTCGCGTCCCAGGGCGGCAGGCGCAGCGCATCGGCCGCGACTTCCATCTGCAGGTCGGAACTGTCCGCGTGCGAGGCGGCGACGATGGCTTCCAGCTCCGCCTGTTCGGCGGCCAGCTTGTCGAAGTCCGCGTCCGGCTCGGAGTAGGCGGCGTACACCGCTTCCAGCCGCTTCTTGGCGTCCATCAGCTCGCCCAGGCCCGACTCGACCGCCTCGCGAACCGTGTGCTCGGGGTCGAGCCTGGGTTCCTGCGGCAGGTAGCCGATCTTCAGGCCCTGCGGCGGGATCAGGTCGCCCTCGAAGTCCTGGTCCTCCAGCGCCATGATGCGCAGCAGCGTGGACTTGCCCGAGCCGTTCAGGCCGAGCACGCCGATCTTGGCGCCGTGGAAGAAGTTCAGCGAGATGTTCTTGAGGATGGTGCGCTTGGGCGGCACCACCTTGGCGACGCGCCGCAGCGTGAAGGCGTATTTGGTGGACATGGTGGTTTTTCGGTATGGAACGGGTGTCGGAATCCAGCGAGGCCGCAAGCTTACTCCTGAACACCCTGATAGCATCGCGTCCACACCAAGGAGGAGTCACCCACATGAAACCGTCGCGCCTTTCGCTGATCGCCGCGCTTGTTCCTGCGCTGTTCGCCCTGCCCCAGGCGGCAATCGCACAGGCCTTTCCCTCCAAGCCGGTCCGGCTGGTGGTGGGCTTCGCCGCCGGCGGCGTGGCCGACACCAGCGCGCGCGCCGTGGCCGACCGGCTCGCGCTGCGCGTGGGCCAGCAGGTGGTGGTGGAGAACCGCGCCGGCGCCTCCGGCAACATCGCTGCGGAACTGGTCGCCAAGGCCGAGCCCGACGGCCACACGCTGCTGGTCGGCTTCGACGGCACCATGGTGGTCAACCCGCACACCTTCTCCAAGCTGCCCTTCGACACCTTCCGCGACTTCGCGCCGGTCACCAAGCTGGGCGACGCCATCCTGGTGGTGGTGGCGCATCCCTCGGTGCAGGCCAACAACATGAGCGAGCTGATCGCCTGGTCCAAGGCCAACCCGAACAAGCTGTCCTACGGTTCCTCGGGCATAGGCGGCACGCCGCACCTCGCGGGCGAGCTGCTCACGCAGCGCTATGGCCTGAACTGGCAGCACGTCGGCTACAAGGGCGGCGGGCAGGCCATCATCGACGTGATCGCCGGGCAGATCCCGCTGGTGTACACCGCGGTGGCCAGCTCGCAGCAGCACGTGAAGGCCGGCAAGATCAAGGCGCTGGGCGTGTCCAGCTCCAAGCGCTCGTCCTCGCTGCCGGACGTGCCCACCTTCGCCGAGAGCGGCCTGTCCGGCTTCGTGGTGGATTCCTGGACCGGCATCCTCGCGCCGGCCAAGACGCCGCGCCCGGTGGTGGACCGCCTGCACAAGGAAGTCGCCGCGGTGCTGGGCGAGCCCATCCTCAAGGAGCGCTATGCGGTGCTGGGCATCGAGCCGGTGGGCAACACGCCGGAGCAGTACGCCGCGCAGATCCGCGAGGACTGGCTGCGCTGGGAGAAGGTGGTGAAGACGGCCGGGATCAAGGTCGACTAGCGTCGGCGGTACTGCAACGACGCTGGATTCCGGCTCGCCACCCGCGGTGGCGTCCGGAACGATGGCTTCACGGGCACTGTCATTCCCGCGAAAGCGGGAATCCAGCGTCGTTCGGCGAGCAGGAAATGGCCGAAAACAACATAAGTGGCTGATTTAATTCAATAAATCAGCATTCCCGCCCGGTGCGGCGTATCAGGCCAGCCCGACCATCACATGCTGGCGGAACGGCGCGCGCGCCTGCAGCTCGCCGTACCAGCGCTCCAGCGCCGGCATGGGTGCGCGCGTGATGCCCTCGAACTGCGGCCAGCGGTAGGCGTAGATGCCCACCGGGATGTCGGCCACGCTGAACGCATCGCCGGCGACGAAGCGCGAGCCCTGCAGGTGGCGGTCCAGCATCATCAGGTGGCGCTCGGTCTCGGCGCGCGCCTTCTCGATCGCCTCGGGCTTGCGGTGCTCGGGCGGGTCGCGCACCAGCGCATGGAACAGCGGCGCGAACGCGCTGTGCAGGCTGTTCACCTGCCAGTCCATCCACTGGTCGGCGATGCCCATGGCGCGCGGGTCGGACGGCACGAAGCCCACCGGGCCGTACTTGCGGCCGAGGTAACGGATGATCGCGTTCGACTCCCACAGCGTGAACCCGTCGTCCTCGACGATGGCGGGCACCGTGCCGTTCGGGTTCTTCGCGAGGTAAGGCGCCTCGCGGTTGCCGCCGAACTCGCGGCCCATGTCGATGCGCTTGTAGGTGATGCCGATCTCGTCGCAGCACCACAGCACCTTCTGCACGTTGGAGGAGTTCTTGCGGCCGTAGATGGTGAGCATGGTTTGTCCAGGTTCAGGCATTGACTGCGGTGATGAGCGCGAGCGCGGCGGTGATCTCCGCCTCGGTGCTGCCGACGTTGATCAGCAGCTCGTCCAGCCCGGCGTCGAAAAAGCGCTGCGCGATCGCCAGGCACTGCATGTGGTTGCCGGTGATCGCAAAGGCGCCGACGGCTTCGTCCGGCACCATGCGCGTGGCGGCGTCCAGGTCGTTGCGCGCGACCGCTTCGATGATGGCCGCCTGGTCGATCGGCAGGCCGGACATCCGCAGGTTGTCCGCCATCAGCCGGTTGCGGAACAGGTAGGCGAGCTTGCGGCGCACGCCTTCGAACGAGGACGATTCGTCGGTGCCGAAGTACGCGAAGCCGGCGCGGCCGGGCACGGTCTTGCCATTGGGTGCCGTCGCATAAGCATCGACGCAGCGCCTGGCGAACTCGGGCGAGAAGCCGGCGGACAGCTGCAGCGCCGCGCCCACGCCCGCGGCGCGCGCCGCGATGCCGGGTTCGAGCGCGGTGATGTAGAGCGGCACTGCCGAGGCGGGCGGCGAGGAGGGCGGTGCGGCGAGCTTCGCGCCATCCAGCTTGTAGGTGCGGCCCTCGCGCTGCACCGGTCCGCCGGCGAGCAGCGCCTGCAGGCCCGCCACGAAGTCGCACACCGCGTCCTCGCTGTCCTTGGGCGCGACACCCGACTTGCCCAGATCCAGCGCATTGCCGATGCCCACCGAGGCGGCGATGCGCCCCGGCGCCAGCTCGGCCAGGGTCGCCAGCGCCATCGCCGTGGTGGTCGGGTGCGCGATGAAGGGCGAGATGTTGGACGGCACGATGCGGATGCGCGTCGTGTCCACCGCGATCGCGGTGGACAGCGCGGCGATGTCGCGCCCGCCCAGGTGCTGCGTGACCCAGACGCTGGAGGCGCCGGCGGCCTCCGCGCGCACCGCGAGTTCGCGCGCCTGCGCCAGGGTCTCGAAGCCTTCGAAGCGGATGCCGATGCGCTTGGTGTTCATCGGCCGCTCATTTTCCCGACACTTCGCGTATCACCTCGATCGCCAGCGCGCGCTGCGCCGCATCGCCCGCGACCTCGATCACCGGCTCGTCCATGCCGGACTTGAGGTAGGCGGCGAGCTGGTCGCGGCACTCGGCCGGCGTGCCCGCGACCGCGAAGCGCGTCGCCGCTTCCTCGGGCAGGTAGGCCAGTGCCGCCTCGGGTTCGTGGCGCGCATAGCAGGCCATGATCGCGGCGTGGTCGATGCCCAGGTTGGCGGTGGCGATGTTGGCTGCGTGGCCCTTGCTGCGGAACAGGAAGGCCAGGCGCTTGAGCATGGCCTGGCGCGCTACATGGCCGTCGCGGTCGATGGACAGCAGGATGAAGCCCGCGCGGCGGATCGCGTCGTGCGGCCGTCCGGCGGCCTCGCGCCCGGCCTCGGCATGCGCCAGCATCTGCCGGCAGGACTCCACCGTCAGCGCGCCCGACAGCAGCACGCCGTCACCGATCTCGCCGGCCAGCTTGAGCACCTGCGGGCCGGTGGAGGCGACGTACAGCGGGCAACGGCAGCCACGCTCGAAGTTCATGCGCGCGCCGCGCAGCTGGTTGATGAGCCCCTCCTGCGTCACCGGCTCACCGGCCCACAGCGCGCGCAGCGCCTCGACGTACTCGCGGATTGCGCGCACCGGCTTCTCCGGCGTCTGGCCGGACTCGGCCAGGTTCAGCACGTTGCCCACCGACACCGCCAGCGACATGCGCGGGCCGCCGTACTCGATCAGGCTGGCCATCGACATGGCGACGGGAAGCGGCGGCCACAGGTAGGGCGTGATCGCTGTCGGCACCAGGCGGATGCGGCTGGTCACGCTGACCGCGGCCGTGGCCCAGACCATGGCCTCGCGGAAGCCCATGTGCTGGGCGAACCACAGGCTGTCCGCGCCAGCGGCTTCCGCGGCGGCGGACACCTCCAGCATTTCCCTGGTGGAACTGAATCCGTCGAAATAGACGCCTAGCGACATGGTGGGCCTTGGATGCGTGCGTGGGATGGGGTGGGTGCGAGGGTGCGTGCGCGGTTGCACTGCTGGGCGCAGGCGCGCAGGGTGCAAGCAGCATAGTCGAGGTTATCCACCCGTACACGCAGGGTCAAGGCGCACGGCTCGCCAAGGAGGGTGCGCTGGCCCGGGTTTGCGGCGCGTTCACGGGCGCATGTACCGCTAGAATGGCGCGATCCACCTGATCCACAGAACGAGGCATCCATGTCCAACGTCACCGAGTTTCCCCAGGGCGGTTTCCGCTACGTCAACGGCGTGTTCCAGTACTCCTGCGGCGTGGCCGCGCTGCCCGGCTTCGCCATCGAGCGGGTGCGCTTCTTCCGCCCGGTGCCGCTGGCCGAGGGCTTCGCCGCGATCGAGGCGCACATCAAGGCGCTGGGCCGGCCCATGGTCGCGTTCTGCGACTGCGAGCTGCGCTCGCCCGAGCCCTTCACCGAGGAAGGCTTCAAGGCCTTCAACCAGCAGTACGTGGGCACGCTGGAGCGCTGGGGCCTGTACAAGGACGGCATCAACCCGGTGGGGCGTTCCAACGTCTGCCCGGAGATCAACCCGCCCAAGGTGCCCTCGTTCTACGCCTTCAGCTACACCGTGCCGGTCGCGGTGCAGCCCAAGCGCCCGTCCTTCGTGATCGCGGGCTCGGCGGAATCTCCCGAAGGCAAGGCCAACTACCGCGACCACATCATCCGCCGCGGCGACACCTCGCCCGAAGGCATGCTGGAGAAGGCGCGCTGGGTGCTGGGCGAACACGAGCGTCGCATGGGCGAGCTGGGCGTGGGCTGGGCCGACACCACCGGCGTGCACGTGTACTCGGTGCACAACATCCACCCGCTGATGGCCGCCGAACTGGTGCGCCGCGGCGCGGCCGAAGCCGGCATCTCCTGGCAGTACTGCCGCCCGCCCGTGGTGGACCTGGACTACGAGATGGACACGCGCGGCGTGGCGAAGGAACTGGTGATCTGAAACGCGCGACACTGCCGCCCGTCATTCCCGCGAAAGCGGGAATCCAGCGTCGCTGGTAGTGCCTTCGCGGAAGAGGGTCAGCAAGGAGGCAAGGATGCGCTTTACCGCCGTTGTCGCTGTTGCCGCCCTGTGCCTGTCGGCAGAGCTGGCTGCCCAGACCTATCCAGCCAAGCCGGTGCGCATCGTCGTCGGCTATGCGCCCGGCGGGACGGTGGACTTCCTGGCGAGGCTGGTCGCCCCCATGCTTGGCGAACAGCTCAGGCAAAGCGTGGTGGTCGAGAACCGTCCCGGGGCGAGCGGCATCGTGGGGGCGGGCGTGGTCGCCCATGCCGCGCCGGATGGCCACACGCTGCTGGCCTGCGCCAGCACCGAGCTCACCGTGCTCCAGCACGTGATGGACAAGCTGCCCTACGATCCGCTGCGCGACTTCACGCCGCTGGTGCTTGCGGTGTCCTCGCCTTCGGTGCTGGTGGTCCATCCGTCGGTGCCGGCCAACAGTGCGAAGGAATGGATCGAGCTCGCCCGCGCGAAGGGCTCCTTGCCCTACGGGTCACCCGGACCCGGTTCTTCCTCGCACATCGCGTTCGAGTTGCTGCGGGCGGAGACCAGGGTGGACTTCGTGCACGTCGCCTACAAGGGCGGCGGTCCGGCGACGGCGGACCTGATCGGTGGCCAGTTGCCGGCGGCTTCGCTGAGCGCGGTGTCGGTCGCCGCCCACATCCGCGCCGGCAAGGTGAAGGCCCTGGCCGTGCTGCAGCCGAAGCGCTCCGACCTGCTGCCCAACGTCCCCACGTTCCGGGAAGCCACCGGCTTCGATATCAATGCCGAGACCCTGTACGGTTTCATGGCGCCGGCGAACGTGCCGCAAGCGGTGGTGGCGCGTCTCGAAGCCGAGATCCTGAAGATCCTCGCCGACCCGGTGGTGCGTGCGCGACTGGCGCAGGCGACGCTGGACGTGCAGGCCATCGGCGCCCGTCAATCCGCGGAGTGGCTGCGCCAGGCGAGTGCCTACAACGAGAGCGCCACCAAGCGTTCGGGGTTCAGGCTGAAGCTGGAGTAGGTGCCGCGCCCGCCGTCATTCCCGCGCAAGCGGGAATCCAGTGTCGTTGGCGGGGCTAGTGGCCTGAATCGCTGAACGCGATGCCCATGCGCACGGCCAAGGCATTCAGGTTCTTGTCTATGGTCCAGAGCAGCGAGTCCGGTGTGAGCAGCACCGACGCCAGCAGGGCCATGTCCACCGCGCCACAGCCCGAATCGTGCAACTGCTCCTTCTCTATTAGGGCGAGTACTTCGTCATTCGTCGCGGTCACGGCCTGCCGCAACTGTCCGAGGTCGCCCAGGGTGCGGGCCCGCGGGGCGGGTGGCGTGCCGCAGGCAAGTTCAAGCACGACCAGCGGATGGCATATCACTTGGTCCGCAGCGAGCAGGGACTGCAACACCTGACTCGCGCTGCTGAAGTGCACAACCCAAACCGAGGTGTCGGCGAGAACCAGGCTCACCGGGCGGACTACTGCGCGCGACGTCGGCGGGGAACGTCCTTCATGGCGGGGGCCTTGCCGCCCAGGGCGGCCAGCCGCTTGCCCGCCTGCACCCGCACGAACACCTTCATCGCCTCGCGGAACAGGTTGGCCTTGTCCATGTCCGGATCGGCGACGTCCAGCGCCCGCTGGTATAGCTCGTCATCTATGGTTACGGTGGTTCTCAAGGGGCGCCCTCATCTCATCCTATTTGATGCAGTATAGCATCAATTTTGGTGAGGTCAAAGACAGGGTGGACGTGACTGGGTTAGGCTTTCAGCGGATGTGTGGGGCATTGCCGCTGGGGGAGAGGACGGGACGGTTCATGGGCGCAAGAGCAAAGTACACGGATGAACCTTTGGGCGCTCCAAAGGTGGTTGCTGACTTCCTTTCCTCGCATAGGGACATGGCGTTCCGCAGAAAAGGGCTCGCGGGGGAGTTGCTGGAGTCCGTGAAGCAAATGAAAGCGGGCAAGACCCAGGTTGTCTTGTCGCCTGCCGTCGTGGCGAGGAAGCGCATCGGCTTGTCGCAGTCCGAGTTTGCCAAGGTGCTCGGCGTTTCTGTGCGTACGCTCCAAGACTGGGAGCGGGGCCGCGAGCAACCCCGCGGCGCTGCCCGGACCTTGCTCAAAATCGCGCAAACCAATCCGAGGGCCCTGCTGGCGGTTGCTGGTAAGTGAAAGGCGAGATCCAGCCCGGAACTCGATCGCGCTCGTTCTCGCTTGGGAAGCTGCATTTCAGCAATACGACAGGCGACATTTCTATCTAGGTCCTCTGCGGACTCAAACTCTGTCGTGATGCGTCGGGAGTCAGAATGGCCACGAAGGTGATTTACCGCATCACCTATCCAAACGGGAAGATCTATATCGGCATGGATTTGACCGATAGCGTCAACTACTTTGGAAGTGCTGACTCCAATCTGATCGCGAAAGATTTCTCCAGGGAGGAGCGCCGCGATTTTGTGATTTGACGGGAAATCCTCTGGGAGTCAGAAACCGCAACTGATGCGGAGGTGCGTCGGGTCGAGGCTGAACTAATTGAACAGCATGGTTCAAATAATCCAGAAAAGGGCTACAACCAACGACCACGTTTCCGCAAGTGACTCTCATGCAGGATCACGGGAGGCTGTGGGGAAGTTTTCGAATGTTGTGAATTTCACCGACTGCTTGAGGAGCATTTAGTTAGATCGGTATCAATGAAATCTTGAATCGGCGTTGGGCAGCACGCCTGCGCTAAAGCGCCCCTAAATAAGCCTCCCGCACCGCCGGATCGTTCGCCAGCTCCGCGCTGCTCCCCGACCGGGTGATCCGCCCGGTGTCCATCACGAAGGCGCGGTCCGCCAATTCCAGCGCGGTGGCCACGTCCTGTTCCACCACCAGCAGGGTCAGGCCTTCGGCGTTCAGCTTCTTCAGCGCCTCGCACAGCGACTCGACCACCGCCGGCGCGAGGCCGAGCGACAGTTCGTCGATCAGCAGCATCTTCGGCAGGCCCATCAGGCCGCGCGCGACGGCGCACATCTGCTGCTCGCCGCCGGACAGCGTGCCGGCGTTCTGGCCGGCGCGTGAGGCGAGGATGGGGAACAGGGTGTACATCCGGTCCAGGTCGCGGCGTATCGCCGCATCGCCGTCGCGCCGCAGGTAGGCGCCCATCAGCAGGTTGTCGCGCACGCTCATCGCGGAGAACAGGCGCCGGCCCTCGGGCACGTGCGCCAGGCCAGCGCCCAGCACCGCCTCGGGCGTCGCGCCGGTGAGGTCCTGTCCCGCGAACTCGACCTTGCCCGCGGTGGCCTGCACCAGCCCGGACAGGGTGCGCATCAGCGTGGTCTTGCCCGCGCCGTTGGAGCCGACCAGGCAGGCGATGCTGCCCTGCTCGACCGCGAGGCTCGCGTCCCAGAGCACGCGCACGTCGCCGTAGCCCGACTGCAGGCCGGTGATGCGCAGCAGCGGCTCAGCCATTCGCTTGCCCTTCGGTGGCGGCGCCGGTCATGTTCTGCGCCTGCGCGGCATAACGCTTGCCCAGGTAGGCCTGCACCACCTTCGGGTCGCGCATCACCTCGCCGGGGGATCCGGCGGCGATCAACTCGCCATGGTGCAGCACCACCACGCGCGAGCACAGCGTGGTGACCACCTTCATCAGGTGCTCGATGATCAGGATGGTGACGCCGCGCGCCGCGATGGCGCGGATCAGCGACAGCGCCTGGTCGATCTCCGATGCGTTCAGGCCGGCGTTCACCTCGTCCAGCAGCAAGAGTTTCGGCCGCATCGCCAAGCCCTTGGCGAGTTCCAGGCGCTTGCGCATGGCGAGGGTCAGCGCGGAGGCGCTGCGCTCGGCGAGTTCGCCCAGGCCCACGAAATCGAGGTGCGCGCCGGCCTGCGCGCGCGCCTCGGTGATGGACTTCGCGCCGCCGGCGAAAAGCGCCGCCGCGGCGACGTTCTCGATCACGGTCAGTTCCGGGAAGGGCTGCACGATCTGGAAGGTGCGGCCGATGCCGGCGCGCGCCGCCTGCCAGGGCGCGAGGCGCGTGACGTCACGGCCGTCGAAGCGCACCGTGCCGCTGCTCGCGGTGTGCACGCCCGTGATCACGTTCACCAGCGTGGTCTTGCCCGCGCCGTTGGGGCCGATCAGGCCAACGATCTCGCCGGGCTCGACCGACAGCGTCACGTCGTTCACCGCGGTCAGGCCGCCGAAGCGGCGCGACACCGACTGGAGTTCCAGCAGGGCGCTCACGCCGTCTTCTCCAAGGGCGCCTTCTTCGCGCGCCGCGCCAGGCCCGCGAGACCCTTGGGCAGGAACAGCACCAGCAGCACGATCAGCAGGCCCAGCACGCCGGTGTGGACTTCGAGGAAGCGCCGCCACACCAGTTCCTCCAGCCCGAGGAACAGGCCGGCGCCGATGATGGGGCCGAACACCGAGCCGGCGCCGCCCAGCAACACCATCACGATGGGCTTGACCGAGTACAGCACGTCGAACACGTCCGGCGGCTCGATGTAGTTGACCCAGCTGGCGTACACCGCGCCGGCGATGCCGGTGAACACGGCCGACAGCGCGAAGGCCGCGGTCTTGTACAGCGTGGTGTTCACGCCCAGCATGTCGGCGGCGGATTCGTTCTGCTGGATGCAGCGCAGCCCGAAACCGAGCTTGCCGTGCAGCGTGGCCAGGGTCGCGACGGTGGCGATGCCGGCGAGGGCCAGCATGGTCCAGAAAAAGAAGTTGGCCTGGTCCTGCACGCTCTGCCCGGCGCGCAGCGGCAGGTTCAGGCCCATGCCGCCGCCGGTGAGGTCGGTGGCGGAGTTGATCAGTTCGCGCAGCACCTCGGCCACCACCAGGCTGGCGATGGCGAAGTAGTGGCCGCGCAGCCGCAGCAGCGCCAGGCCCAGTGCCGCGGCGAACAGGAAGGCGAGCAGCCCGGCCGCGCCCCAGGCCAGCAGCATGGGCGCGCCGAATTTCTGCGCCACGCCGCCGGCATAGGCGCCGAGGCCGAAGAAGGCGGCGGTGGCGAAGGACGGGTAGCCCGCCATGCCGCCGATGAAGTTCCAGGACAACGCCAGCACCGCGTACATCAGCATGGTGGTGCCCAGCCGCAACCAGTAGGCCTCGCCTACCAGCGGCACCATCGCCAGCAGCGCGAACACCACGCAGGCGGTGATCACGTCCGTCCTTGCGCCGGTACGCATGCCGCTCATTCGTAGCCCTTGCGCCCGATCAGGCCGGTGGGCCGGAACACCAGCATCACGATCAACAGCAGGAAGGACGCGGTGATCGCGTGCTCCGGGCCGAACCACAGCGCTGCGAAGCTCTCGACCACGCCCAGCACCAGGCCGCCGACCATGGCGCCGGGCACGCTGCCCAGGCCTCCCAGCACGCAGACCACGAAGGCCTTGCCGAGGTACACCGGGCCGGTGAGCGGGGAGATCGGGAAGATCATCGCGATCAGCGGGCCGGCGGCGCCGGCCATCAGCGCGCCCAGGCCGAAGGTGATGGCATAGGTGCGCGGCACGTTCACGCCCATCAGCGCGGCCGCCTCGCGGTCCATGCGCACCGCGACGATGGCGCGGCCGGTGCGCGAGCGCGACAGGATCAGGTAGAGCATCAGGGTGAGCGCCAGCGCCAGGCCCATGGCCGCGACCCGGTCCAGCGGCACGACGATGTCGCCCAGGCTCAGCAGGCCCAGCGGCGGGTCCAGCGTGAGCTTGCGGAAGTCCGCCTTGAATGCGGCCAGCATGGCGTTGGACAGCATCAGGTCCAGGCCGAAGGTCAGCGTGAGGGTGATCAGCACCGGGGCGGCGATCACCCGGTTGAGCAGCGAGGCCTGCACCGCATAGCCGAGCGCGAAGAAGATCGGCGCGACCAGCACGATGGCGAGGAAGGGGTGGATGCCCCAGGTGGTGTAGCCGAACCACGCCATGTAGGCGCCCAGCACGATGAAGGAGCCGTGCAGGATGTTGATGACGTTGAGCACGCCCCACACCAGCGAGAAGCCGGCGGCGATGCAGGCGAACAGGCCGCCCAGCACCAGGCCGTTCAGGAGGACTTGCAGCGTCAGCAAGGGATTTCCGGTGTCACGATGGAAGGGCTGAAAGCATGCGCCCCGGTGGATGCCGGGGCGCGATGGGGGAACGCAGTGCGGACTGCGCGGCGCTTGCCGTGCGGCTTACTGCACGCCGAGCTTGAGCTCGCCCTGCTTGATCGCGGCCGGGTGGATCACCACCGGCTTGCCGCCCTGGATCTGGAACACCGGCGGCTCGAGCGAGTTGATCTGGCCGGTCGGGCCGAACTTGACCACGCCCCAGAAGGTGGTGGCGTTCATCTTGGCCAGCTCGTCGCGCACCTTCTGCTTGTCGATGCTGCCGGCCTTCTCGATCGCCATCTGGAACACCGCGCCGGAGGCGGCGGCCGAGGCCTCGGCGTAGTCGGGGTCGGCCTTGTACTTGGCCTTGAACGCCTTCACGAAGCCCTCGGTGGTGCCGAAGATGTCCGTGCCCTTGTAGCGCACCGCCGGGTGCCACCAGGCGGCGCTGGTGATGTTCTCCGCGCCCTTGCCGGCCGCGTCGATGAACTCCTGGTAGGCGGGCGCGGCGACCATGGTCACCAGCGGCGCCTCGATCTTCAGGTCGGCCATCTGCTTGCGCATCAGCACCAGGTCGTTGGTGTAGCCGGTGGCGAAGATCCAGTGCGGGGCCTGCGACTTGATCTGGGTCAGCGCCGAGGCGTGGTCCAGCGTGCCGATGGCGTACTTCTCGGAATACACCACGGTCATGCCGCGCGCCTTGGCGGACTTTTCCATTTCCTGCGCGATGGCCAGCGGGAACAGGTCGTTCCGCGCCAGCACCGCGACGCGCAGCACGCCCGGGGCCTTCTTCTTGACGATGTCGGCCAGCGGCTCGGTGAGCGTGTCGTTCGGGGTGAAGGTGCCGAACAGGTACTTGTAGCCCTGGTCGTAGACCTGCGCCGAGGAGGCGGTCGCGGCGATGGTCGGGATCTGGTACTTCTCCGACACGCTGGAGGCGGCCTTGGCCGCGCCCGAGCCGAACGGCGAGAACAGGAAGTTCACCTTGTCCTGGGTGATCAGGCGCTCGGCGGCCTGCACCGCGCGCGGGGTGTTGGACTGGTAGTCCACGTAGACGATCTCGACCTTCATGCGCTTGGCGCCGACCTTCACGCCGCCGGCCTTGTTCGCCGTCTCGGCCCACAGGTCGTAGCCGCGCTGCTGCTTGATCGCCTCGGGCGAGAGCGGGCCGGTGATCGGCAGCGGCGCGCCGATGCGGATGACTTCCTGCGCATGGGCAGGGACGGCGGCCGCAAGGCCGAGGGCGATCGCGGTCAGCGAGGAACGCAGGACGGTCATGGTGTTTCTCCGTGGGAGGTGCTCAAGCGCGCCATTATTGCCCATGCCGGACGGCGGGTACAGCCTTGCCGTGCTGGTGCGCAAGCTTGGCGGATGGCTGACGGACGCACCGTTTGCGCCTCCGGCCTGATCGTGGACGCGGCCGGCGTGCCACAATTCGGCCTGCGTTGCAGTGCCCCGCCTTGTCGCCAGCCTGAGAGCCCGTCCATGACGTCCCCGATCTACGTGTCGCCCTCGCCGGCGAGTTCCCCTTCCCCGTCGCGTCCGGTGTCGGCGGCGCGCGCGCTGCTGTTCGTGCCCGGCAACCGCGCCGAGCGCTTCGACAAGGCGCTGGCTTCGGGCGCGGATGGCGCCATCCTCGACCTGGAGGATGCGGTCGGCGGCGCGGACAAGCCGGCGGCGCGCGCTGCCGTGATCGGCTACCTCGCCAACCTCGGGCTGAAGGAGGCCCGCACCGGGCGCGACCTGCCGGTGGGCGTGCGCGTGAACAACCTCTACACCGCGGCCGGCGCCGCCGACCTCGCCGCGCTGGTCGAGGGCCACGCGATGGGCGCGCGGCCCGACTTCGTGCTGCTGCCCAAGGTCGAGTCGGCTTTCGAGACCGAGCTGTACGCGCGCCAGCTGCCCGGCGTCGCGGTGCTGGCGCTGATCGAGTCGGGGCGCGGGCTGGAGCAGGCGGCCGCGATCGCGGCCAGCCATCCCGCCATGGCCGCGCTCACCGTCGGCGGGCTGGACCTGTGCGCCGACCTGGGCGCCGCCTTTTCGTGGGAGCCGCTGCTCTACGGGCGCAGCCGCGTGGTGCAGGCCGCCGCTGCCGCCGGCATCGCCGCGCTGGACATGCCGTTCTTCGACCTCAAGGACGACAGCGCGCTGGAAGGCGAATGCCAGCGCGTCAAGGCGCTGGGCTACTCGGGCAAGCTCGCCATCCATCCCAAGCACGTCGCCACCATGCAGGCGGTGTTCTCGCCCACGCCAGACGAAGTCGAGTTCGCGCACGGCGTGATCGCTGCGGCGCAGTCCGCGCGCGGCAACGTGTTCGAGTACCGCGGCCGCATGATCGACGACCCGGTGATCCGCGCCGCGCGCCGCACGCTGGCGCGCGTGGGCAGCAAGGCCTGAGTCCCGCTTCGCACGGCAGTCCGGGCGGTGGAAATGGCCCGAAAAAAACTTAAGTGGCTGATTATGAACAATAAAATGACATCCTCCCTGCGCCTGTTCGCTGCCGTCACTGCGATCGCGCTGCTTGCGCCCGTTGCCGATGCGGCCGCGCCCAAGGCGCGCTTCCTCAAGGACGAGTCGCCGGCGGTGGACGAGACGCCCTATGTGCAGACCGCGCCGCAGGTGGTGGACGCGATGCTCAAGATCGCCGGCGTGCGCGGCACCGACTTCATCATCGACCTCGGTTCCGGCGACGGGCGCATCCCGATCACCGCGGCCAAGATGTTCGGCGCGCGCGGCTTCGGCGTGGAGCACGACCCGCGGCTGGTCGACGCATCCAATGCGCGCGCGAAACGCGAAGGCGTGGGCGATCGTGTGTCCTTCGTGAAGCAGGACCTGTTCATGACCGACCTGTCGCCGGCCACCGTGGTGTCCATGTACCTCCTGCCCGACAACAACCTGGCGCTGCGTCCGCGCATCCTCAAGATGCTGCGGCCGGGCGCGCGCGTGGTCTCGCACGACTACGACATGGGCGACTGGAAACCCGACGTCGAGATGAAGGTGCCGGTGCCGGACAAGCCGGTGGGCGTGGAAAAGGCGAGCAAGGTGTTCCTGTGGATCATCCCGGCGCGCATGGAGGGCACCTGGAAGTTCGCGCAGCCGCGCCCCGATGGCGGCGTGTCGCAGGTCGAACTGGCGTTCAAGCAGCAGTTCCAGGAACTCTCGGGCGTGGCGCGCGTGGACGGGCGCGAGGTGCCGATCGAGCGCGCCTTCCTGCAGGGCATGTACCTGTCATTCCGCATCACCGACGGCGCCAACACCTTCCGCTACCAGGGCTACGCGACCACCGGCCACATCAAGGGCGAGGTCGCCAATGGCTCGCGCACCGCGCCCTGGCGCGCGGTCAAGGCCGCCGGGGGCTGATTCGCCGGGGCGGCTTGCCCGGGCAGCGCTGCTTCGTTCGGTGCCCAGGCGGCCGACTCTTCGTTCTCCGCTCAAGCGGCCTTCGCTACGTCGCCGCCTACGCGGCGAGGGCCGGCACCAGCAGCCCGTCCTCGACACGCACGGCGCGGGATTTTTCCAGGTCGCTGACCAGCCACTGCGCCAGCGCCTCGGTGGACAGCCCGAGGTAGCGGCGGTTCAGGTCGCCATAGACTTCGACGCGGTCGAGGTAGGCCGGCAGCCCGGCCAGCGCCATGGACCGGCGGTCCAGCAGCGCGAACACCAGCATCACCTTGAGCGCGTGGCGCACCAGCCGCAGGATGTCGGCCTCGAAGCCGTCCACGCGCGAATAGGCGCGCGCCAGCGCCGCGTCCACGCCGTCGAAGGCGGCACCGTGCCCGGGGATCACCACGCGTGGGCGCAGCGCGGCGATCGCATCCAGGGTCGCGCGCGTCTCGGCCAGCGCCGTGTTTCGCCCGAAGATCTGGCCGAACACCACGCCGAAGCCGTTCTCCCACAAGGCATCGCCGCTGATGAGGATGCGCTCGTCCGGTGACCAGAACATCAGCGCATGCGTGTCGTGGCCGGGGGCGGCCAGCACCTGCCAGTCCATGGGGCCCAGGCGCAGCGTATCGCCGGCTGCCAGGGTCCGGTCCCAGGCAAAGCGTTCCGCGCGCTGGTCGGCGAAGCCCAGCATCAGCGCGCGCTCGTCCCAGGCTTCCAGCAGAGGCGCTTCGCCCGCCGGCAGCGCGAGCTCGCAATGGTGGGCGCGCAGCAGCGCGGCATTGCCGCCCATGTGGTCGGAATGGCAGTGGGTATTCGCCAGCAGGGCCAGCGGGCGGCCGGCGAGCGCCCGCTCCACCAGGGCCAGGGTCTGCGGCGCGTGCGAGCCGTAGCCCGAGTCCACCAGCGCGGCACCCGCGGCATCCGCGATGAGCACGTTGTTGCTGGACAGCCAGCCGCGCTCGAGCACCTGTACGCATTCCGGAACGGGCTCAGCGAGCATGGTCGTGTTCCATGGGAGGAAGCATTGAACCCGGGTGCGCGGCCTGATAGCTTGCGGGCTCCGTCCCGACCGGGACCGCCGAAAGGAAGCCGCCATGACGCCGATCCCGCGCCGCATCCGCGCCACCCTGCTTGCCGCCCTCACGCTGTTCGCCGCCGCGCCGGCCGCGCTGGCGCAGGCCTGGCCCACCAAGGGCATCAGCATCATCGTGTCCTACCCGCCCGGCGGCGACACCGATGCGCTGGCGCGCGTGTTTGCCGAGAAGCTCGCGCCGCGCGTCGGGCAGGCGGTGGTGGTGGAGAACCGCCCCGGTGCCAGCGGCACCATCGGCAACGCCCATGTCGCGAGGGCGGCGGCCGACGGCCACACGCTGCTGTTCACGCCCAACACCATCTCGATCGCCACGCTGGTGCTCAAGGCCGGCAGCGGCGCGAGCTACGACGTGCTGAACGACTTCACGCCCATCATCCTGGTCGGTACGCAGTCGCTGTTCGTGGTCGCGACCACCGCCAGCGGCGTGGCCAACATGCGCGAGCTGGTCGCGGCGGCGAAGGCCGGCAAGGTGCAGAGCTATGCCAGCCCCGGCAGCGGCTCGCCGATGCACATCCTGGGCGAGCTGTTCAACAAGTCCGCCGGCGTGAAGCTCTCGCAGGTGGCCTACCGCGGCAGCGGCCCGGCGATCACCGACCTGGTCGGCGGCCACATCCCGATGATGTACACCACGCTCGGCCCGGTCGCGCCCCACATCGCCGCGGGCAAGCTGGTGGTGCTGGCGGTGGCCGACCCGCAGCGCTCGCCGCTGCAACCCAACGTGCCCACGCTGGCCAAGGCCGGTTTCAAGGACGCCGAGGTCGGCGCCTGGCAGGGCTTCATGGGCCCCAAGGGCATGCCGCCCGCCGTGGTGAGGTCGCTCAACGCGCACCTGAACGAGATCATCAGGATGCCCGACGTCGCGCAGCGCCTCACGACGCTGGCCACCATCCCGGTGGGCGGGGACCCCTCGACGATCGGCAAGCTGAATGCCGCCGACCATGTCCGTTACGGCAAGGTGATCAAGGAGTTCGGCATCCAGGCGGAGTAGCGCCGGGGATCAGGCCGGCTCGCGGCGCGCGTCCAGCTGCGCGATCACCGCGCGCTTGGCCGCGTCGTCCAGCCGGCTCCAGACGGCGATCTCGTCCAGCGTGCGGTGGCAGCCGTCGCACAGCCCGGTGCGGCGGTTGATCTGGCAGACGTTGACGCAGGGCGAAGGGACCGAGGTCATAACGAGGTCATGTGGTCCAAATGCCCAAGTGCTATGCAGCGCGCTTCGCGGCAGTGGCGGAGGCCACCCGCGAGGCGGGCTTGCGGTCCAGCACCCTGGATATGAACTGGCCGGCCTCGAAGACCTGCTCGAAGTCCACGCCGGTCTCGATGCCCAGGCCATTCATCATGTAGAGCACGTCCTCGGTGGCGACGTTGCCGGTCGCGCCCTTCGCATAGGGGCAGCCACCCAGGCCCGCGACCGAGCTGTGGAAGATGCTGATGCCGCATTCCAGGCTGGCGTAGATGTTGGCCAGCGCCTGGCCGAAGGTGTCGTGGAAGTGGCCGGCCAGGCGCTCGACAGGGAACACCTTCGCCGCGGCTTCCATCAGCGCGCGCGTCTTGCCGGGCGTGGCCACGCCGATGGTGTCGGCTACGTCGATCTCGTCGCAGCCCAGGTCGGCCAGGCGCTTGATCAGGTCCACGGCTTCGGCCACGCTCACCTCGCCCTGGTAGGGGCAGCCCAGCGCCACCGAGGCCGCGCCGCGCAGGCGCAGGCCGGCGTCCTTGGCCGCGCGCGCCACCGGGCGGAAGCGCTCCATGGACTCGGCGATGGAGCAGTTGATGTTCTTCTGGCTGAACACCTCGGTGGCCGCGCCGAACACCGCGACCTCGTCCATCTTTGCCGCGAGCGCGCCTTCCAGGCCGCGCAGGTTCGGGGTCAGCGCCGAGTAGATCGTGCCGGGACGGCGCTTCACGCGCGCCATCACCTCGCCGCTGTCGGCCATCTGCGGCACCCACTTGGGTGACACGAAGGACGCGGCCTCGACGTTCGGGATGCCGGCGGCGGCCAGGCGCTCGATCAGCTCGACCTTGGCTTCCAGCGGGACGATGCCCTTCTCGTTCTGCAGGCCGTCGCGCGGGCCGACTTCGACGATCTTGACCCGCTTGGGCAGATTGCTGTTCATGGCTTGGTTCCGGAATCCAGGGGTTCAAGGGGTTCAAAGGCAAGCAGTTCGGCGCCTTCGGCCACCTGTTCGCCTGCCGCGTAATGGTACCGCCCCACCCGGCCCGGGGACGGCGCGGATATCGTGTGTTCCATTTTCATGGCTTCGAGGATCATCAGCGGGGTGCCGCGTTCCACCGGGGCCCCGGGTTCGGCCAGCAGCGCCACGACCTTGCCCGGCATGGGTGCGAGCAGGCCGCCGCTCGTGTCCTCGACCTGCATGGCGCGCGCCAGCGGGTCCAGCAGCGCCAGCGTGGCGTGCTGGCCGGCGTGGAACACGTCCAGCGTGTCGCCGTCGCGGGCGACGGTCGCGTGCAACTGCAGCCCGTCGAGGTTGGCCGAGATCCGGGTGGCCGCGCCTTCGCGGGACACCTGCGCGGTGACCGTGATGCGCCGGCCGTCGCGCTCGAATTCCCAGGCGTGGCTGCCCGCGGGTGAAGCACGATAGTGCGCCAACAGGGTGTGCCTGCCATCCGCAGCCTGCCAGTCGAGCGGATGCGCGTGGACCTGGTTCAGCCGCCAGCCATCCGTGGCATTCCACGGCGACCGGGGATCGGTGCCCGTGCCGGGCGCGCGCACCGCAGGCTCGGACAGCACCGCGATGCTCGCCAGCACCAATGCCGAGTCCGAAGGTGCGGCAGGCGCGGGCAGCAGGCTGTCACGGTGGCGCTCGATCAGGCCGGTGTCCAGCACTGCGCCGGCGAAGTCGGCATTGCGCACCAGCCGGGCGAGGAAAGCGACGTTGGTGGCCAGGCCCGCGACCTGCGTGTCATCCAGCGCCGCGGCGAGCCGGCCCAGTGCTTCCTCGCGGTCGCGGCCATGGACGATGAGCTTGGCGACCATCGGGTCGTACCACGGCGGGATGGCGTCGCCTTCGCGCACGCCGGTGTCGATGCGCACCGATTCAGAGGCCTGCGGCCAGGCCAGGTGGTGGATGCGCCCGGTCGCCGGCAGGAAGTCGCGCGCCGGGTCCTCGGCATAGATGCGCGCCTCGATCGCATGGCCGACGCGCGGCACCGCGTCCTGCGCGAGCGGCAGCGCCTCGCCCGCGGCCACGCGCAACTGCCACTCGACCAGGTCCAGGCCGGTGACCATCTCGGTCACCGGATGCTCCACCTGCAGCCGGGTGTTCATGTCCATGAAATGGAAAGCGCCGTCCTGCCCGGCGATGAACTCCACCGTGCCGGCGCCGACGTAGCCGATGGCGCGCGCCGCGCGCACCGCCGCCTCGCCCATGGCGCTGCGCTGCGCGTCGGACAGGCCGGGGGCGGGTGCTTCCTCCAGCACCTTCTGGTGGCGGCGTTGCACCGAGCAGTCGCGCTCGTGCAGGTGGATGCAGTGCCCACGCGTGTCGGCGAACACCTGGATCTCGATGTGGCGCGGCGCCTCGAGCAGGCGCTCCAGCAGCACGCGATCGTCGCCGAAGGCGTTCTTCGCCTCGCGCTGGCAGCTGGCCAGCGCGGCCGCAAAATCGTCCGACCTGTCGACCGCGCGCATGCCCTTGCCGCCGCCGCCGGCACTGGCCTTGATCAAGACGGGGTAGCCGATGCTGTCGGCCTCGCGCTGCAGCAACGCCGGGTCCTGGTCGGCACCGTGGTAACCCGGCACCAGCGGCACGCCAGCGGTGGCCATCAGCTGTTTGGATTCGGCTTTGAGCCCCATGGCGCGAATGGCTGCCGGTGACGGGCCGATGAACACCAAGCCGGCATCGGCACAGGCCTGGGCAAAGGCGTCGTTTTCGCTCAAAAAACCATAGCCGGGGTGCACTGCCTGCGCGCCAGTGGCCTGGGCCGCTTGCAGGATGCGCTGCCACTGCAGGTAGCTGTCGCGCGGTGCGCTGCCGCCAATGTGAACAGCCTCGTCGCAGGCGGCCACGTGCTTAGCCGAGGCATCGGCATCGGAGTACACGGCCACGGTACGGATGCCCATACGGCGCGCCGTAGCCGCCACACGGCAGGCGATTTCGCCACGGTTGGCGATGAGAATTTTGTTAAACATGGTTGCCTGCTTTTTGGTCAAACTTGATCTTGGTTTGCCGCAAACTGGCAGCAACTGCGTCGAATGCGCGCCATTTTTGCTGCTGGCAAAGACTTTATGACGGTGACTGCCGCTTTGGCTTGAATGGTCAGCGTGGCCATGTTTGCAAACCTCGCAGGGTTTTCATCACATCGAAATCAGAATCACGGTGCAGCAGCAGGTGCTCATGTGTGATGCAGTAACTGGCCAAGAGCACGTCGATGGGGCTGGCGATGGTGTAGCCCCGGGCGCGCAGTGCGCGGTCGTGCTCAGCGGCACGCAAAGCATTGTCAATGCCGCCAATTTCTACCATGGGCAGGTCCAGCAACAGGGCTTGCGCTTCCAGGCGCGAACGGTCATACCGAAACCCGCGCATCACTTCAAAGACCACCAAGTCTGCCGTCGCAATGACCTCGACCGGGGTGTCGAGCCAAAGATCCAGCTGCGCCGTATGCGGGGTGGATTCGTTGCGGAAATAGTCTATCCAGACACTGGAATCCACCAAAATCATGGCGACTTGTCCACCGCAGGCGCGTAACTG
>CAIVVS010000048.1 GCA_903909415.1 uncultured Pseudomonadota bacterium | reverse complement strand
CGACCCGACCGAGAAGCGCAAGATGGTGACCGACTTCATGAGCGCCTTCCGCGCGAAGTACGGCGCCAACGAGACGCCCACCCACATCAACTCGCACGCCTACGACACCATCCTGGTGGTGGCCGACGCGATCCGCCGCGGTGCGACGGACTCCGAGTCGCTGCGTGACCGCCTGTCCAAGGTGAAGGACCTGGAAGTCACGACAGGCAAGATCACCTTCGACGCCAAGGGCCAGAACTCGGACCTGTCGGTGATCCACTTCGTCGAGACGCAGAAGGACCTGTCTTGGAAGGGACTGGCCTGGTAACAGGGGCCCGTGGGCGCAAACCCGCGCCCCGCCCTTTCTCATCGCAATGCCCTGCGCCGGCTGAACAAGCCGGCGCAGGCGTTTCTGGCGAAGGCAATCCGTGCCTGACATCGTTTCCCTGATCCTGCAGCAGTCCATCAACGGCATCTATTTGGGATGCCTGTACGTGATGGTCGCCCTGGGCCTCACCCTGATCTACGGGGTGATGAACCAGATCAACTTCGCGCACGCGGATTTCGTCACCGTGGGCGCATTCACCGCGTTTTTCGCGACCACGCGCCTGGCCACCAAGTGGCTGGGGCTGTCCGACACCACCGGCTACCTGCTGTCCATCGTGCTCGCGCTGGGCGCGGGCGCGCTGCTCGGGCTGCTGGTGAACGCCCTGGTGTTCGCGCCGCTGCGCGAGCGCGGCGACGAGCTGCGGCCGCTGATCGCCACCATCGGCGTGTCGGTGCTGCTGGAGAACGGCCAGCTGGCGCTGTTCGGTCCCATTCCCTACCAGCTGGACTCGCCCTTCGCCAAGGAGACGATCCGCTTCGGCAAGATCTTCTTCACCCAGCAGAGCGTGCTGGTGGTGCTGGCCGCGGGCCTGGCGATCGGCGCGCTCTACTGGTTCATGAAGTTCACCTTCACCGGCAAGGCGCTGCGCGCGGTGTCCCAGGACCGCGAGACCGCCGGCCTGATGGGCATCAACCAGGCCTTCCTGATCGGCCTGACCATCGTCATCGCCTCGGCGCTGGCGGGCATGGCCGGCGCGCTGATCGGCCCGGTGCTGGTGCTCACGCCGTTCGCCGGCGCCACGGTGATCGTCAAGGCCTTCGCCATCGTGATCATCGGCGGCTTCGGCAACATGGAAGGCACCATCCTCGCCGGCATCCTGGTCGGCATCATCGAGGCCTTCACCGTGCAGTACCTCGGCGCCGGGGTGATCGACCTGGTGGTGTTCGTGCTGTTGCTGATCATGCTGGTGGTCAAGCCCACCGGACTGATCGCCGAAAAGCGCGAGGAGAACGTCTGATGGCCGTACCCGACGTGTTCCGCCGCGAGGCGCGCTGGCCCTGGTACCTGGGTGCGCTGCTGGTGATCGCGGCGCTGCCCTACCTGCTAGGCACGCCGTACTGGCGCGGCATCCTGGTGGTGTGCGCGATGAACGTGCTGCTCGCGCTCTCGCTCAACCTGGTGCTGGGCTACACCGGCCAGCTCAACCTCGGCCAGTCCGGTTTCTTCGCCATCGGCGCCTACGTCACGACGGTGCTGGTGAAGTCCTACGGCTGGAACTTCTGGCTGGCGTGCATGGCCGCGGTCGGCGCGGCCGGCATCGTCGGCCTGATGCTGGCGGCCTTCGCGGTGCGCCTGCGCGGCCACTACCTGGGCATCGCGTCGCTCGGCTTCGCGGTGATCACCTACCAGGTGCTGGTGAACTGGGAATCGGTCACCGAGGGCGTGCGCGGCATCTACGGCATCCTGCCGCCGCCGCCGATCGCGATCCCCGGCCTGCCGGAGGTCTCCTTCGGCAACCCGGTGGCGCTGTTCTACCTGGTGGGTGGCATCACGCTGCTGGTCTACATCCTGATGGACAACCTGGTGCGCTCGCCGGTGGGCGAGACCCTGCGCGCGATCCGCGAGGACGAGGTCTCGGCCGCGTCGCTGGGCGTGAACGCGGCCCGGTGGAAGGCCTTCGCGTTCGGCCTGGGCTCGGCGGTCGCGGGCCTGGCGGGTTGCTTCTATCCCGGCTTCGTCGGCACCCTGGTGCCGGATGCGTTCAACATCGTCGAGTCCTTCACCATGATGGCGATGGTGATCGTCGGCGGCATGGGCACCATGATCGGCCCGGTGATCGGCGCGGTGGTGCTGACCTTCCTGCCCGAGCTGCTGCGCAGCATGGGCGAGCTGCGCCTGATGGTCTACGGCCTGGCGCTGACCCTGGTGGTGCTGTTCATGCCCGGCGGCATCGTGCAGGCCTGGCAGGTGCTGCGGGCGAAGTTCTTCCCGGGAGCGCAGAAATGACCGCGCTGCTTGAAGCCAGACGCCTGCGCAAGAGCTTCGGCGGCGTGAAGGCGGTGCAGGACATCTCGCTTTCCATCCCCGACAAGTCCATCTTCGCGGTGATCGGCCCGAACGGCGCCGGCAAGTCCACGATGATGAACCTGCTGTCGGGCACCTACCAGCCGGATTCCGGCGAACTGCTGTTCGACGGCCGCGAGATGGTGGGCATGCCCTCGCACCAGCGGGTGCGGCTGGGGCTGGCGCGCACCTTCCAGAAGATCCGCCTGTTCAAGCAGCTCTCGCTGCTGGACAACGTGCTGGCCGGCTTCCACATCCACCACCACGTCCCGGCCTGGCAGTACCTGATCCCGGCAGGCGCGTTCCAGCGCGACTGGCGCCGCACGCGCGAGGAAGGCATGGCGCTGCTGGAGTTCGTCGGACTGGCGGACCGCGCGCTGCAGCGCGCCGGGTCGCTGGCCTACGGACAGCAGCGCATGCTGGAGATCGCGCGCGCCATGGCCACCGGCCCGCGCCTGTTCATGCTGGACGAACCCGCCGCCGGCCTGAACTCGGTCGAGGTCGCGTTCCTGCTGAAGCTGCTGGTGGAGATCCGCAAGCGCGGCATCACCGTGGTGGTGGTGGAACACAACATGGACCTGGTGATGAACGTCGCCGACCGCGTGTTCGTGATGGACCACGGCGAGTACCTGTTCGAGGGCGAGCCGCGCGAGGTGCAGGACAACCCGAAGGTGATCGAGGCCTACCTCGGCGGGGAGTTCGTGGAATGAGCGCGCTGCTGCAGGCCGAATCACTGGAACTCGCCTATGGCGACGTGGCCGCGGTGCGCGACATGTCCTTCGAGGTCGGCGCGGGCGAGATCGTCACCCTGGTCGGCGCCAACGGCGCGGGCAAGAGCACCACGCTGCGCGGCGTCGCCGGCGCGATGATCCCGCGGCGCGGGCGCATCCTGTTCGAGGGCCGCGACATCACCAAGCTGCCGGCGCACGAGCGCGCGCTGGCCGGCATCGCGCTCGTGCCCGAGGGGCGGCGCGTGTTCCCGTTCCTGTCGGTGCGCGAGAACCTGGAGATGGGCGGCTACAAGTACCGCAAGGACAGGCCCAAGGTCGCCGCGCTGATCGAACGCATGATGGACATGTTCCCGCGCCTGCGCGAGCGCGCCGACCAGCGCGCCGGCACCTTGTCCGGCGGCGAGCAGCAGATGCTCGCGCTGTCGCGCGCGCTGATGTCCGAGCCCCGCCTGCTGTGCCTGGACGAGCCCTCGCTCGGCCGCGCGCCCCTCGTGGTGCAGGAGCTCTTCCGCGGCATACGCGCGATCAACGCCACCGGCACCAGCGTGCTGCTGGTGGAGCAGAACGCCCGCTACGCGCTGGAGACCGCCAAGCGCGGCTACGTGCTGCAGACCGGCAGCGTCATCGCCAGCGGCGCCTGCGCCGACCTCAAGCACGACGAGCGGGTCAAGGAAGCCTACCTGGGCCGGCGCTGAGCGCGCGGCCCGCAACCTGGAGCAGCGCATGGTGCTGGACAAGTTTTCCCTCAAGGGCAAGGTGGCGCTGGTCAGCGGCGCGGGCGGCGGCATAGGCCGCGCGATCTGCGAGGCCTATGGCGAGGCGGGCGCGGCGGTGGCCTGCGTGGACCTGGACCCGAAGGCGGCGGCGGACACCGTGGCCGCCATCACCGCCAAGGGCGGGCGCGCGATCGCGCTGTCCGGCGACGTGGCCTCGGAGTCTGACACCCAGGGCTTCGTCGCGCGCTGCGTGGCGGAGTTCGGCGCGCTGCACGTGCTGGTGAGCGGCGCGGCCGGCAACGACCCGAGCGGCGACGTGCTGGACTATTCGTTCGCCGACTGGAACCGCGTGGTCGCGGTGAACATGGGCGGGGCCTTCCTGCTGTCCAAGGCGGCGATCCCGCACATGGTGAAGGCCGGCGGCGGCAGCGTGATCCTGATCGCGTCCCAGCTCGGCTCGGTGGCCGCGACCAAGCGCATCGCCTACTGCACCACCAAGGGCGCGCTGATCCAGATGGCGCGCGCCATGGCGGCCGACCACGCGAAGCAGGGCATACGCGTCAATTCGCTCTCGCCCGGCGCGGTCGAGACGCCGCGCCTGGTGTCGCGCTTCGGCAGCATGGAGGAGGCACGCAAGCTCTCCGGCCCCAAGCACCTGCTGGGGCGCCTCGGCCAGCCCGAAGAACTAGCCACGGCCGCGGTGTTCCTCGCATCCGATGCCTCCAGTTTCATGACGGGCTCGGACCTGCTGATCGATGGCGGCTACAACGCAACCTGAACGGCGTTCGCGCCGCGGCGCGTCCAAGGCGCTCGCGGCACTCGCCGTCACGCTGCTCGCGTGGCCGCAGCGCATGCTCCACGCACAGGCGGCGGCCTTCACCGCCATCACCCAGCCTGACCAGGCCGGACCCGCCGGCTTCATGGCGCGCGCCTTCGCGATGCGCCGCGAATCGCTGGCGCGCGGCGACCAGGCCTACGGCGCCGTGCTGGTGCTGGACGGGCGCATCGTCGGCGAGGGCATCAGCGCGGTGCTGACCGCGAACGACCCGACCGCGCACGCCGAGATGCAGGCGCTGCGCGACGCCCAGAGGCGGCTCGGCCGCAACGACCTGTCCGGCGCGGTGCTCTACGGCACCTCGCGCGCCTGCCCGATGTGCGAGGCCGGTGCGGCGCGGGCGCGGGTGGCGCGCATGCTGCACGGCGAGTCGTTGCAGGACGCGGGCGCGCCGCGCGGGTCCTGACCCCGCTTGGAACTGCTCTTCGTGCTGGTGGTCGGCCTGGTGGCCGGCACGATAGGCGGCATCGTCGGCTTCGGCGCGTCCATCCTGCTGATGCCGGTGCTGGTGATCGTGCACGGGCCGCTGCACGCCGTGCCCATCATGGCGGTGGCGGCGCTGCTCGCCAACGCCTCGCGCATCGTGGTGTGGTGGCGCGACGTCCAGTGGCGCGCCGCCGCGGCCTGGGCGGTGACCGGCGCGCCCTGCGCCGCGCTCGGGGCGCACACCCTGCTCGCCCTGCCGCCGCGCCTGGTCGAGGTGTCGCTGGGCGCGTTCTTCATCGCCATGGTGCCGATCCGCCGCTGGATGGCGGCGCGCGACATCCGGCTCGGGCTGTGGCACCTGGCCCTGCTTGCGGCGCCCATCGGCTTCGTCACCGGCATCGTCGTGTCCACCGGGCCGGTCACCGCGCCGCTGTTCATCGCGCACGGCCTGGCGCGCGGCGCCTTCATCTCCACCGAGGCGGTGGCCTCGCTGGCGGTGTACCTGTCCAAGACCGCGGTGTTCCAGGCCTATGGCGCGCTGCCCGCGGACATCCTGGTGCAGGGCCTGGTGGTGGGCAGCTCGCTGATGGTCGGCTCCTTCCTCGCCAAGCGCTTCGTGCTGCGGATGTCGCCCGAGCGCTTCCGGCTGCTGATGGACGCGCTGATGGTCGCCTCGGGCCTGACCCTGCTCTGGACGGCGCTGCGCTGAACCGCGCCACCGCCTGCGTCGGGCGCACCCATGCAGGCGCTACACTGCGGGCACGCACAAGGAGGATCGATTGGGCATCGTCACCGCCGGCATACCGGGCGGCATCGTCACCGCGCTGGCCAGGGCCGCGGGCGCGACGGTGTTCGTCGAGACCGGGACGTTCCGCGGCGCGACCACGCGCTGGGCGGCCGGGCGCTTCGCCGAGGTGCACACCATCGAGCGCGAACCGGCGCTGCATGCCGCCAACCAGGTGGCGCTCTCGGCCCTGCCCGGGGTGCGCGCGCACCTGGGCGATTCGCGCGCCGTGCTGCCGGGCATCGTTGCGTCGCTGGGCGAGAAGCGGGCGGTCTACTGGCTGGATGGCCACTGGTCGGGCGCGGGCACCGCGGGCGAGGACGATCCCTGCCCGCTGCTCGATGAACTCGCGTGCCTTGGCACGCGGCCGCAGGACATCGTGCTGATCGACGACGCGCGCCTGTTCCTGGGCGCGCCACCGCTGCCGCATGACCCGGCGCGCTGGCCCGGCATCGGGCAGGTGCTGGCCGCGCTGCCCGGTGCCGCGGGTGCGGGGGCCTCCAAGGCGCCGCCGCTGGTGCAGGTGGTGGACGACGTGATCTTCAGCATGCCGGATGAGCCGGCCCTGCGTTCCCTGTTGCTGGCCTGGGCGCAGATGCGCGCAGCCGAACTCGAGGATGCGTTCCTGGCGCGGCAGGGCGGCTAGGTGGGTGGCGTCTCGCTCACCGACCCGGCGATCATCGCGCTGGTCGCTTTCGCGTTCACGCTCGCCGGGCTGATCAAGGGCATGGTGGGCCTGGGCCTGCCCTCGGTGGTGATGGGCGTGCTCAGCCTTGCGATGAGCCCGGCGCAGGCCGCCTCGCTGCTGGTGCTGCCGTCCATCGCGACCAACGTCTGGCAGCTCGCCGTCGGGCCGGGGCTGCTGGTGCTGCTGCGCCGGCTGGCGTGGATGCTGGTCGGCGTGTGCGTCGGCGTGGCCTCGGGCTCCGGGCTGATGACCGGGCCGTGGGCGCAATGGGCCTCGGTGGGCCTGGGCCTGTCGCTGGTGGCATATGCGTCGCTGGGCCTGGCGCAGCTGCGCATGCACGTGCCGCCGCGCTGGGAGCGCTGGCTGGGCTTTCCGGTCGGCTTCACCAGCGGCGTGATCACCGCGGCCACCGGCGTGTTCGTGGTGCCCGCCGTGCCCTACATCCAGGCGCTGGAACTGGACCGCGACTCGCTGATCCAGGCGCTGGGCATCGCGTTCACCGTGTCGACTGTTTCGCTGGGCGTCAGCCTGCTGCACACCGGCGTGATGCACGGCGCGGCGGCCGGCGCCTCGCTGCTCGCGCTGCTGCCGGCCATCGTCGGCATGGTCGCCGGCACGTCGCTGCGCAAGCGCGCCAACCCGGTGCTGTTCAGGAAGCTGTTCTTCCTCGCGCTCTGGCTGCTGGGCGCCTACCTTGCGGTGCGTACCCTGTCCAAGATGTGAAAACGGGCCGAAAACGGCATAAGTGGCTGATATTATTGAATAATTTGACTTTGTCGAAATCCGCCCCCTGTCACGCGTCATGAAGCTGAGCAGACCGCTCTCAACTTCCAGGAGAACAGCATGCAATACATGATCGCCTTCCGCGAAACCGCCGATGACGCCGCGTCCCGCGAGGACCCCAAGCGCGCCGAGGCCTACTGGGGAGGCTGGATGGCCTACATCAAGGCGATCGAGGCCACCGGCTTCGTGCGCGGCGGCGCCGGCCTGCAGCCGCCCGCCACCGGCAGCACGGTGCGGGTGCGCGATGGCAAGCGCGCCATCCAGGACGGGCCGTACGCGGATTCCAAGGAACAGCTCGGCGGCTTCTTCCTGCTCGAGGTGGATAACCTCGACGTCGCGCTGGAGTGGGCCGCGCGCGCGCCCTGCGCCGCGACCGGCAGCGTCGAGGTGCGTCCCTGCCTGCCGCCTCCCGCGGCGGCGTGAGCCGCGCCAGGTTGGCGTGAGACGCGCGACGCCGGCGTGAGCCGGGCCAAGTCCGCGTGAGCAGCGCTGCGGCGGCGGCCGAGGCCGTCGCGCGCCAGTCCTACGGCCGGCTGGTGGCCATCATCGCCTCGCGTTCGGGCGATGTGGCCGCGACCGAGGACGCGCTGGCCGATGCCTTTGCCGCCGCGCTCACCGACTGGCCGCGCAATGGTGTGCCCGATTCCCCGGAAGCCTGGCTGGTGACCGTGTCCCGCCGCCGCATGGTGGATGGATGGCGCCGCGACGGCCTGCACGAGGCCGCGCAGGCCTCGCTCGCCTTGCTGGTGGATGAGGCGCAGGAACTACGCGAGGGCGCGGCCTTCCCCGACGAGCGCCTGCGCCTGATGTTCGCCTGCGCGCACCCGGCGCTGGACGAATCGGTGCGCACGCCGCTGATGCTGCAGGCGGTGCTGGGCATCGACGTGGCGCGCATGGCCGGCGCCTCCATCACCTCGCCGGCGGCGCTGGCGCAGCGCCTGGTGCGCGCCAAGGCCAAGATCCGCGACGCCGGCATTCCCTTCGAGGTGCCCGGGCCCACCGAGCTGCCGGATCGCCTGCAGGACGTGCTCGACGGCATCTACGCGGCCTTCGGCACCGGCTGGGATGGCGCGGACGGCGGCGACCCGCAGCGCGCCGGACTGGTGGAGGAGGCCGTGCTGCTCGCGCGCGCCGCCGTCGAGCTGCTGCCGCGGGAACCCGAGCCGCTGGGCCTGCTCGCGTTGCTGCTGTTCTGCCGGGCGCGCCATGCCGCGCGGCGCGACGGCAGCGGCGCCTACGTGCCCCTGTCCGAGCAGCAGGCCGCAGACTGGAACCGCGCGGACATCGCCGCGGCGGAAGCCTGCCTCGCGCGCGCGGCCGCGATGCGCCGCATCGGCCCGTACCAGCTGGAAGCGGCGATCCAGTCGGCGCATTCGCAATCGCTGCGTGCCGTGCCGGACCGCGCGCTGCTCACGCTGTACGACGCGCTGCTGTCGGTGCGGCCGCGCGCCGGCGCCGCGGTGGCGCGCATCGCGGTGCTGGCGCGGGTCGAGGGCGCGGCTGCCGCGCTGCGTGCGATGGATGGGCTGGATGCGCGCGCCCTGCACGAGTACCAGCCGTACTGGGCGGTACGCGCGCATTTGCTGGCGCAGACCGGGAGCGCGAAGCCGGCGGCGCAGGCCTACGACCGCGCCATCGCGCTGTCTGATGATCCGTCCGTGCGCGATTTCCTGGCGCGCAGGAAGGCGGCCCTGCCCGCGGCCTAGGCCGGCGTGGACGGACTAGACCGGCGTGGCGAGCAGCGTCGGCACCAGGCCGGTGTCGGCCACCACCAGTGCGCGGCGGATGCGCGCAGCGCCGCCCTCGACCACCAGGTCGAAGCGGTAGCGTCCCACCGAGAACAGGCGCGACGCGCCTTCCAGGTCGGTCTGGAACAGGCTGTAGGAGGCTTCCACGCCCCAGCTGCCGTCCACCTGTCCCAGGTGCTTCGCCGGGCCGATCACGTGCCGGTCCCAGTGCAGGTTGTATTCGTTCACGTGGCGGTAGGAGTCCACGCGGTCGCGCAGCATGTCCTGGTTGTCGCACCACATCAGGATGTTGGTCAGGCCCTGCTCGACGTTCTCGCGCGTGACCACGCGGTAGTCGCAGTCCGGCGTGAACAGCGCCACCCATTCCTCCAGCCGGTCCTCGTCCAGCGCCAGGCCGTACTCGGCCAGCAGGTCGCCCACCGCGTTGCGCACGTCCTGCGGGATCGCCGGCGCGCTCACCGTATGCCTCCCGGCGCCTCGGTGCCCATCAGCTCGGCCCAGTAGGACCAGAAGCCGCGGATCGGCGTCTCGGTCACGCGGTGCGCCAGGTCGTGCACCGGGCCGCGCCCGCCCATCTCGATGATGTTCATCTCGCCGCGCGGCGCGCCGGCGCTGGCCTTCTGGATGATCTCGATCGCCTCGCCGTCCTCCATGCTCACCAGGCCCGCCGGGCCGACCAGGTTGGCCGACAGCAGCCGGTGGCGCACCATCTCGGGCGTGTCGTCCACGTAGCCGAACACGGTCTGGAACACCTCGTGCGCGTCCACGCCCTTGGGCCGGATCTGGCGCGTGGCCAGCGAATGGTTGATCTGCACCACCAGCGCGCCGGGGAAGATCGCCGGCGCGGCCAGGTTCATGCGGTCGTCGAACTCCGGGGTGTGCTGGAGCAGCTTGGTGTCGCGCAGCCGCATGCGGTCCAGCTCGATGCCCTTGTTGCCGGCGTAGGCCGCGCGCGCCTCTTCCTGCGTGTCGGTCGCGGTGTAGGCGTGGTTCATGTTGTGGCGGTGGCGCGCGTCCATCTTCACGCCGCCCTTCTGCGTCGCGCGGTCCACGCCGTAGGTGACGAAGAACTCGTGCAGCAGGCTGGCGTGGTAGGTGTCGCGCAGGTTCTCGGCGTACAGCTTCCAGTTGCCGTGGATCAGCTGGCGCGAGTAGCCGATGATGCGCACCGGCTTGTGGAAGAAGCGCTTGAGCATGCCGGTGCCGAACCCGCCGAGGTAGTCCTCGATGGTCTCGCATCGGTCCGAGAAGGTGCCGAACAGCACGCCGCTGTAGTTGGCCAGCCGCAGGCGCTTGGGCGACTCGGCCTTGGGGTCGAACTCGGCGGGCATGCCGCCCTCGCCCTTGAGGCCGCGGCGGAACGGCACGCCGATCAGCTCGCCCGAGGACGAGTAGCACCAGCGGTGGTAGATGCAGACATGCTCGGGCGCGTTGCCGTGGGTCTTCCTCACGATGGTCGCGCCGCGGTGCGTGCAGCGGTTCACGAAGGCGTGCAGCGTGCCTCCGGCGTCGCGGCTCACCACCACCGGCGTGTCGCCCACCCAGGTGGTGCGGAAATCGCCGGGGTTCGGGAGCTCGGCCTCCAGGCAGAGGTAGTTCCACACCGGGCCGCGGAAGATGCGCTCCATCTCCTCGGCGTACACCGCCTCGTCGTGGTACAGCCAGTAGGGCACGCGCGAGTAGTCGTCGCGCTGCCAGTCGACCTTGATGTCGCCCATGGCGCATTCTCCTAGCGCATTCAGCTGCATGCGTGCCCCGATGGTACCGCGCAGGCAGCGGCATCGCGAGCAGGCGGCGCGGGCGCGGGAACGAGAATCGCTTCCGGGCCCGTTCCTGCGCCGGGCCGTTGCCGGCCCGCGGGGGATCAGTGCTCGGCGAGCAGCTTGCCGAAGCCCTTGATCTGGTCCTTGATGCCCAGGGCGCGCAGCGCCGACCAGTAGGTCGCCACGTTCACGCCGATCAGCGGCTTCCGGAAGCGCTTCTCGATCTGCTCGGTGATCGCGGTGACCGGCAGCGCCGTGCCCACGTGCACGAAGGCCTCGACCTCGGGCGTGTCCAGCTTCTCGAATGCCTTGAGCGTGACCGAGTAGGGCACCTGCGACACCTTGGTCGGGCCGGTGGTCTCCATGTTCACCACGCTCACCGGGTCGTAGCCCGCCGAGCGGAAGAAGTTGGCGACCAGCTCGCCCGCCGGCGGCCAGTAGGGCGTGAGCACGCCCAGCTTCCTCGGGTTGCCGATCGCCTCCAGGCCCGCCACGACCGAGGTGGAGGGCGCGAAGAACGGGCGCCCGCAGAACTCGGCCAGCTGGCGGTTGTCCTCCAGCGCCCGGTCGATGCTGCCGCGGAACGAGTGGATGGAATGGCCGTGCGCGACCACGTGCGGCTCGCAGTTCAGCAGCAGTTCCAACGCCGCGTGCAGCTCGCCCTCCTCGTTCTCCAGCGCCGCCCGGTACACCTCCATGTCGGTGTAAGGCCGGGGCGGCAGCAGCATGCGCGTCACGTGGTTGGTCACGCCGGCCGGCCGCATCATGTCGTACTCCGGCTGCACCGTGCTGTTGGTCGAGGGTACGACCACGCCGATCTTCGCCCGCGTTGCCAGCACGTCGGTGCTCGGCGCCGGAAACTGCTTCTTCTCCCCACTCACTTCGCCAACCTCGGCCATCACTGCTCCCTGTGCTTGCTGCGGAAAACTGCGGCGGAACTCAGCCCGCCTTGATGTTCGCGGTCCGGATCACGTCACGGTACTGCTCGAAATCCTTGCGGATCGAGTCCGCGAATTCCTCCGGCGTGGAACCCCAGGGCTCGACGCCGATCTTCAGGAACCGCTCGGCAGTGGCCGGGTCCTTCGCCGCCTTGTTCGCCTCGGACGATACCCGGTCGATGGCCTCGCGCGGCGTGCCAGCCGGCGCCACCAGGCCGTTCCAGGTGACGGTGCGGAAGTTCGGGTAGGTGTCGGCGATGGGGGGCATCTCGGGCAGCTGCTTGTCGCGTCCCGGCGAGGACACGCCGAGCATCACCACGCGCCCGCCGCGCGCCTGCGGCACGACTTCGGCGAAGTTGCCGAAGTACACGTTCACCTGGCCCGCGACCAGGTCCGCGATGGCGGGGCCGCCGCCCTTGTAGGGAACGTGGATCATGTCCAGGCCGGCGCGGCTGACGAACATCGCGCCCGACAGGTGCGAGATCGAGCCGTTGCCGCCCGAGGCGTAGGAGAACTTGCCCGGGTTCTTCTTCGCCAGGTCGACCAGTTCCTTCACCGACTTCACGCCCATGGACGGGTGCGCCGCGAGCACGAAGGAGTTGATGCCGATGATGGACACCGCCGCGAAGTCCTTGACCGGGTCGAAGGCCACCTTCTGCAGGTGCGGCACCACGGCAAACACGCCCAGCGCCGACATCATCATCGTGTAGCCGTCGGCCGGCTGGCCCTTCACGAACTCGGCGGCGATCTGGCCGCCGGCGCCGGCGCGGTTCTCGACCACGAACTGCTGGCCGAGCTGGCGGGTCATCACGTCGGCGGTGATGCGCGCGATGCCGTCGGTGTTGCCGCCGGCGGGGTAGGGCACGATGATGCGCACCGGCTTGTTGGGGTAGGCCTGCGCCAGCACGCTGCCGCTGGTCGCGAGCAGGGCACCGGCCACGGCGGCGGCGATGAGGGTCAGCTTGGTCATGGATTCTCCTGGTGGCCGGGGCGGGGTGCCCCGGCGCGTCGTTGCGGCCCGGTCTTGGCCGGGCCTTATGGTTTGGTCCTCGCCTGGATCTGCCTGCACCGGGGTGCTGGCCGCACCCCGGGTTGCATTCCTTGCTGCGCGGCTTGCTGCACGCCGCTTATTGCACGCCGCTCATTGCACCCGGATGTTCGCGTTCTTCACCACGTCGCGGAAGGTGTCGTAGTCGCGCTTGATGTTGTCGGCGAACTCCTGCGGCGTCGAGCCCCACGGGTCCACGCCGGCCTTGACCAGGCGCTCGGTGACGGCCGGATCCTTGATCTGGCGCGCCAGTTCCTGCGAGACGCGGTCCACGATGTCCTTGGGCGTGCCCGCCGGGGCCATCCAGCCGTTCCAGGTCACGGTGCGCAGGCCCGGATAGGTTTCGCTGATGGTCGGCACTTCCGGGATCTGCTTGTCGCGCTTGTCGCCGGAGAAGGCCAGCAGCACCGCGCGGCCGTTGCGCGCGTGCGGCACCACCTCGGAGAAGTTGCCGAAGTACATCGCCACCTGGCCCGCGACCATGTCCGCCACCGCGGCCGAGCCGCCCTTGTAGGGGATCTCGATCATCTCCAGCCCGGCGCGCCCGGCGAACATCGCGCCCGACAGGTGCGACATGGAGCCGTTGCCGGCCTGGCCGTAGGCGATCTTGCCGGGCCGCGCCTTCACGTAATCGACGAACTCCTTGACCGTCTTCACGCCCAGCGAGGGGTGCACCGCGAGCACGAAGCCGTTGGTGCCGACGATGGACACCGGCGTGAAGTCCTTGAACGTGTCCCAGGTCACCTTCTGCAGGTGCGGCAGCACCGCCATCACGCCCACGGCGGTGAAGAACATGGTGTAGCCGTCCGGGGCCGAGGCTTTCACCGCGTCGGCGGCGATCGAGCCGCCCGCGCCCAGCCGGTTCTCGATGATGAACTGCTGGTTGTAGGCGCGCGACAGCGCCTCGGCGGTGATGCGCGCCTGGATGTCGGTGTTGCCGCCGGCAGCGTAGGGCACGATGACCCGCACCGGCTTGTTCGGGTACTGCTGGGCCGCGGCCGGCATGGCGAGGCCGGCGACGATGGCTGCGGCCAGCAGTGCGGCGCTTGCCTTGGCGAGTTTCCTGGTCATGCTTCCCTCCTGGGAGTGGATCGGGTTGGATCGGGTCCTGCGCTCACGACGCGCCCTGCATGCGCCGTTGGATGCCGGGAAATTTAGCAAGTTCCGGGCCACTGGGTTTGCCGGCGCTTTCCGGCGCTTGACGGGGATGGGCGCGAATCGCGCGCCGGGGTCGCCCTTGCCACCGTCCTCGTCCCCGGGCCTACTGGAAGTCGGGCCGCGCGGCCAGCCAGGCAGTGTAGTCCGCGACCGCGGCATCGATCTCGAAACGCGGCGACCAGCCCAGCGAGGTCAGGCGCTTGTTCGAGAACACCGTGCGCGTGGTCAGCGCCAGCGGGATCACGTTGCATTCCTTGAGGTCCACGCTCTCGCGCCAGCGGAAGTCGGGGAAGCGCGCCTGCAGCCGCTCGCACCAGGCCGGCAGCGCCCAGGCGCGGCCGTTGCCCAGGTGGAACAGGCGGTGCGGCGCGGCCTTCGCGTCGAGCAGCGCGATCAGCGAATGCGCGATGTCCGGGCCGTAGATGTAGTCGGTGTCGCCCAGCACCGGGAACACGGCCTCGGCGCTGCCCTTGTTCGCCTTGAGCGCGAGCCGCGCCAGCTGCGTCGGCAGCGACAGGCTGTCGCGCAGGCCGGTGGAATACTCCCAGCGGCCGTACACCTGGCCGAGGCGCCCGATCAGCAGGTCCATGTTCCACAGGCCGGCCAGCCGGATGCAGGTGCGCTCGGCAGCGTACTTGGTGATGCCGTACATGGTGTCGGGCACCGGACGGTGGCGCTCCTCGTCCAGCGGCTCGCCCACGTTCACGCCCGAGGCGCCGTACAACGCGCCGGTGCTGGCGTGCACGAAGCGGCCCACGCCGTGCGCGCGCGCCGCCTCCAGCACGTTGATGGTGCCGATCAGGTTCACCTCGGCGATGCGCCGCGGCTCCTTGGCGTCGCGCTCCGGTCCCGCGGTGATCGCCGCGGCGTGGATCACGCGCTTCACGCCATGGGCGCGGAACGCCCCGTCCAGCGCGGCGCGGTCGGTGGTATCGCCGTGGACCACGGCGAGCTTGCCGCCCGGTTTGCCCGCTGCCGCGGCGGCCGCACCGGCCCTGGTGATCTCCTCGACGGCCGCCGCCGGCGGGGCCGACAGGCTGTAGATCACCACCGATTCACCGCGGCCGACCAGCTGCTCCGCGAGGTTGAGGCCGACGAAGCCGGAGCCGCCCGTGACGAGGATGGACATGGTTGCCCTTATTTCTTGGTGAATCCGAGGATGCCCGAGGCGACCGAGCGCGTGTCGCGCGCCTGCCAGCGACCGGCGTCCACCAGCGTGAAGAAGTCCAGCAGCGCGCGGTTGAACGCGTCCGGGTCCTCGAGGTTGATGGTGTGCCCGGCGCGCGGCAGCACCACCAGGCCCGCGGTCGGGATGCTGCGCTTCATCAGGATCGCCGGCTCGATGCACGGGTCGTCCTCGTCGCCGGTGACCACCAGCGCGGGCACGGTCATCTTCTTCATGTCATCGACCAGTTCCCACAGCGACGGGCGCTTCATCTGCACCCCGCGCATGGTGTTGGCCTGGCCGCGCCAGTCGTGCTCGCCCAGCTGCCGCGCGAACTCGGCCCAGCCGCGCGGGTCCTTGTTCTGGTACTGCACGCGGGTCGGGCCGATGGCGTACTTCGCCGCCGCCGCCGCGCCGTCGCGGTCGAACAGGGCCGCCGCCGCCTCGCACTCGTCCTGGAACTTCTGCTTCTCGCCCGGCTCGGCGCCATAGCCGCAGCCGGCGATCACCACCGAACGGGCGCGCTTCGCATGCGCGATGCCCACGTGCAGCGCGGCGAAGCCGCCCATGGACAGGCCGGCGACGTGCGCGCGCTCGATCTCCAGGTGGTCCAGCACCGCGATCACGTCGTCGCGCGCGCGCTGCTGCGAGTAGCTCGACGGTTCCGGCGGGATGTCCGAGGGCGGGAAGCCGCGCGCGGAGTAGGTGATGCAGCGGAAGTAGCGCGAGAAGAAGCGCATCTGCGGCTCCCAGCTGCGCCAGTCGCCGGCGAACTCGTGCACGAACACCAGCGGCGTGCCGCTGCCGGCTTCCTCGTAGTACAGCTTGACGCCATCGCTGGCGGTTGCGTGCGGCATCCCTGTCTCCTGCTCGTTTCCTGGTCTCGTTACTTCCTGACCGCGGTCAGGTCGATCTCCACCCGGCAGCCCGGCACCAGCAGGCCGCTGACCTGCACCGTGGTGCGCGGCGGGGGCGAGGGGAAGAACTCGCGCCACACCTGGTCGAAGTAGTGGAAGTCGTTCAGGTCGGTGAGGAACACCTGCGACTTCACCGTGTCGGCCAGCTCGCAGCCGGCGGCCTCGTAGACGCTCTTGAGGTTCTCGAGGATGTAGCGCGCCTGCTTCTGGATGTCCGAACCGTAGTAGGGGAAGTTCGGGTCCTGCATCGCCTCGCGCGCGACACCCGAAACACGGCCCGGCTCGCTCTTGTAATCCGAGGCGATCTGCCCGGCGGCATACAGCGTCTCGCCGGCGAGGATGCCCTGGCAGTAGTGCGCCATCGGCGCGGGGGTGCGCTTGCCGGACACCACTTGCTTTGCGCCCTTGACCGCGATCAGGTCGATCTCCACGCGGCAGCCTGGAACCAAGAGGCCGGTCACCTGCACCGTGGTGCGCGGCGGCGGCGAGGGGAAGAACTCGCGCCACACCTGGTCGAAGTAGTGGAAGTCATTGAGGTCGGTGAGGAACACCTGCGACTTCACCGTGTCGGCCAGCGTCATGCCGGCGGCCTCGTACACCGAGCGGATGTTCTCCAGCACGTAGCGCGTCTGCTTCTGGATGTCCGAGCCGTAGTACGGGAAGTTCGGGTCCTGGCGCGCGGCGTTGGCCACGCCGGACGTGCGTCCCGCCTCGCTCTTGTAATCCGAGGCGATCTGGCCGGCGGCATACAGCGTGTCGCCCTGCAGGATGCCCTGGCAGTAGTGCGCCATGGGCGCGGGCGTGGCCTTGCCGGTGATGATGCTGCGCTTGGCCGCGGGCCTGATGGCGGTGAGGTCGATCTCGACCTTGCAGCCCGGCACCAGCAGACCGCCCACGCCGACCGTGGTGCGCGGCGGGGGCGAGGGGAAGAACTCGCGCCACACCTGGTCGAAGTAGTGGAAGTCGGCCAGGTCGGTGAGGAACACCTGCGACTTCACCACGTCAGCCAGCGTGCAGCCGGCCTCCCGGAACACGCCGTCCAGGTTCTGCAGGATGTAGCGCGCCTGCTTCTGGATGTCCGAGCCGTAGTACGGGAAGTTCGGGTCCTGCATCGCGGCTGGCGCGACGCCCGAGATCCGGCCCGGCTCGCTCTTGTAGTCCGAGGCGATCTGCCCGGCGGCGTACACCGTGTCGCCGGCGACCACGCCTTGGGTGTAATGGGCCATGGGCGTCGGCGCGCCCTTGCTGGTGATGACGCCGCGCTTCATGCCGGCCTCCTGCGAGAAGATGGTCACGCTTGGGTCAGGCTGTCACGGTGGCAACGCTGGCAACCGCGCCGCCGGCCAGCATCCACAGGTCCCAGCCATTCGCGGTCTTGCGGCCCTGTGCGGTCATTTCCATGGGCACGGTGATCGGGCTCCTGGGCGTGAAGTCGAAGCCGCGCACCGTGATGCCCGGGTGCTTGGCGGTGAAGGCCTGCAGCATGGACAGCGCGATCAGCGGGCCGTGCACCACCAGCCCCGGATAACCCTCGACGCCGGTGACGTAGGGGTGGTCGTAGTGGATGCGGTGGCCGTTGAAGGTCAGCGCGGAAAAGCGGTACAGCATCACCGGGTCCGGGCTGCTGGACACGGAGAACTCGGCGCCCTCGGGCAGGGCCGGCTTCTTCGCCGGCGCGGCATTGGTGCCGTCCTTGGGGTCCTCGCGATAGACGATGCGCTGCTCGTCCACCGTCTCGCCGCCGGAGCTGGAGCGCAGCGTATGGCGCACGCCGACGAACACCAGGCTGCCGGTGGAGCCGGTCTTGCCCTGCACCGACAGGATCTCGGAGCTGCGCTTGAGGGTGTCGCCCACGCGCAGCGGCGCGTTGAACGCGAACTTGCTGCCGGCCCACATGCGCCGCGGCAGTTCCACCGGGGGCATGAAGCCGCCGCGCTTGGGGTGGCCGTCGCGGCCCAGCTGCGAGGCCGGCGCGATCGGGTTGTTGTAGAACAAATGCCAGCCCGGCGGCAGCGGGTCGCCGGCCTTGGCCACCGGCTCCATGTCGAACATCGCCTGCACCCCGCGCACGCTGGTGGGCGTGATCCAGTCCTCGGATTCCTCGGTGCGGCCCACCCAGGCCTGGTACTGCTGCACGTCGACGGTCATGGCTGGCTCCGGGTTCAGTAGCTGCGCGGCAGGCCGAGCACGTGCTCGGCGACGTAGGACAGCACCAGGTTGGTGGAAATGGGCGCGATCTGGTACAGGCGCGTCTCGCGCCACTTGCGCTCGACGTCGTACTCCTCGGCGAAGCCGAAGCCGCCGTGGGTCTGCAGGCAGACGTCGCCGGCGGCGAAGGACGCCTCGGCGGCGAGCTGCTTGGCCATGTTGGCTTCCTTGCCGGCGGGCTGGCCGGCTTCGTAGAGCTGGGCCGCGCGCTCCACCATCAGCGCGGCGGCTTCGGTCGCCATGTACGCCTTGGCGATCGGGAACTGCACGCCCTGGTTCTGGCCGATCGGGCGCCCGAACACCTTGCGCTCGTTGGCATAGGCGGTGGCCTTGGCGATGAACCAGCGCGCGTCGCCGATGCACTCGGCGCCGATCAGGATGCGCTCGGCATTCATGCCGTCCAGGATGTAGCGGAAGCCCTTGCCTTCCACGCCCACCAGGTTCTCCGCGGGCACTTCCATGTTGTCGAAGAACACCTCGGTGGTACCGTGGTTGATCATGGTGCGGATCGGGCGGATGGTGAGACCCTTGCCCTTGGCCTCGCGCATGTCGACCAGGAACACCGACATGCCCTCGCTCTTCTTCGCGCACTGGTCGCGCGGCGTGGTGCGCGCCAGCAGGAACATCAGGTCGGAGTGCTCGGCGCGCGAGGTCCAGACCTTCTGGCCGTTGATGATGTACTTGTCGCCCTGCTTCACCGCGGTGGTGCGGATGGAGGTGGTGTCGGTGCCGGCGGTCGGCTCGGTCACGCCGAAGGCCTGCAGGCGCAGTTCCCCGGTGGCGATCTTGGGCAGGTACTTCTTCTTCTGCTCGGGCGTGCCGTTGCGCAGCAGCGTGCCCATGATGTACATCTGCGCGTGGCAGGCCGCGCCGTTGGCGCCGGAGCGCTGCACTTCCTCCAGGATGGTCGCCGCCGCGGTCAGGCCCAGGCCCGAGCCGCCGTATTCCTCGGGAATCAGGCAGGAGAGGAAGCCCGCCTCGGTGAGCGCGCGCACGAAGTCGGTGGGATAGCGCCGCTCGCGGTCGAGCTCGCGCCAGTATTCCATCGGGAAGGTCGCGCACAGCTTGGAAACCGCGTCGCGTATGTCTTGGAGTTCCTGGGGTGACATGTGAAACCGCTCCTGGTGGTCGCCCAATGCGGCGCGACGGAGGCTGGGCTCCGCAGCACGATCGGGGAGGTATGCCGGCCTGCTGCGGCCGGTGCTACGACGGGAAGCCGATATTATAGCGACGATCCTTCCGCTCCCATCCCGTGCTTCTCCTCCCTTGCAGATTGCAATAATGACCGACACCCCCGCTGCCGCAACGCCCACCGTCGCCACGGACCTGGATGGCGCCGCCATCGAAGCCGCGCTCGCCGTGCAGGGCATCCGCCTTGCTCCCGGCCGCGCCGACAGGCTGGTCGCGCCGCTGGCCGGCTCCATCGGGCCCGCGATGGCCGATCCGCTGCGCATGGCGCTGGGCTTCGACCAGGACCCCGTCGGCCACGCGCTGGCGGTGGCGCGCTGCGTCGCGGGCGACCGATGAGCGCCGCCACCGACCCCGCGCTGCTCGGGCTGGCCGCGGCGGCGCGCGCGCTGCGCGAGCGCGCGCTGTCGGCCACCGAGCTGGTCGAAGCCTGCCTGGCGCGCATCGGGCGCTGGCAGCCGGTGACCAACGCCTATATCGCGCTGGAGTCGGACGAGGTGCTCGCCGACGCGGCCAGGCTGTCGGCCGTGCCGGCGGCCGGCCCGCTGGGCGGGGTGCCGCTGGCGCACAAGGACATGTTCTACCGCACGGGCAAGGTGTCCAACTGCGGCTCGGCGATACGCCGCGGCTGGGTGGCGGACAGCACGTCCACGGCCATCACGCGGCTGCAGGCGGCCGGCGCGCTGCAGCTGGGCACGCTGCACATGGTGGAGTTCGCCCATGGCCCGGCCGGGGACAACCGGCACTGGGGCGATTGCTGCAACCCGTGGAACCCCGATTACGTCACCGGCGGCTCGTCCAGCGGCTCGGGCGCGGCGGTGGCCGCGCGGCTCTGTTTCGGGGCGCTGGGCTCGGACACCGGCGGCTCGGTGCGTGCGCCGGCGGCGATCTGCGGCGTCACCGGGCTCAAGACCAGCTGGGGCCGCGTGCCGCGCACCGGGGTGATGCCGCTGTCGCATTCGCTGGACACCGTCGGCCCGCTCGCGCGCAGCGCCGAGGACTGCGCGCTGATGCTGTCGGCGATCGCCGGGGGCGACGCGGGCGACCCGGTGGCGGCGGACCGGCCGGTGCCGGACTATGCGGCGCGGCTGGGCGCGGGCATCCGCGGGCTGCGCATCGGTATCGCCAGCGACTGGATCGCGCGCCATGCCGAGCCGCAGGTGGCCGATGCCATCGCCGTTGCCGCCGGCGCGCTGCAGGCGCAGGGCGCGGTGCTGGTCGAGGTGCCGGCGCCGGACGTGGACCGGCTGTCGGCCCATTGCATGCTGGTCATCCAGGCCGAGTCCTCGGCCCAGCATGCGCAATGGATGCGCGAGCGGCCTCAGGACTACTCGGCGGTGGTGCGCTCGCGCCTGGAGGCGGGATTCGCCGTTCCCGCCACCGTGTACCTGGAGTCGCTGCGCCTGCGCGGCCCCTCGCTGGACCATTTCCGCGCCACCACGCTGGCGCAGGCGGATGTGTTCCTGCTGCCGGCGATCAACATCGCCACGCCCACGCGCGAGCAGGTCGGTCCCAAGGGCGGGCCGGACATGCCGCGGCGCCTGGGCGAGCTCACCCGCAACTTCCGCTGGGTGAACTACCTCGGCCTGCCGGCGGTGGTCGCGCCCTGCGGCAGCGACGCGAACGGCATGCCCATCGGCCTGCAGCTGGTCGGCCGGCCGTTCGACGAGGCCACGCTGCTGGCCGCGGCGCATGCCTACCAGCAGGCGAGCGACTGGCACGCGCGGGTCCCGGTGCTGCCTGCGGCCAGGGGCTGATCCCCGGCCGGTCGGGACGATTCGCTGCGCTAGAATCGGCCCCTTGGCGGGGCGGCCACCGGCCGTCCCGCCCTGCATTCCCCCACCTGACCCATCCACCGGATTCCCCATGCCGCACATCCCCGCTTCCACCGCGCTGTCGCGCTTCAAGGTGCTGGACCTCACGCGCGTGCGCGCCGGCCCCACCTGCGTGAAGCAGCTGGCCGACTTCGGCGCCGACGTGATCAAGGTGGAGATGCCGCCGACGGTGGAACTGGACACCATGAGCGGCCCGCGCCACGGCTTCGACATGCAGAACCTGCAGCGCAACAAGCGCTCGCTCACACTCAACCTCAAGTCGCCCGAGGGCCTGGCGATCTTCATGAAGCTGGTGGAGAAGGCCGACGTGGTGGTGGAGAACTTCCGCCCCGACGTGAAGGACCGCCTGGGCATCCATTACGAGGCGCTGAAGAAGGTCAACAAGCGCATCATCCTCGCGTCCATCTCCGGCTTCGGCCAGGACGGCCCCTACGGCAAGCGCCCGGGCTTCGACCAGATCGCGCAGGGCATGGGCGGGCTGATGATGGTCACCGGCAAGCCGGGCGAGGGCCCGATGCGCGTGGGCACCGCGGTGGCCGACCTCTCCGCCGGCCTTTACGCCGCGCTGGGCATCTTCACCGCGCTGCTGGAGCGCGAGACCTCGGGTGAGGGCCAGTGGGTGCAGTCCAACCTGCTGCAGGCGCAGATCGGCCTGATGGACTTCCAGGCCGCGAAATACCTGATGACCGGCGAGGTGCCCAAGCAGGCCGGCAACGACCACCCGAACTCCATGCCGACCTCGGCCTACGTCACCAAGGACGGCTACCTGAACGTGGGCGCCTCGGGCCAGGTGATCTGGCGGCGCTTCTGCGAGGCGCTGGGCCACATGGCCTGGTTCGATGACCCGGAGTTCCACGACGAGCCCGCGCGCGCCAAGAACCGCGTGCGCCTGAACAAGGTGATCAACGAGGTCACCGCGACCCGCACCACCGCCGAGTGGATCGAGGTGCTGAACACCGCCGGCGTGCCCTCGGGCCCGATCTACACCATGGACCAGGTGTTCGCCGACCCGCAGGTGCAGCACCTGCAGGCCGCCGCCACCGTGAAGCATCCCAAGCTCGGCGACATCCGGCTGGTGAACCAGGTGGTGAAGCTCTCGCGCACGCCGGCTTCCATGGCGCGCGCCACGCCCGAGCTGGGCGAGCACACCGACGAGGTGCTGCGCGACCTCGGATTCGACGACAGGCAGATCGCGGCGTTCCGCGACAACAAGGTGGTTTGAAAGGACTGCACGATGGCTGAGCTGATCACACGCAAGGAAGGCGCGCTGGGCTGGATCATTTTTTCCAACCTGCCCAAGCACAACGCCATGACTTTCGACATGTGGGACGGGCTGCCCAAGGCGTTCGCGGCCTTCGAGGCCGATCCCGAGGTGCGCGCGGTGGTGCTGGCGGGCGACGGCGAGAAGGCCTTCGTGTCCGGCGCGGATATCTCGCAGTTCGAGGCCAAGCGCGGCACGGCCGACGCGCAGGCGGTCTACAACACCGCGGTGGAACTGGCCTACGAGTCGCCCGCGCGCTGCACCAAGCCGGTGATCGCCAAGATCCGCGGCTTCTGCATGGGCGGGGGCCTGGGCCTGGCGGTGGGCTGCGACATCCGCATCGCCTGCGATGACGCGACCTTCCGCATGCCGGCCGCGCGCATGGGCCTGGGCTACAACTACGTCGGCCTGAAGCGCTTCGTGGACGTGATGGGGTCGGCCAACACCGCCGACATCTTCCTGTCGGCGCGCAAGTTCGGCGCCGCCGACGCGCTGGCCATGGGCATGGTGAACAAGGTCGTGCCGCTGGCGCAGTTCGACGCCGAGGTGCTGGCCTACGCGGAGATGGTGGCCGAGAACGCGCCGCTCACCATGCACGCGGCCAAGCAGACCATCCAGCAGATCATGGGCGACGAGTCCAGGCGCGACCTGGCCGCGCTGCAGAAGATGGTGGACGCGTGCTTCGCCAGCGCCGACTACAAGGAAGGCCGGACCGCGTTCATGGAAAAGCGCACGCCCAACTTCCGCGGCGCCTGAGACGCGAGCCGGCGCCGCGCCTGCCCCCGTCGCGGCGGCGTCGGGGGGCGGGTTGCCCGGCGGGCCCCCGCCCCGCGCGCCCGGCCGCGTGTAGCATCACGGTTCCGACCCACCCCCCAGGAACCCGCATGTCCAACCCCCGCATCCCCTACGTCTTCTCCACCTCCCGCCCCAAGCTGGCCGCGCCGGGCGGCAAGCCCATCGTCGTGCACCTGGTGGTGAACGTCGAGCACTGGCGCATCGAGGCGTCCATGCCGCGCACCATCATCACGCCGCCGCATGGCAAGGAAACCATCCCCGACATCCCGAACTTCTCCTGGGTGGACTACGGCATGCGCTGCGGCCTGCCGCGCATGATCGACCTGTTCTCCTCGCACAAGCTGCCGGTGTCCACCAGCTTCAACGCCGGGGTGATCGACGCCTATCCGCAGGCGGCGGTCGCGATGCGCGATGCCGGCTGGGAGTTCATCGGCCATGGCCTGCACCAGCAGTCGCTGAACCAGGCGCCGAGCGAGCGCGACGTGATCGTCGCCACGCTGGACAAGATCCAGGCCTTCACCGGCAAGCGCCCGCGCGGCTGGCTCGGGCCGGGACTGCGCGAGACCTGGGACACGCCGGACATCCTGCGCGAGTGCGGCGTGGACTACGTGCACGACTGGGTCATCGAGGACGTGCCGACCTGGATGACCACCAAGGCCGGCCCGATGATCGCCATGCCCTACAACCTGGAGATCAACGACTCCATCATCTACGCGGTGGAGAAGCACTCCTCGGCGGAGATGTACCAGCGCATGGTGTCCACGGTCGAGTGCTTTGCCAAGGAGACGTCGAAGAACACGCGCGTCTTCGCCATCGGCCTGCACCCCCACCTGATGGGCGTGCCGCACCGCTTCGGCTACATGGAGAAAATGATCGACTACCTGATGGCGCGCAGCGACGTGTGCTTCATGAACGGCAGCCAGATCGCCGACTGGTTCGTGAAGGAATCGCCTGCGCCGAAGGCTTAGGCCAGGCAGAACGACGCTGGGTCCCCGCTTTCGCGGGGACGACACTACGTAGCAAGCGTCATTCCCGCGAAAGCGGGAATCCAGCGACGTTGAGCTGCCTCAGGCGTTGCCGAGGTTGAGCATCACGCCCGACAGGTGGCTGGCGCGCGCCGAGGCGAGGTAGACGATGGAGTCGGCCACCTGCTCGGGTTCGATCGGGCGGGTGAACAGCTTGTCGCGGATCAGCTCATCCAGCTTGGTCTCGTCGCCGTAGCGTGCCTTGGCTGCCGCCTTCATCACCTTGGTGATGCGGTCGGTGCGGGTGGCCGGCGGGTGCACGCCCACCACGCGTACGCCGAAGTCGGTGGTGCCGCGGCCCAGGCCCTTGGTGAAGGCGGCGAGGCCCGCATTGGCGGTCGCGCCGCAGACGTACTCGTAGTTCGGGTTTTCGCCGGCCATGCCGATCACGTTGACGATCACGCCGGACTTGCGCGCCTTCATCAGCTTGATCATCTCGCGCGTCAGGTTCACGAAGCCGAACACCTTCAGCTCCCAGGCGTGGCGCCACTTTTCCTCGTCCAGGGTCTCGATGCTGCCGCCGGGGATGTCGCCGGCATTGTTCACCAGCACGTCCGCGTGGGCGCACTCGGCGGCCAGCTTCACCAACGCCTTGCCGTCGCGCAGGTCCACCACCTTGGTTTCGACCTTCACCGGGTACTTGGCGGAGATCGCCTTGGCGCCCTCGGCGAGCAGCTCGGGGCTGCGCGCGGCGAGGATCACGTTCGCGCCTTCGGCGGCGAAGCCGTGGCCGCAGGCCAGGCCGATGCCCTTGCTGCCGCCGGTGATGAGGACCGTCTTGCCTTGGAGTTCTAGGTTCACGTCACTTTCCTTTGAATTCGGGTTTGGTCTTGGCGAGGAAGGCTTTATACCCGATCAGGTAGTCCTCGGAATCGAAGCAGGCGAAGCTCTCGGCGTATTCCGCGGGCGTGAGCGGCCTCGGGTCGGCCAGGCGCTTGGCGAACTGCTTGTGCCAGCGGTGCACCAGCGGCGCGCCGTCGGCGATGCGCCGCACCGTCGCCATGGTTTCCGCCTCGACCTGGTCGTCGGCGACCACGCGGTTCACCAGGCCCTTGTCCTTCGCCTCGGCCGCGCCGAACACCCGGCCTTCCATCAGGATTTCCATCGCGACGGGGCGGCCGACCAGGCCGATCAAGCCGGCGAGTTCGCCATAGGCCATCACCAGCCCGAGCTTGGACACCGGCACGCCGAAGCGGCTGGACTCGCCGCAGATGCGCATGTCGGTCAGGCTGGCGATCTCCAGCCCGCCGCCCACGCACACGCCGTGGATCATCGCGACCACTGGATGGCGGCATTCGCCCACCGCATCCATGCTGGCCTGGATCATGCGGCCGTATTCGGTGGAGACCTCGCGGTTCTTCCGGGTCTGCTCGAACTCGGAGATGTCGGCGCCGGCTGCGAAGGCCTTTTCGCCTTCACCGCGCAGCACCACCACGCGCACCGAGTCGTCCGCCGAGAGTTCGCGGAAGGCGCTGCCGACGCGCTCCCACATGCCGCGGGTGAGGGCGTTCATGCGCCCGGGATTGGAGAGGGTGACGGTGGCGATGCCGCCGTCCCTGGTTATCAGGACTTGTCCTGCCATGGTGTGTTCCCTTGCTGCCGCTCAGGCGGCCTTGCGCGCGCCGGCCGGCTGGGCCTGCGCGAGGTAGTCAAGCGCCGCCTGCGCGCCGCCGCGCTGGTGTGGCACGCCGGCCGCGGCCAGGCCCATCTCCACGCCGCTCAACGTGCCCATCAGCGTGAGGTCGTTGAAGTCGCCGAGGTGGCCGATGCGGAACACCTTGCCCAGCAGCTTGCCCAGGCCCATGCCCAGCGACATGTCGTAGCGCTCGAGGATCAGCTGGCGCAGCGCGTCGGCGTCATGGCCGGCGGGCATCATCACCGCGGTCAGCGCATTCGAGTATTCCTCGGGCACGGCGCACAGGATCTCCAGGCCCCAGGCGCGCACCGCGCGGCGCGTGGCCTCGCCGTGGCGCGCATGGCGCGCGAACACGTTGGCCATGCCTTCTTCCTCCAGCATGCGGATCGCCTCGTCCAGGCCGTAGAGCAGGTTGGTGGCCGGCGTGTAGGGGAAGTAGCCCGACTTGTTGGCGGTGATCATCTCCTCCCAGTTCCAGTAGGAACGCGGCATGGTCGCAGCCTTGCCGGCGGCGCGCGCCTTCTCGCTGACGCAGTTGAACGACAGGCCGGGCGGCAGCATCAGGCCCTTCTGCGAGCCGGCGACGGTGACGTCCACGCCCCATTCATCGTGGCGGTAATCGATCGATCCGAGCGAGGAGATCGTGTCCACCATCAGCAGGGCAGGGTGGCCTGCCGCATCGATCGCCTTGCGGACCAAGGGGATGCGCGAGGTCACGCCGGTCGAGGTCTCGTTGTGCACCACGCACACCGCCTTGATCGTCTTGCCCTTGTCGGCGTCCAGCTTGGCGGTGATCGCCGCCGGATCGGCGCCGCGGCGCCAGTCGGTGGGGATGAACTCGACCTGCACGCCCAGGCGCGTGGCCATCTTGTGCCACAGCGAGGCGAACTGGCCGGTCTCGACCATCAGCACCCGGTCGCCGGGCGAGAGTGTGTTCACCAGCGCGGCTTCCCAGGCGCCGGTGCCCGAGGCCGGGAAGATCACCACCGGCTGGGTGGTCTGGAAGATGCGCTTCAGGCCGGCCAGCACACGCAGGCCGAGTTCGCCGAACTCCGGGCCGCGGTGGTCGATGGTCGGCCGGTCGATCGCGCGCAGCACCCGGTCGGGCACGTTGGTCGGGCCGGGAATCTGCAGGAAATGGCGTCCGCTGTGGTAGCTCATGGGGGGCCTTGTCAGGAGGTCGGAGGCTGGGCGCGTGGGCCGGAAAGGGCGTGCGCAAACAGGCTGGAAGTGTAGGCCGGTTTTGTATTCAAAACAAGAAGCTGGCAGGAAAAATTGGCCAGAAAATGCATAAGTGGCTGATATTATTCATATTATTGTGCCTTGCAGCATTCCGGTCCACCCGAATATAATGCATACAAATGAATTCCCCGGTCCTGCCGCCCGCGACCCTGCCGTCCGTCGCGCCTACCCCGCCCGCCCAGCCCCGGCTGCTGGCCGAGTCGGTCGGCGAGCGGCTGCGCGACATGATCGTGCAGGGCGAGCTCGCTCCCGGCGTGGACCTGAACGAGCGCGTGCTGTGCGAGCAGCTGGGCATCTCGCGCACCCCGCTGCGCGAGGCGCTCAAGGCGCTGGCCAGCGAAGGCCTGGTGGAGCTGGCGGCCAACCGCGGCGCGCGCGTCGCACCGGTCACCATGGAGAAGGTGCGCGAGGTGTTCCGGGTGATGGGCGCGCTGGAGGCGCTCGCCGGGCAGCTCGCCTGCGAGAACGCGACCGAGGCCGACATCGCCGAGATCCGCTCGCTGCACTACCAGATGGTGGCGCACTGGAAGCGCGGCGAACTGGCCGCCTACTTCCACGCCAATCAGGCCATCCACCTGCGCCTGGTCGAGGCCGGCGGCAATGCGGTGCTGGCGGCCACCTACCGCCAGCTCAACGCCCACGTGCGCCGCGCCCGCTACATGGCCAACCTGTCGCCGGAGCGCTGGGCGCGCGCGGTGACGGAGCACGAGCAGATGCTGGCCGCGCTGGACGCGCGCGACAGCGCGCAACTCACCGGGCTGCTGAACCAGCACCTGGGCAACAAGATGCTGTCGGTGCTGGAGGTGCTGGACGTTCCATCCCCGCAAGGCGCCGCCCCCGCGCAGACCCATTCCCCAACGCAGCAGAAGAACTGAGGATTCCCGCATGGCCCTGACCGTGGACGTCGTATCGGATGTGGTTTGCCCGTGGTGCTTCATCGGCAAGCGCCGCCTGGCCGAGGCGCTGGAGATGTACCGCGCGCGCTTCCCCGACGAGCCCGCGCCCGAGGTGGTGTTCCATCCCTTCGAGCTCAACCCGCAGCTGCCGGCCGAGGGCATCACGCGCAAGGAGTACCGCGAGCGCAAGTTCGGCGAAGCCAAGGGCCGCCAGCTGGACGCGCAGATTGCGGGCATCGGCGAGACCCTGGGCATCGCCTTCGAGTTCGACAGCATCGTGATGCAGCCCAACACCCGGGCGATGCACGCGCTGATCATGCTGGCCACCGAGTCCGGCCTGCAGGACCAGGTGAAGGAAGCCTTCATGAAGGCCTACTTCACCGACGGCATCGACCTGACCCGCCGCGAGCATGTGGAGTCGGTGGCGATCGACGCGGGCATGGACGTGGACGCGGTGCGCGCCTGCCTGGACGACCCGGCCGCGCTGGCCGCGGTGGAAAAGGAAGAGCAGCAGGCCCAGGCCATCGGCGTGTCGGGCGTGCCGTTCTTCATCTTCAACCGGCGCCTCGCGGTGAGCGGCGCGCACGAGCCGGCGACCCTGTTCGACGCCATGCTGCAGGCCGAGCAGGATCCGGACGGCACCGGCCAGCCGGCCCAAGCCTGAGTCCACGCGCCTAATCCACCCACATCGGCCGCAACACGTGCAACAGCGAGGCAACCCTTGAAACGCGACCAGTCTGATTTCAGCGCGGACGGCGTGCACCCGCTGTCCTTCCACCCGCGCCGCGGCGAGGCGGGCCTGGCCGCGCGGCTGGCGCGCGAACTGGATGCCGAGGTGCTGTTCGACCCGGCGAGCCGCGGACGCTATTCGACCGACGCGTCCTTCTACCAGATCGAACCCATAGGCGTGGTCGTGCCGCGCACCGAGGAAGCCGCGGCCGGCGCGCTGGCGCTGGGCCTGTCCGAGGGCGTGCCGGTGCTGCCGCGCGGCGCCGGCACCTCGCAATGCGGCCAGACCGTGGGCGCGGCGCTGGTGATCGACAACGCCAAGTACCTGAACAAGCTGGTGTCGCTGGACAAGGAAGCCGCCACCTGCGTGGTGCAGCCGGGCATGGTGCTGGACCAGCTCAACGCGCTGCTCAAGCCGCACGGCCTGTGGTTCCCGGTGGACGTGTCCACCTCGGCGCAGGCCACCCTCGGGGGCATGGCCGGCAACAACTCCTGCGGCTCGCGCTCGCTGCGCTACGGCAACATGGTGCACAACGTGCTGGGCATAGACGCCTTGCTCGCCGACGGCACCGCCTGCCACTTCGGCCCCAGCGGTGAGCTGGCCTCGGGTCCGGCGCGCTACCGCGAGATCGCCGCCGCGGTGCACGCCATCGTCGCGCGCGAGCGCGAGGAGATCGCCGCGCGCTGGCCCACCGTGCTGCGCCGGGTGCAGGGCTACAACCTGGACATGGTGCAGCCGCTGCTGGACGGGCGCGCCAACCCGCACAACCTGTCCCACCTGCTGGTCGGCTCCGAAGGCACGCTCGCCTACTCGCAGCGCCTGCACCTCAAGCTCTCGCCGCTGCCCAGGCACAAGACGCTGGGCGTGTGCCACTTCGCGTCGTTCTACGAATCGATGCGCGCGCCGCAGTTCATCGTCGAGCTCGGGCCGGCGGCCGTCGAATTGGTGGACCGCACCATGCTGGGCCTGGCGCGCTCCAACCCGGCCTTCCTGCCGGTGCTGGACCAGTGCGTACACGGCGACCCGGATGCGGTGCTGCTGGTGGAGTTCGCCGGCGACGACCGCGACGACTGCGTGCGCCGCCTGAAGCAGCTCACCGAGATGATGGCCGACCGCGGCTTCACCGGCGAGGGGCGCGGCAAGGTGGTGGAGATCACCGACGCCACGCTGCAGCGCGACTTCTGGGAAGTGCGCAAGGCCGGCCTGAACATCATGATGTCCATGAAGGGCGAGGGCAAGCCGGTGTCCTTCATCGAGGATTGCGCGGTGCCGCTGGAGCACCTGGCCGAATACACGCGCCAGCTGACCGAGGTGTTCCGCAAGCACGGCACCGAGGGCACCTGGTACGCGCATGCTTCGGTCGGCACGCTGCACGTGCGGCCCATCCTGAACATGAAGGGCGATGGCGCGCGCCAGATGCGCGCCATCGCCGAGGAAGCCTGCGAGCTGGTGCGTCGCTACAAGGGCGCCTACTCCGGCGAGCACGGCGACGGGCTGGTGCGCTCCGAGTGGATCGCGCCCATCCTCGGCGAGCGGCTTACCGCGGCGCTGGGCGAGGTCAAGGGCCTGTTCGATCCGCGCGGCCTGCTCAACCCCGGCAAGATCGTGAACCCGCCGACGCAGGACGATGCGCGCCTGTTCCGCTACAAGCCGGGCTATGCCTCGCGCGCGCCGGACACGGCGCTCGACTGGAGCGAATGGAACGGCCCGACGCTGGGATCACCTGTGCCCAGCACCGGCCTGGCCGCCGCGGTGGAGATGTGCAACAACAACGGCCATTGCCGCAAGTTCGACGCCGGCACCATGTGCCCCTCGTTCCGGGTGACGCGCGACGAGCGCGACCTGACGCGCGGCCGCGCCAACACGCTGCGCCTGGCGTTGAGCGGGCAGCTCGGCGAGGCGGGGCTGGCCTCGCAGGAAGTGCATGACGCGCTCGACCTGTGCGTGTCCTGCAAGGGCTGCAAGCGCGAATGCCCCACCGGCGTGGACATGGCCAAGATGAAGATCGAAGCCACGCGCGCCTGGAAGCAGCGCCACGGCTGGACGCTGCGCGACCGGGCCATCGCCCACCTGCCGCGCCTCGCGCCGCTGGCCAGCCGCTTCGCGCCGCTGGCCAACCTCGCGCAGGGACTGGCGCGCGGGCTGCTTGGATTCTCATCCACCCGCACGCTGCCGCGCTGGCATGCGAAGCCCTACGTGGACACTGCCCACGGCATGGCCGAGGGCGCGGCGAAACTGGACCCGGTGCGCGACGTGGTGCTGCTGGTGGACAGCTTCAACCGGTGGTTCGAGCCGGAGAACGCGCGTGCCGCGCGCCGGGTGCTGGAGGCGGCGGGCTATCGCGTGCATGCGGCTGCTTCGCCCGACGGGCGCGCGCTGTGCTGCGGCCGGACCTACCTGTCCGCCGGCATGGTGGACGAGGCGCGCGCCGAGGCCACGCGCACGCTGCGGGCGCTGGCTTGTTACGTGTCCTCCGGCATCGCGGTCATCGGCCTGGAGCCGTCCTGCCTGCTGACGCTGCGCGACGAGTTCAAGTCGCTGCTGCCGGGCAAGGAGGCGCAGGCGCTGTCGGAGCAGGCGCTGCTGTTCGAGGAGTTCCTCGCGCGCGAGCAGGCGGCCGGGCGGCTCAAGCTCGCGCTCAAGGCGCTGCCCGAGACACGCGCGCTGCTGCACGGCCATTGCCACCAGAAGGCCTTCGGCGCGATGCCGGCGGTCGAGTCCGTGCTGCGGCTGGTGCCGGGCCTGGAGGTCAAGACCATCGAGACCTCGTGCTGCGGCGGTGCCGGCAGCTTCGGCTACGAGGCCGAGCATGCCGAGGTGTCACGCGCCATGGCCGAGGCTTCCCTGCTGCCGGTGGTGCGCGCGGCCGGTGCGAACACCCTGCTGGTCGCCGACGGCACCAGCTGCCGCCACCAGATCGCCGACGGCGCGCAGCGCGGCGCGGTGCACGTGGCGCAGGTGCTGGCGCGGGCGCTGGGCTGAGCCCGCGCCGGGCTCCGCCGCCCCCGTGACCCGTCGCTGACCCGCCGCTGACCCGCCGCTGACCCGCCGCCGTGGAAGACCTCGTCTTCGCCCTGGCGCTGTTCGTGCCGCTGTCCTTCATCGGCGCGACCGTCTATGGCATCACCGGCTTCGGCGCCGCCATGCTCACCATGCCGGTGGCGCTGCACTTCGTGCCGCTACCGTACGCGCTGGCGGTGTTCTCGCTGGTGGACGTGCTGACCGCCCTGCGCGTCGGGCTGGAGAACCCGCGCGAGGCGGTGGTGGCCGAGGTGGTGCGCATCGTGCCCTCGGCCGCGGTCGGCATCCTGGTCGGCGTGACCGTGCTGGTCGCGCTGCCGCGCGCCGGCGCGATGGTGGCCATGGGCAGCTTCATCAGCCTGTACGCTATCTACAGTTTGGTGCAGGGCGGCAAGCTCGGCACCATCAGCCGGCGCTGGGTGTACCTGTCGGGTTTCGGCGGCGGCGTCACCGGCACGCTGTTCGGCGCGGGCGGCCCGCCGTATGCGATCTACATGTCGCTGCGGCCCTATACCAAGGCGCAGTTCCGCGCGACCCTGACCATGACTTCGATCTTCTCGATCGCGATGCGCGTGACCGCCTTCGGCATCACCGGCCTGTATGCGCAGGAGAACGTGTTCCCGGTCGCCGCGGCCAGCATCCCCGCCGCGCTGCTGGGCACGGTGGTGGCGTCGAAGATCTTCCGGGTGATCTCGCGCGAGGTGCTGCTGCGCGCGGTGGCGGTGATGTTGCTGGCCACCGGCGCGTCACTGCTGTGGCGCGCGACGCACCTGCCGCCGGGGTAACCCGCGCAACCGGTGGAACCTAGGCGCGCAGCTTGAGCGCCATCCAGTCGAACATCATCGGCAGCAGCGTGCGCCACTGGCCGTAGCTGCAGTGGCCCGCGCCCTGGCCCTCGGCGATGTGCAGGGTCTTGTCCTTCGCGCCCAGCGCGGCGAAGAACTTCTCGGCGCCGGCCACGCTCATGATCTGGTCGCGCCGGCCGTGGGTGACGAAGGTCGGGCACTGGATGCGCGGGGCGACGTCGCGCAGCGTGTAGGCGGGCAGCTTCGCTCGCGCATCGGCCTCGTCCTTCGCGCCCATCACCCAGCGCATCTGGTGCTGGATGGGCGGGAAGAATCCGTAGATGTCCTCGGCCAGGTCCATGATGCCGGACCAGCACAGCAGGGCCTTCACGCGCGGGTCGGTGGCGCCGCGCGGCGCGTAGTAGCCGCCCATGCTGATGCCGGCCAGGCCGATGCGGTTCGCATCCACTTCCGGTTGCGCCGAGAGCCAGTCCAGCGCCGCCTTCACCGCCACCTCGTAGTCGGGACGCGCGGGAATGTCGTTCAGGTAGATGGACGAGCCGCGCCCGGGCGTGTCCAGCAGCATCACCGCCATGCCGCGCTCCAGCATCGCGCGGCCGCTGAAATAGTTCTCCTCGGCGTAGGAGTCCACGCCGCCGACCAGGAACACCGCCGGCAGGCGTATGCCGGGACGGTAGTCGGGCGGCAGGCAGAAGTAGCCGGCGTAGCGTTCGCCGCCGCAGGCGACCTCGATCACGCGGATCTCGGGCGTGGACAGCGCCGCGCCGCGCCGGAACGCGGACTGCGAGCGGCGGAAGCGCTCGGGCTTGCGCGCATCGCCGCCGGGAAAGAACAGTTCCGACTGGCGGAAGTAGCTCGCCGCATGGAAGTAACGCGTCGCGGCGGTGGCGCGGTTGCGGGCCTGCTCTGCGCTGGCGCCCTCACGCTCGGCGCCCTCGGCCAGCGCCAGCCAGGCACGGTCCCAGCCCGGCACGTCGCCCGCGTTCAGCGCGCGGCAGGTGGCGTCAATCTCGAACACGTCGGCGGCGCCGCATTGCGCCTCGGCGGCCAGGCGCTGGGTCTGCCCGCCGAACGGGTCCACCGGGTTCAGGTAGTCGATGGCCATGCCTTACTCGATGCTTTCCGACTTGCGGTACATCGCCACCAGCGAGGCGCGGCGCACGAAGTCCAGCGCCTTGTCCTTGTCCGCGGCCATGCGACGCAGGTTGTCCAGCTTGGTCTTGCGGATGGCCGGGTCCTTCTCGTCCAGCGTCTGCTTGTTGGCGATGGACTGGGCCTGCACGTACTCGATCGCGGTGAGCCGGCGCTGCCGGTCGTAGCGGTCCAGCAGCGGTTCGGCATCGGCGCCGTCGTTGAGGATGGCCGCCAGCTTGGGCGCGAGGTTCAGCCCGTCCTGGAAGCCGCTGTTCATGCCCATGCCGCCGACCGGATTGTTCACGTGCGCCGCGTCACCCGCGAGCACGAAGCGGCCGTGGTTGAACTTGCCGGCCACGCGCTGCTGCACCGTGTACATGTTGCGGTGGACGATGGTGTAGGACCGGTCCGTGGGCAGGCATTCCTCGAAGCGCGCGTGGATCCACTCGTCGCTCATCACGTACTCGTCGGACTCCTCTTCCTTGGCCGGGAACAGGCAGCGCCACACGCCCGAGCCGTCCTCGCCCGGCACCTTCATCAGCGCGCACCAGCGGTCCGGGTGCGAGCAGTAGTTGCGGAAGCGGTAGCCCAGCGGCGCGAAGTCCGAGGTGGTGGCGACGATGTTGAAGCGCTCCGGCCAGGTGAAGCCGTCGAAGGACACGCCCATGGCCTTGCGCACGATGGAGCGGCCGCCGTCGGCGCCGATGAGGTAGGCGCCGCGGTGCGTCTGCTCGGTGCCGTCGGCGAGTTTCACGTCCATTTCCACGCCGTCGGCGTCCTGGCGCACCGCCAGCACCTCGACCGGGCGATGGAGGGTGAACAGCGGCTCCTTCGCGGCGGCGGCGAGCGCGACGTACACCGTCTTGTGCTGCTCGATCTGGATGACGTAGGGGTGCCGCGACTCGTCCGCGAGCATGCGGTAGTCGAACTCGGCCACGATGTCGTTGGTGATGCGGTCGCGCCACTGGAAGACCGGCGACTCGATGCCCTGGCGCAGGATCTCCGCGGTCAGGCCGAGCGGCTCGAACAGGTCGAGCGTGGAGGGCTGCAGCGTCGCCGCGCGGTGGTCCTCGGCCGGCTTGTCCAGCCGGTCGAACAGCGTGACCGGGATGCCGGCGCGCGCCAGCGCCAGGCCCGTGACCACGCCGATCGGGCCGCCGCCCGAGATCAGCACCCGCTTCTTGTCCTTGGCATCCAGTTGCATGTTGGTCTTTCCGGTTTCGAACTTCGTGTCGCTGACTTGGTAACGCTGACTTTGTGTCCCGAACTGCGCGCCTCGGGCCGTGCCTTACTCGACCTTGGCGCCGGAGATGCGCACCGCCTCGGCCCAGCGCGGGATGTCGGCGCGGATCAATGCCGCGAATTCGTCCGGCGTGTTGCCCAGCACGTCCACGCCCAGGGCTTCCATGCGCTGGATGAAGGCCGGTTCGCGAACGCGCTTGCGCACCTCGCCGGCGATGCGGTCGACGATCTCGCGCGGCAGCTTCGCCGGGCCGACCAGGCCGTTCCAAGTGGCGGCGTTGTAGCCGGGGAAGCCCGACTCGGCCACCGTGGGCACGTTGGGCAGCTGGCGGTCGCGCTTGTCGCTCGACACCGCGAGTATCTTCAGGTCCCCGGTCCTGCCGAAGGGGATCACCTCCGACACGTTGTTGAAGCCCATGGGCACCTGGCCGGACACCAGCGCCTGCAGCGACTGCGAGCCGCCCTTGAACGGCACGTGCTCGGCCTTGAGGTTGGCGCGTGCCATCAGCAGCGCCATGGTCAGGTGGCTGCCGCTGCCGATGCTGCCCGAGGAGTAGTTCAGGCTGCCCGGCGGGCGCGAGCGGATGTAGGCGAGCAGTTCCTGCAGCGTGCCGGCCGGCACCGCCTTGCCCACGCTGAGGGCGAACTGGTTGGTGCCGACGACGCTGATCGGCGTGAAGTCGGCGACCGGGTCGTAGCGCACCTTGCTCATGGCGGGAACGATGGCGAACACGCCCTGCGCGACCATGAACAGCGTGGTGCCGTCGGGCTCGGCGCGCGCGACCGATTCCGCCGCGACGCCGCCGTTGCCGCCGACGCGGTTCTCCACCACGAAGGGCTGGCCGAAGGTTTCCTGCAGCGCCAGCGCGGTGATGCGCGCGATGCCGTCGGTGTTGCCGCCGGCGGCGTACGGGACGACTACCTTGACCGGGCGCTCGGGCCAGCGCGATTGTGCCGCCGCGGACACGGGGACGGCGAGCGACACCGCCAATGCGGCGAAAGCAACCAAGCCTGCAGGACGCACCATCGAAGCCTCCCGGAAAATGGAAGCGGCGATGCTAGCACGCGCTCCCGCGGTCACCTGCGGGTGCGTCCGGTCGGTGCGGCGATGGCCACGCTGGTGCGCCGGCGCGATGTCCAGCCAGGCGACCCGCCCATTGCCTGGGCTGGCGCCTGAGCTGCGCTGCGCTAAGCGCCGTGGCAGAACTTGTACTTGCGGCCGCTGCCGCAGGGGCAGGGGTCGTTGCGCCCGACCTTGGGGTCATCGCGCTTCCAGGTGGCCGGCGTGTGGCGCGCATCCAGCCACCAGTCGTGCATGTCCAGCACGTGCACCGCGAGGTTGTCGCGCCAGCCTTCGATCAGGCGCTCTTCCTCGTCGGCTTCCAGCCCCAGGTCCTCGCGCAGGCGCGGGTCGGACTCGAAGGCGCCGGACAGCGCGAGGAAGGGCAGCAGCATCTCGCCGACCTCGTCCTCGTCGTCGCCCGCCGCTTCGTCCCAGGCGGGTTCCCACAGGTCCACGCCGTCCATGTAGCCGGCGCACCAGGTCTCGTAGTCCATTTCCTCGCTGCCTTCGGCAACGGGATAGAGCAGCAGGCCCAGGCCGTCCTCGGACAGCAGCTCGGCCGCGGTGGCGGCATGGAAGGCGAGCATCAGCTCGCGCGCCGGATGGTCCTCGGCGACGGACTCGCGCCCCATGGCGGCCGCCATCCAGCGGTCTGCCTCGATCACCTGCGGCGCGGACAGCACGGCGCAGACGAAGCCCTGCAGCGCATCCAGCGGGAGGGAGTCGGGTTCCTGGGCCAGCAGCGCCTCGAGCTGGTCCAGCTGCGCGTCGGGAAGGGGATGCGCGCCTGCGTCGTCCTGCTCGTCCGGGCTCATGCGAGCGTGTCCGGGTCCAGCTGGCGGACGATGCCCGAAATCTGGTCCTTGATCAGCAACTTGCGCTTCTTCATGCGTTGCAGCGCGAGCTGGTCGTGCACAGGGTCGCCGGCCAGCCGGTTGATTGCCAGGTCCAAATCTCGATGCTCCATTTTGAGTTCATTGAGCCGCTGCACGTATTGGAAGCGCAGCGACTCGTCAAGGAGGTCTCCCATGCCCGCATTCTAGCCCCGCGCCCCCTGCCGCCGATAGCTCCATGCAAGCATCAGCGCGCCGGCAGCGACCATGGGCAGCGACAGCCATTGGCCCATGGACAGGCCCATGGCCAGCAGGCCGAGGAAATCGTCAGGTTCCCGGAAGTACTCGGCGGCAAAGCGCAGCACCCCGTAGCCGGCCAGGAAGGCGCCGGATACCGCGCCGGTCGGGCGCGGGCGCGAGGACCACAGCCACAGGAAGGCGAACAGCAGCAGGCCTTCCCCGGCGAACTGGTAGAGCTGCGAGGGATGGCGCGGCAGCGGCCCGGCGGCGGGCGAGGCGAACACCGTGCCCCAGGGCAGGTCGGTGACCCGGCCCCACAGCTCGCCATTGATGAAGTTGCCCAGCCTGCCGGCGGCCAGCGCCAAGGGCACCAGTGGCGCGATGAAATCGGTGGCCGCCAGCCAGGCGATGCGATGGCGCCGCGCCACCCACCACACCGCCACCAGCACGCCGAGGAAGCCGCCGTGGAAGGACATGCCGCCCTGCCAGACGGCAAGCGCCTCCGCCGGGTGCGACAGGTAATGCGCCGGCTTGTAGAACAGCACGTAGCCCAGCCGCCCGCCCAGCACCACGCCGATCACCGCGAAGAACAGCAGGTCGTCCAGCAGCGCGAGGCTGGGCCGTGGCCCGGCCGCGCCTGCCGGCGCAGCGCCGGTCCCACCGGGCGGATGCGCGATGCGCCTGCGCCCGAGCCAGTAGAAGCTGGCGAACCCGACCAGGTACATCAGCCCGTACCAGCGGATGGCCAGCGGACCCAGCGACAGCGCGACCGGATCGAAATTCGGGTGGATCAGCATGGTGTGGTGCCCAGGAAGAGGGCGCATCGTATAGCATTGCCGGCCTTGCCGAGGGCCCCGCCCGCTTCCATGCCTATCCGAGCCGCCGCGTCTCCTGCCCTGTCGCTCGCCGTGCTGGCCCTGACCTCCGCGCTGTGGTCGGGGAACGCGGTCGTCGGCCGCGCCATCCGCTCCGACGTGTCGCCGCTGGTGCTGGCCAGCCTGCAGTGGCTGCTGGCGGTGCTGCTGCTGCTGCCCTTCGTATGGCGGGAACTGCGCGCGAGCGCGCCCATGATACGGCGCCACTGGCGCCAGTTCGCGGTGCTGGGCGTGATGTCCACCGCGACTTTCGCCGCCGTGGTGCTGCAGGCCGTGCAGTACACCACGGCCACCAACATGGCCCTGCTCAACTCCAGCGTGCCGATCTGGGTGATGGCGGTGCTGTGGCTCCGGAACGGCGAGCGTCCGGCCCTGCGCGGGCTGGTCGGCTTCGCGGTGTCCATCACCGGGGTGGCGGCGATCATCCTCAAGGGCAGCCTGGACAACCTGCTGGCGCTCAGCATCAACGGCGGGGACCTGCTTGCGCTGCTGGCGATGTTCGTGTGGGCGATCTTCTCCGTGCTGCTGCGCGAGCGCCCGACCGGGCTGTCCTCGTTCGCCTACCTGGTGGTGTCGGGTTCGTTCGGGCTGGCCGCCGTGCTGCCGATGCTGGGCATGCAGCTTGCCGCGGGCGCCGCCCACGTCGACTGGACCACGGGGGTGCTGCTGGGCCTGGGGTACCTGGTGCTGTTCCGGACCATCATCGCCACGGCGACCTTCAATTTCGGCATCGACGGCGTCGGCCCGGCGCGCGCCGCCCCCTTCGTCCACCTGGTGCCGGTGTTCGGCGCGACCGGGGCATGGCTGTTCCTGGACGAGCGGTTCTACGCCTACCACTTCGCCGGCTTCGCGCTGGTGGTCGCCGGCATTGTCATCGCCAACCGGCGGCTGGCATGAAGCGCGCGCCGGGCCGGACGTGAAAATTCCCGTCTTTTCCGGGCGGGGTTTGCCGGTGCGCACGTTTTGCGGCTACGCTAGCGGCTTCGGAGGGAAATTTCCTTGAAGTTCTACGTAGTTGACGACGACGAAGTCTCGCTGCAGATCGTCGCATCGATGCTGGAGAGCGCCGGGCACACGGTGCAGACCAGTTCATCCAGCGCCCAGGCGCTGCGCGATGTGCCGTCCGAGCATCCCGATTGTGTCATCACCGACCTCATGATGCCGGTGATGGACGGCTTCGAGCTGTGCCAGGAACTGCGCCGCCGCCCCGAGCTGGCCGACATGCGCATCATCGTGCTGTCGGCCAAGGCCTACGACTTCGACCGCCGCCGCGCCAAGGAGATGGGCGCCGACGGCTTCATCGCCAAGCCGGTCAAGCGCGAGGCGCTGCTGCAGTCGATCGCCGACATCCTGTCGAACAAGGTCGTGGTCACCTACTGGGGCGTGCATGGCACGCTGCCGGTGCCCGGCCCGCAGAACATCCGCTACGGCGGCAACACGCCCTGCGTGTCGGTGGAGGTCGGCGGCGAGCCGATCTACATCTTCGATTGCGGCTCGGGCGTGAAGAAGCTCTCCGACCAGATCATGGCCTCCAAGGTGCAGCGTTTCTCGGGGCGCATCTTCATCTCGCACCCGCACTGGGACCACATCAACACCATCCCGTTCTTCGCGCCGCTCTACGTGCGCGGCAACCAGATCGAGATCTTCGGCCCCTACCAGGGCGACCTGACCATCGACCGCGTGATCAGCGCGCAGATGGAGGGCGTGTACTTCCCGGTGACCATCCGCGAGTTCGGCGCGCGGCTGGTGTTCCGGGACCTGCGCGAGGAGAGCCTGGAGTTCGGGCCGGTGCGCATCGACACCATGCTGCTGCGCCACCCCGGCTACTGCCTGGGCTACAAGCTCACCTGCCACGAACGCGTGGTCTGCTACATCACCGACAACGAACTGTTCCTGCCGGGCGACCCGCGCCATGACGCGCGCTACGTCGAGCGCCTGGCCGACTTCGTGCGCGGCGCCGACGTGCTGATCACCGATACCACCTACCGCGACAGCGAGTACCCCTCCAAGGTCGAGTGGGGCCATTCCTGCGTGAGCGAGGTGGCGGACCTGGCCGCGCGCGCCGACGTCAAGCGCCTGCACCTGTTCCACCATGACCCGGACCAGACCGACGCCGACATCGACCTGAAGCTGGCCGAGGCGCGCGAGGCGCTGGCCAAGCTGGGCGCGAGCCACATCGAGTGCGACGCGCCGGCCGAGCAGTCCCGCCTGATCCTGTAGCGCCCCCGGCGCGGCCCCGCGCCCCGTCGTTGCGCCGGCGCCGCTGCTAGACTTTCCCCGACCCGTCCCGCAATCCATTCCGCACCGAGCAAGGAGCCGCACCATGGCCGACAACTGGCGTTCAAAACTCATCACCCAGGGCGTGGCCCGCTCGCCCAACCGCGCCATGCTGCGCGCCGTCGGCTTCGGCGACCGCGACTTCACCAAGCCCATCATCGGCGTGGCCAACGGCCACTCCACCATGAACCCGTGCAACGCCGGCATCCAGCCGCTGGTGGACAGCGCCATGGCCGCGCTCGAGGCGGCCGGCGCCAAGCCGCAGGTGTTCGGCACGCCGACCGTCACCGACGGCATCGGCATGGGCACCGAGGCGATGAAGTACTCGCTGGTGTCGCGCGAGGTCATCGCCGACGCGATCGAGACGGCCACGATGAGCCAGAGCATGGACGGCGTGGTCGTGATCGGCGGCTGCGACAAGAACATGCCCGGCGCGATGATCGGCATGCTGCGGATGAACATCCCCGGCATCTTCGTCTACGGCGGCACGATCAAGCCGGGCCACTACAAGGGCCGCGACCTCACGATCGTGAGCCCCTTTGAGG
>CAIVVS010000047.1 GCA_903909415.1 uncultured Pseudomonadota bacterium | reverse complement strand
GCTGTGCACGCGCTAACATCCCCCAGGAAGTCCGCCGCAACGGCAGGCGGAAGCGAATACGAGGAGAAGCCATGAACCGACGCCCCTTTCCCGCGCTCAGCGCGGCAGCCATCGCCATCACCGCGGCGTTTCCGGCCGCAGCCTGGGCCCAGCAGGCCTGGCCCACCCGCGCGGTACGCATCGTCGTGCCCTACGCGCCGGGTTCCTCGCCGGACGTCCTGGTGCGGCTGGTGAACGAGAAGGTGTCGGCGCGCCTGGGCCAGCCGGTGGTGGTGGAGAACCGCGCCGGCGCCGGCGGCAACATCGGCACCGACCATGTCGCCAAGGCGGCGCCCGACGGCTACACCTTCCTCGTGTCCACCAACGGTCCGCTGGTCTACAACACGGTGATCAACAAGAAGCTGCCCTACGACCCGTTCAAGGACCTCGCGCCAGTGACGCTGGCCGGCAGCCAGCCGAACGTGTGTGCGGTGTCCAACGACCTCAAGGTGAACAACGTCAAGGAATGGGTCGAGCTGATGCGGCGCAATCCGGGCAAGTTCAATTTCTCCTCCACCGGCGTGGGCTCGATGTCGCACCTGTCCATCGAGATCCTGAAGCTGCGCTCCAAGTCCTATGCCGTGCACCTGCCCTATGCATCCTCGCCGCAGGCGGTGACGGCGATCCTGCAGGGCGACGTGCAATTCGCCTGCGTGCCGCCGGTGGCGGTGATGCCGCAGGCGCGCGCCGGCAAGCTCAAGGCGCTGGCGGTGACCAGCGGCACCAAGAGCACGCTGATACCCGACCTGCCCACGATGCGCGAGTCCGGCTTCCCCGAGATCCAGGCCATGGCGTGGATGGCCATCATGGCGCCGGCGAAGACGCCGGCTGCCGTGATCGCGCGCATGAACCAGGAACTGGTCGCCGCGCTCAAGGACCCGGACACGCGCCAGAAGATGGCCACGCAATACATGGAACCGGTCGGCTCCACGCCCGAGGAACTCGCGAAGTTCATGCAGGAGGAGCTCACGCGCTGGAAGCCGGTGATCGAGTACAGCGGCCTGCAGACCGACTGACCCCCCGCGGCCCCGCCGCCCGGAGCGGCGGCGGCCGTTACACCGACAGCACGATCTTGCCGATGTGCTCGGAGGATTCCATCCGGGCGTGCGCCTTGGCCGCATCCTCCAGCGGCAGGATGGAGTCGATCACCGGCTTCACCTTGCCGGCCTCGATCAGCGGCCAGACCTTCTCCAGCAGGCTCCTGGCCATCGCGGCCTTCTCCGCCACCGGGCGCGGGCGCAGCGCCGAACCCGTGACCGTCAGGCGCTTCATCAGCAGGATGCCCAGGTTGATGTTGGACTCGCGCCCGCCCAGCAGCGCGATCAGCGCCATGCGGCCCTCGACGCCCAGCGCCGAGAGGTTGCGCGCGAGGTAGCTCGCGCCCACCATGTCCAGGATCACGTTCACGCCGGCCTTGCTGGTCTTCGCCTTCACCACTTCGACGAAGTCCTCGGTCTTGTAGTTGATCGCCACGTCCGCGCCCAGCTTGATGCAGGCGGCGCACTTCTCGGCGCTGCCCGCCGTCGCATACACCGTCGCGCCGAAGGCGTGCGCCAGCTGGATCGCGGTGGTGCCGATGCCGCTGGTGCCGCCGTGCACGAGGAAGGTCTCGCCCTGCTTCAGGCCGACGCGGTCGAACACGTTGTGCCACACGGTGAAGAAGGTCTCGGGCAGCGCCGCCGCCTCGGCCATGGACAGGCCCTTGGGCACGGGCAGGCATTGCACGGCCGGCGCGGTGCAGTACTGCGCGTAGCCGCCACCGGTCACCAGCGAGGTGACCGCATCACCCAGCTTCCAGCCGGACACGCCCTCGCCCAGCGCGACGATGGTGCCGGCGACCTCCAGCCCCGGGATGTCGGATGCGCCGGGCGGCGGCGGATAGGCGCCCTTGCGCTGCTCCACGTCGGGCCGGTTCACGCCGGCGGCCTGCACGGCGACCAGCACCTCGCCCACTGCCGGCCTGGGCACGGGACGCTCGGCCGGCTTCAGCACCTCCGGGCCGCCGGGTTGGGCAATCTCGATCACGGTCATGCGTTCGGGCAGGGCGGCCATGCGTGTCTCCAAGGATGTCGTTCGCTCGCGCGGATACACCGATTATCCAGCACTGCGGGTCATTCGCAGCGGCGCGCTGGACACACCGTCACCCCCCTATACTTGGGCACATGACAATGGGACACCTGCCATGAGCGAACGCGCCGTACTCGTCACCGGGGCGGGCTCGGGCCTCGGCCGCGCCATCACGCTGACACTGGCCGGCCAGGGCGACGCCGTGCTGGCGCTCGACCGCGACGCGGCTGGCCTCGCCGAGACTGCGCACCTGCACGCCGGCCCCGGCCGCATCGCCACGCACGTCGCCGACATCACCACCGATGCCGCGCCGCAGGAAGCGATCGCGGCAACGCTGGCCGCCTTCGGCCGCATCGACGCGCTGGTGAACAACGCCGGCATCGGCCGCTCCGCCGCGCTGGACGCGACCAGCGACGCGGACTTCGACCGCTACATGGACATCAACCTGCGCGCCGCGGTGCGCTTTTCGCGCGAGGCGCTGGGCCACCTGCCCGCGCCCGGCGGCACCATCGTCCACATCGCGTCCATCTTCGGCATCCTCGGCTACCCGGGCATGGCGTCCTACTCGGTGTCCAAGGCGGCGCTGATCGGGCTCACCCACCAGATGGCGGCCGACTACGGCCCCAAGGGCATACGCGTGAACGCGGTCGCCCCGGGGCTGATCGACACGCCGCTGGTGCACGACCGCATCGGCCCCGGCACCCGGGTGCATGCGCTGATGGTGCAGACCACGCCCTTCCCGCGCATCGGCCGGCCGCAGGACATTGCCGACGCGGTGCAGTTCCTGCTTTCGGACAAGGCCGCCTTCGTCAACGGCCATGTGCTGGCGGTGGACGGCGGCTGGAGCGTGACCAACTGGGTGGCGAGCGCGCCGCCCGAATGAACCCCGCGTCGTCGCCGCTTAACCGGTGATTGACGCAGCACTGAGCCAGGACAGACCATGAAGATCGCCGTACTGGGCGGGGGCAACGGCAGCTACGCCGCCGCCGCCGAACTCACCGAGAAGGGCCACGAGGTCCGCTTCTGGCGCCGCGACGCCGCCGCCTTCGGGCCGATGCTGGCGGACCGCCGCATCACGGTCAAGGACTGGCAGGGCAGGCGCGACGTCACCATCGCGCTCGCCACCGCCGACATAGCCGCCGCCGTGCGCGGGGCGGAACTCATCGTCATTCCCACCCCCGCGTTCGCGCAGGCCGACATCGCCCGCGCCATGGCGCCGCACATGGCCGACGGCCAGGTGGTGTTCCTGCCGCCGGGCACCTTCGGCAGCTACGTGATGGCGCGCGTGCTCAGGGATGCCGGCTGCACCGCCCGCGTCACCTTCGCCGAGACCGGTACCCTGCCCTACCTGGTGCGCAAGCACGGCCCGGCCGAGATCCAGGTGTCGGTGTACGCCACGCGCCTGCCCACCGGCTGCTTTCCCGCATCCGACTCGGCGCGGGCGCTGGCGATCGTGCGCGCCGCCTATCCGTCGGTGGAACCCGTCGAGGACGCGCTGTCGGGCGCACTGATGAACGCCGGCCCCATCATCCATCCGCCGCTGATCCTGATGAACGCCGGTCCGCTGGAACATTTCGAGCGCTGGGACATCCACAACGAGGGCACGCAGCCTTCCATCCGCGCGGTCACCGACCGGCTGGACGCCGAGCGCATAGCGGTGCGCGAGGCACTGGGCTACGGCGCGCCGCACTTCCCGCTATCGGACCATTACACCGGCCGCGAGGAATGGATGTACGGCCGCAAGTCGCACCAGATGCTCACCGACTCGGGCGACTGGCGCGAACACATCGACCTCAAGACGCACCGCTACATGCGCGAGGACGTGGAGTACGGGCTGGCGCTGATCGTGTCGGTCGCCGACTGGGCAGGCGTGCCCGCGCCTGTCGCCAGCGGCCTGCTGGCCATGGGCTCGGCCATCACCGGCGGGGACTTCCGCGGCAAGGGACCGCGCACGCTGGAAACGCTCGGCCTCGCCGGCCTGGACCGCAAGCAGATGGCGGCGCTGCTGCGCGACGGGCTCTGATTGCCATGGCCACCCGCAAGAAGGCAGTGGCACCCCGCAAAGCGGTGAAGCGTGCAGGCAAGCCCGCTGCCAGTCCGGCCGCACGGAGCAAGCGCGCGGTGATCGCCTCGCTCGGTGCCGGGCGCATGGGCCGCGGCATCGCGCATGCCTTCGCCTACGCCGGCCATGAGGTCTGGCTGGTGGACATCAAGCCGCGCACCAAGGCGCAGGCGGCCAAGCTGGAACGCGAGGCGCTGGCCGACGTGAAGGCCAGCCTCGCGGGCCTGGCGAAGCTGCGCGCCTTCCCTGCCTCGGCCATCCCGCGCATCATGAAACGCATCCGTTTCGCCGCGCTGGCGGATGCGCCCGCCGCGCTGGGCCGCGCCGACGTGGTGTTCGAGGGCGTGCCCGAAGTGATGCAGGCCAAGCGCGAGGCCTTCGCGTATGCCGGCCCGCACCTGAAGCGCGACGCCATCCTCGCCTCGACCACCTCCACCTTCCTGGTCACCACGCTGGCCGGCATGGTGGCCGACCCGTCACGTTTCCTGAACGCGCACTTCCTGAACCCGGCCTACCTGATCCCGCTGGTGGAAGTCAGCCCGCACCGGGGCACCAGCGCCGCCGCGCTCAAGCGCTTCAATGCCCTGCTGGAATCGGTGGGCAAGGTGCCGGTGCAATGCCAGCCGGCGCCGGGCTTCCTGGTGCCGCGCTTCCAGTCGCTGATCATGAACGAGGCGGCACGCATGATCGAGGATGGCGTGGCCACGGCCGAAGACATCGACCGCGCGATCCGCTACGGCTTCGGCTTCCGCTACGCCACCATGGGCGTGGTCGAGTTCATCGACTTCGGCGGCGTGGACATCCTCTGGTACGCGGCCAACTACCTGGCCGACCAGCTCGGCGAGCGCTACCGCCCGCCACCCATCGTCGCCGCGCACATGGCCTCGGGCAGGCGCGGCCTGCGCGAAGGCCAGGGCTTCCTCGACTGGCGCAAGGTGAACGCCACCGCCTACCGGCGCGACGCGCTGTCGCGCCAGCTCGGCATGCTCAAGCACCTGAAGCTGCTCAAGCCGCCGAAGTAGTCGGATAACCCGTTCGAAACAGGCGTCAGCGTTTGCCGCGCAGCAGCGGCGGCAACTGCACCAGCGCCACGCCGGCCAGCGCCAGCAGGGTGCCTGCGACCGCCATCATGGTCGGCACCTCGCCCAGCAGCGCCCAGCCGATCAGGAAGGCCAGCGGCGGCAGGAGGTAGAGCGAACTCGCCACCTGCGTCACCGGCAGCACGTCCAGAGCGTAGGTCCAGAGGATGAAGCCCAGCGCCGCCGGGAAGAAGGCGAGGAAGGCTATCGCCCACCAGGCCTCGGGGCGCGCATGCGGGATGGCCTCCAGCGCCTGCGGCCAGAACAGCAGCATGGGTAGGCTGCCGCCCACCATCAGCCAGGTGGAGATGGCGTTCACGCCGTGGCGCTTCAGCAGCGGCTTTTGCATCACCGCGTTGACCGCGAAGAGCACGGCGGCCGCGAGCAGCATCAGCACGCCGGGCTCCAGCCGGAACTCGCCGCCGCCTTCCATCGCGATCAGCACCACGCCGGCGAAGCCGAGCAGGATGCCGATCCAGCCGAGCACGCTGGTGTGCTCGCGCAGGAACAGCGTGCCCAGCAGCGCGGTGAAGATGGGCGCGGTGTCCACCACCGCCGCCGCAGGGCCGGAGCCGACAGACTGCATGCCGTGGTTGAAGGCGCTCTGGTAGGCCACGCCGGAAATCAGTCCGACCAGGGTGAGCAGCAGCCAGTCCTGTCGCGGAGGCCAGCCGACGCGCTTCCACACGCCCCATGCGGCCAGCACGATGCCGGCGAGCGTGAAGCGCACCGCCATCAGGCCTTCGGGGGAGAAACTCGCCAGGGCGATGCGCGTGGCCGGGAAGGACCCGGCCCAGAGCACGACGGCGAACCAGAGCGCGAACTGCGCGCCCGCGACGCGGGCGCGCTCCGTATCCAACAAGCGAGGGACGGCTAGCGCAGGCCGTCCTTGCCCTTGATCTCTTTCGCCTTCAGGCCGCCCAGGCGTGCGTGCAGGCGTCCGACCTTGTTTACGCCGCGTCCTTGTCCGTTCATCGCAGACCGTCCTTTCCTTTGATGTCCTTCGCAGTCAGTCCACCGAGGCGGGCATGCAGCCGGCCGCGCGTGGCGAAGGCGAACATGATCACGATCTCGTCCGGTGCCGGCGCGTCGCCGAAGGTGCAGGACACGGTGTCGTAGTGCGAACGCACGTAGAGCGCGTCCTTGTGCGCCAGCGGGATGTCGATCTCGGTGCCAGGGCCGCCGCGCTTGCCGGTGGAGGGAACCCAGGCCACGCCGCCGCCGATGGCCGCACGCACCGGGTCGGCAAACAGGGTGGTCAGGAAGGCATTGCCGTGTTCGTACTCGCCCGACGTACCGACCAGGCAGGCCTTGCCGTAGCTCTCGATCTTGTTGGCGCCGGCCGCTGCCTTGATGCGCCGGCCGAACTCGCGACCCAGTTCCAGCGAGGGCTTGGTGGCCTTGTCCAGGTTCTTCACGAACTTGCCGGCGAAGGGGTTGGACAGCGCGCAGGCGATCACGTACTTGGTCACCGGCTTGCCGTCGGCCGCCATGCCGGTCTCGTTCGCATGCGTCTCCTCCACCTGCAGGTACCACTTGCGGATATGGAGGCCCTTGAAGTTCGCTTTTTTCATCATCTGTTCCCGTCAGTGTCTTGGCTGGGACGGATTCTACCGCCCCGGTGGAATGGCTCAGCCGATCAGCTTCTTGAGCTCGGGCTTCTGTACTTTTCCCCGGAGGACCGGCCGCGCTGCTTCGCACCTCGCGCGGCCTGTTGCCGCAGGCGCCTCCGTGGTCAGGCTATCAGCTTCTTCAGTTCCGGCTTCTGGACTTTGCCGAGGGCCGTCTTCGGCAGGTTGTCGAGGAACACCACCCGCCGCGGATGCTTGTAGCGCGCCAGCCGCCCCTCGAACAGGCGCATCACCCCCGCCTCGTCCAGCGTGCTGCCTGGACGGCGGACGATGGCTGCGACCGCGACCTCGCCCCACTTCTCGTCCTCGGCCCCGACCACGGCACACTCCAGCACCTCGGGGCTGTCTCCCAGCACGTTCTCCAGTTCCGCCGGATAAACGTTTTCGCCGCCCGAAATGATCATGTCCTTGGAGCGGCCCACCACCTTGTAGCAGCCTTCCTCGTCCTGGTAGGCGAGGTCGCCGCTGCGGAACCAGCCGTCGCGGAACGCCGGGTTGTCCGGATCGCGCCAGTAGCCCTGCATCAGGTTCTTCGCGCGCACCCAGATCTCGCCGATGCGGCCACGCGCGACGTCGGTGCCGGCCTCGTCCACGAGGCGGATCTCGGCATGCAGCGCGGCATGCCCGGCAAAGCCCACCTTGCGCCGCGCGTCCTCGGGCCGCAGGTAGATGGTCACCGGACCGGTCTCGGTGGAGCCCCACACCTGGGTCATGGTGATGCCGCGCGCGTGGAAGGCCTCGATCATGGACTCGGGGATCACCGAGGAGCCGGTGTTCACCATACGCAGCGATGACAGGTCCGCGCCGGCCCACTTCGGGTGCCCGGTGACGGCGCGGATGGTCGCGGGAACCAGCAGCGACAGCGTCGGCCGGCTTACCGCCACCGCATCGAGCCACGCGCCCGGGTCGAAGCGCGCCTGCACGGTCACCGTGCAGCCTGCGTGCAGCGCGGGCAGGGTCTGGATGCACAGCCCGCCGACGTGGAACATCGGCAGCGCGGTCAGGATGTGGTCCGCGCAGACCAGGTCGTGGTAATGCGTGGAGCAGACGATGTTCCACAGCATCGCCTCCTGCGTGTGCACCGCGCCCTTGGGGCGTCCGGTGGTGCCGGAGGTATAGACGATCATCAGCGGGTCGGCATCCGTGCCCTCGTACCTGGGCGTGAAGCCGCCCGGCGTGGGACCGGCCCAGCCAAAGAAGCCCTCGGGCGTCGCCGCCGCGAGGCTGACCATCTTCATCAGCGGGAAGTCCTTCGCCAGCGACTGCGCCGCGGCGTGGAAGTCTTCCTCCACCACCAGCAGCGACGCGCCGGAGTGCGCGAGGATGTCCTTGTGCTCGGGCAGGGCGAGCCGGAAGTTCAGCGGCACCAGGACCGCACCCAGCCGCGCACAGGCGAACAGGATGGCGAGGAACTCGGGGTGGTTGTAGCCGAGGAAGGCGACGCGGTCGCCACGGTGCACGCCATAGGACGCGAGCCGCAGGCTCGCGTGCTCGATCCCCTGCCAGAACTCGGCGTAGGTCCAGGACGAGCCCTGGAAGTGCAGCGCGGGCTTGTCCGGCTGGAAATCGGCGTGGCGCTCGATGATGCGGGAGAAGTTCAAGGCCGGTCCCCGACGCTCAGTCGTCGGTCTCGCCCGACTCGTACAGCGCCTCGCGCCCGATGCGGTCCAGGCACAGTTCCGCGGTCCAGGGCAGCATCAGCGCGCCGCAGCGGCTGTCGCGGTACAGGCGCTCCAGCGGCAGGGTCTTGAGCATCGACTGCCCGCCGCAGGTGCGGATCGCGAGCCGGCACAGGTCGTTGGCGTTCTCCATCACCGTGTACTGCGCCGCGTACACGCGCAGGCGCGCGTCCTTGCCCGGGTCCACGCGCGCATCGGCCAGGGCGCGCAGGAACAGCGCGCGGGTCTGCTCCAGCTTGATGCGCATCTCCGCCACGGCGACCTGCTTGGTCGGGTACATGCGGCGCTTGACCGGCGGCATGCCGGGCACCTCGCCGCGCAGGTACTGCACGGTGAAGTCATAGGCGGCCTGCGCGATGCCCATGTAGGTGGGCGAGAGCGTGAAGAACATGTGCGGCCAGCGGCCGGCGGCCTGGAAGTAGGTGCCGCGCGGCATCAGCTGCGCGTCGTCGGGGATGAACACGTCCTTCAGCAGCAGGGTGCGCGACACCGTGCCGCGCATGCCCAGCGGGTCCCACTCGCCGACCACGGTCACGCCCTTGGCGTCGCCGGGCACGCCCATGTACAGCGTGTCCTTCATGGTGCGGTCGGGCTTGTCCTCGGTGCACAGCACGCCGTAGTAGTCGGCCGCGCCCGATAGCGAGGCGAAGATCTTCTTGCCGTTGATCACCCAGCCGCCGTCCACCTTGGTGGCGAGCGTGCCGAAGGGCGCCTTGCCCGCCGCCGCGGCCGAGCCCTCGGAGAAGGGCTGGGCGTACACCTTGCCCTCCTTCACGATGCGGTCGAAGTGCAGCTTGCGGTAGCCGTGGTGCTCGGCGCGCTGCGCCGGCGTCATGTCCAGGTCGTCCGACAGCGGGCCGGACCAGAGCGTGGAGCAGACGTGCATGTTGTAGGTCAGCGCGGTGGCGCCGCAGTGCCGGCCGATTTCCGCCGCGACGATGGCATAGGTCAGGTAGTCGCAGCCGCCGCCGCCGTATTCCTCGGGCACGCACAGGCCGAGGAAGCCCTCGCGCCGCAGGTCCTCGTAGTTCTCGAACGGGAAGGTAGCGTCGCGGTCGTACTTCTCGGCGCGGCCGGCGAAGTTCTCCCGGCCCAGGCGCGAGGCGCGCTCCAGCCACATGGTCTGCTTGTCGGTCAGCGGGAACAGGTCGCCGGTGATGGGTGGCGGCACGTAGCGGGAGGTCTTGGCTTGGGGAACGGCAGACATGGGGGTCTCCTGTTTCAGTTTGTCTTGGTGTCGCGCCGCGCAGGCAGGTGGCGCGCGAGGAAATCGAGCAGCGGCGCATCGAAGGCGGCTGGGTCTTCGAGGTTGGCAAGGTGCCCGAGGTCCGGCAGGCAGGCGTACTCCGCGCCGGGGATGCGCTCGGCCATCTTCTTCTGGACGGCGGGCGGCGAGTTCGGGTCGGTCTCGCCGGCCAGCACGAGGGTCGGCACGCGGATGTCGGCGAGCGCCGCGCGCCGGTCGAAGCCGGCGATGGCCGCCAGCGCGATGCGATAGGTGGCCGGCGGCACGGCGGACATCAGTGCGACGGCGGCTGCGCGCGCGCTAGCCGGCGCGGACGCGGCCATCATGCGGTCCACCAGTCCGGGGGCGATGTCGGCCATGGACTTGCCGGCATCCAGCGGCGCCACGCGGTCGGCGAGGAACTGGCGCTGCCATTCGCCATCCGGCTTGCCAAAGGCGGGACTGGTCCCGGAGAGCACAAGTGCCTGAATCAATTCAGGATTTTTGACGACCATCTCCTGCGCCACCATGCCGCCCATGCTGTGGCCGACCACCGCGACGCGCCGCGTGCGTCCGTCAGCGAGCAGCGTGCGAACGAGGGCCGACGCCGCGTCGGCGAGGCCTGCCATGTCATACGGCGTGATAGCGGGACTCGCGCCGTAGCCGGGCATGTCCCAGCTCACCGCGCGATAGCCGGCCGCCGAGAGCGAGTCCAGCTGCGCCGGCCACGCGCCGCTGCCGCCGCCCACGCCATGCAGCAGCAGCACCGCGGCGTCGCCGGCGTCACGGGTGTCGGCGGGGCCGCGCTCGACGAAGGCAGGTACGGACGCCAAGCCCTACTCCACCAGTTGCCCGGCCTCGACCACCGCCTGCCCGTCCAGCATCACGGTGCAGTGGCGCAGCGGCAGGTCGAAGTGGCCCAGCGTGTAGCGGCCGGCGACTTCGTTCGCGCCGGTCGAATACAGGAAGTTGCCGGCGAAGGCGCGCAGCTCGGTGCCGTTGCAGTCGCGCTTGTCGTAGAACTCGAGCGCATCCCAGCGCGCGCCGGGGTTCAGTCCCCACCCCACGTGCGACACGGCGTAGGCCGCGCGATCGTTGCTGCCGGGCGCGGCCCAGGCGGCGATGTAGCTGCGCATCAGCTCGGCATCCAGGCCCTCGCCCTCGATCGCGGTGATGTAGTCATCCACGATCGTCAGCCGAATGGGCGACTGCACATAGCGCTTGAAGGTCAGGTTGGCGTCGCCCGGGGCGAGCACCAGCGTGCCGTTGACGCTGCCCGCGGCGGGAAAGCCCAGCACCAGCCCGCCCGGCCAGTGCGCCAGCGTCCCCGGTTTCGCGGTCCAGCCCCAGATGCCGCCGACGCGAGCGCCTTCCAGGCCGATGCGCAGGTCGGTGCCGGCGGGCGAGCTCACATGCATGGCCTTGGCCGCGCGCATGCGCTTGACCGCGTCCTTGACGCGCGGCTCGAGGGACTCGTCCACCCCGACGCGCTCCAGCAGCTCCGGATGCTCGTTGGACACGTACAGCACCCGCGTGCCGCCCTTGAGGATGGCGGGCAGCTCGGGCGCGTGCATCAGGCCTTCCACCGTCAGGTCCACCACCATGGTGGTGGCGGCCAGCGCAGCCACCACCGGCGCGAGCCCGCCCAGCGCGTTGGACGCGCCGGTGGAGCGGATCGGCGCCGGGCCCTGCTGCGCGGGGGTGGGCATCACCACGTGGAACGCGCGGGTGCCGAGGCGGTGCAGCGCGAGTTCGGCGAGCTGCACGTTCACCGGGCGTGACTGCGTTTCCGACAGGATGGCCACGGTATCGCCCGGCTGCAGGCCGCAATGGCGCAGCACGTCCTCGAATGTGTCCAGCCACTTGCCTTCGATGCGTTCCTGCAGCATCCAGGTCTCCCTCTCAGTTGCCCTTGCCGTCCGGGTGCCCCGCGTCGCCCCGGTCGCCCGCGTCGCCAGCGTCGCTCGGATCGACCGCCGCCCCCTTGGCCGCGAGCCGGGCCGCGTGTTCCTGCCGTTCCGCCTCATGCCGCGCCTGCAGCGCGCCCGAGGCACGTTCCGCGGCGCGCCGCGTCCAGCGTTCCGCCAGCGTGGGCGCGCGTCCCGGCGTGCTCCACGGGCAGACGGCGATGCAGATGCCGCAGCCATAGGTCTCGGCGAAGTACGGGATGCACTTGTCGAAGTCCACGTACCAGCGGCGCTCGCCGCGCACCATCTGCTTCTCGTGGAAGATCGCATCCGGCGGGCAGGCGTCCACGCAGATGCGGCAGTTGGTGCAGAAGTCGTCGGCGCCGAACACGTCGCGCGCGTCGGCCTCCAGCGGCATGTCGGTGGTCACGGCAGACAGCCGGAAGGACGAGCCGAACTGCCGGTTGATGATGGAACCGTGCTTGCCGAGTTCGCCGAAGCCGCAGGCCAGGGCCGCCGGCACCATCAGCAGCGCCTTGGCCCAGGGGCCGGGATAGGAGGTGGACTGGAAGCCGGCCTCGCGCAGCCATTGCGCGGTCCGGTTGGCCACGCGCGCGCCGCGGTTGTACTGGTCGTGCACCTCGACCTGCGAGTCCGGGTTCTCGGGCGTCGCGGGCGCGGTGGACAGGCGCGCATGGTCCATGCGCATGCCGAACACCACCACCCAGGGCAGGGGATCGTCCTGGCCTTCGAACAGCCAGGCTTTGTCCAGCTTCGCAATGCCGACCAGGTCCGCTCCGTTGGCCAGCGCGTACGCCTTGATGCGCCGCGTCCACTCGGCAGGCGGCACGTCTTCGCGCGCGGGCGTGGGCTCGGCCAGCTTGGCGGGGCCGCGGTCGGCCAGCTTGTAGATGTCCTTGTACGCATCCAACTCGAAGAAGCGCTGCATGAAGCGCTCCTGCACCGGGCCGTGCGCAATCTTCTCGGGGCGGGTCCAGAACACCGGCGTCGCGCGCCGCGGCTCGGTCTCGCCCAATCCGTTCACCACGTTGCCGCTCGCCCCCGGCGGCACCAGCGCGACATGCTCCGGGCCGGGCTGCCAGACGGGCTTCTTGCGGGGACGCGCGCCGCTCATCCGCCCCAGCCGAAGGACAGGTAGGACGCGTCGGTCTCGCCGTCCACGAACAGGTATTTTCCGCCGCAGAAGATCAGCGGCTTGCGGTCGGCGCGCGAGAAACGCTGCACCCGGCCGATGAACAGGAGGTGGTCGCCCGCCTCCTGCATGGACTCGGTGCTGCATTCGAACCAGGCCGCGCAGCCGGTGATCAGCGGCGAGCCGCCCACGCCCTCGCCCACTTCCACCGCGCCGAACTTGTTGGGCACCTTGGAGGCGAAGCGCTGCGAGACCTCGACCTGCTGGTCCGACAGGATGTTGATCGCGAAGTGCGTGGCATCGCGGAACGCCGCCGCGCTGTTGGAACTGGTCACCAGCGACCACAGCACCAGGGGCGGGTCCAGCGACAGCGAGCTGAACGAGTTCACCGTCAGGCCCACCGGCGTGCCGTCGACAGCGCGCGTGGTGACCACCGTAACGCCGGTGGCGAAGGTGCCCAGCGTGCGGCGCAGTTCCTTCGGGTCCAGGGCCTGGGCGGCGGGCGTTGCGTTGGCGCTCAAGGAATCACTCCGTGCGTGGTGGGATGGTCGGCGGGACGCGGGTCAGAGTCTACCGCGCCGCCGCCGCCCCAATTCCGCCCTGGATCAGGCCTGCAGCGCGAGCTGCGCGGCACGGTCCATGTTGCGCTCGAACTGCACCCGGCCCATGTAGTACTGCTTGGGCCACACCACCCCGGCGTACTTGAGCTGGGCCGCGGCATGCAGGGTCCAGAACGGGTCGGCCAGGTGCGGCCGCGCCAGCGCGCACAGGTCGGCGCGGCCGGCGGCGATGATGGTGTTCACGTGGTCCGGCTCGAAGATGTTGCCCACCGCGATGGTCGGGATGCCGGCTTCGTTGCGCACCCGGTCGGAGAACGGCGTCTGGTACATGCGCCCGTACACCGGCTTCTCGTTCTTCACCGTCTGGCCCGAGGAGCAGTCGATCAGGTCCGCGCCCGCCGCCTTGAAGGCCGCGGCGATCTTCACCGCATCGTCGCCCGTGTTCCCGCCCGGGAACCAGTCATGGCAGGAAATGCGCACGGCGATCGGCCGGTCGGCCGGCCAGGCGCGGCGCACCGCCTTGAAGACCTCCAGCGGGTAGCGCAGGCGGTTGGCGAGCGATCCGCCATAGCGGTCCGTGCGCTGGTTGGTGAGCGGCGAGAGGAAGCTCGCCAGCAGGTAGCCGTGCGCGCAGTGCAACTCCAGCATGTCGAAACCCGCCTTGGCCGCGCGCTTGGTGGCCGCGACGAACTGGCGCTTGACCAGCTGCATGTCCTCTTTCGTGGCTTCCCTGGGCACCTGGCTGTGCGGCAGGTAGGGCAGCGGCGAGGCCGACAGCAGCGGCCAGTTGCCGGTGGCCAGCGGCTCGTCGGTCAGTTCCCAGGCGAGCTTGGTCGAGCCCTTGCGCCCGGCGTGGCCGAGCTGGATCGCGATCTTGGAGTCCGAATCGGTGTGCACGAAGTCGACCACGCGCTTCCAGGCCTTTTCCTGCGCGCCGTTCCAGATGCCGGCGCAGCCCGGGGTGATGCGTGCCTCGGGGGACACGCAGGTCATCTCGGTGAACAGCAGGCCCGTGCCGCCCAGCGCGCGCGAGCCCATGTGCACCAGGTAGAAATCGTCCGGCAGGCCGTCGGTGCTGGAGTACATCGCCATCGGCGACATCACCACCCGGTTCTTCACCTGCAGGTTCCCGACCTTGAAGGGCGTGAACATCGGCGGCACCGGCTTGTCGCCGGGCTGGCTGTCGAGCCCGGATGCCTTCGCCACCCAGCGCTCCACGGCCTCGCCGTACTTCGGGTCGCGCACCTTGAGGTTCTCGTGGCCGATGCGCTGGCTGCCGGTGAGCAGGGTGTAGGTAAACTGCTCGGGGCTCATGTCCGTGTAGCGCTGCACGTTCTCGAACCATTCCATGCGGTTGCGCGCCGCGCTCTGCAGCCGCAGGGCCTCGGTCTCGCGCTCGGCCTGGTACAGCTCCAGCGCGCGCTCCACCACCGGCTCGCGCGTGACCGCGCCGGCCAGGGCGATCGCGTCCTCCATCGCCAGCTTGGTGCCCGAGCCGATGGAGAAGTGCGCGGTATGCGCCGCATCGCCGATCAGCACGGTGTTCTTGTAGTGCCACTTGCGGCACAGCACGCGCGGGAACTTGATCCACATGGCCGAGCCGCGCAGGTGGCGCGCGTTGGAGATCAGCTTGTGGCCGTCGAGCAGCTCGGCGAACAGCTTCTCGCAGTAGGCGATCGACTCGTCCGCCTCGGCCTTGTCCAGGCCGGCCTTCTTCCACACCTCCTCGGGCGTCTCGACGATGAAGGTCGAGTGCGTCTCGTTGAAGCGGTAGGCGTGCAGGTTGAACCAGCCGTGCTCGGTCTCCTTGAACGCGAAGGTGAAGGCGTCCAGCAGCTTCTCCGTGCCCAGCCAGATGAAGCGGCACTTGCGCATGTCGATGTCGGGGTTGAACTCGGCTTCGTGCTTCTTGCGGGTGATCGAGTTCAGGCCGTCGGAGGCCACCAGCAGGTCGCATTGCGCCGCCAGCACGTCCGGGTCCTCGACGTTCTCGGCGTTGAGCACCTTCACGCCCAGCCCCTCGGCGCGCGACTGCAGGATCTCCAGCAGCTTGATGCGCGCGATGCCGCAGAAGCCATGGCCGCCGGAGGTGATCTTGCGCCCGCGGAACCAGGTGTCGATGTCGTCCCAGTGGCGGAAGTTCTTCAGGATCTCGCGGTGCGTCTCGGGGTCGGCGCGCTCGAAGTTGCCCAGGGTCGCGTCCGAGAACACCACGCCCCAGCCGAAGGTGTCGGTGGGCTTGTTGCGCTCGTAGACGGTGACGTCGGCCGAGGGATTGGCCTTCTTGTACAGGATCGAGAAATACAGTCCGCCGGGACCGCCGCCCAATACGTTGATCTTCATGTATTCGCTCCGCTCTGTTCTGTTGCCGTGTTCACTTCGCTTGCATGCGCCTGGCGAGTTCCCTCGCCAGTTCGCCCTTGATGATCTTGCGCGTCGGCGTGAAGGGCATGGCCTCCACCACCTCCAGGCGCTCCGGCCAGCGCAGCTTGCTCACGCTGCGGCCCTCCAGGAAAGCCTGCATGCCCGACATGTCCAGCGCCTGGCCGGCCCGCAGCGTGACGAAGGCGCAGGCGCGCTCGCCCAGCACCGGGTCGGGCATGGGGATGATGGCTGCCATGTCCACCGCCGGGTGCTGCATCAGCAGGGTCTCCACGTCCACGGGATTGAACTTCACCCCGCCGCGGTTGATGATTTCCTTGGTGCGGCCCGACAGGCGCACGTTGCCCTGCGCGTCCACGCAAGCCAGGTCGCCGGTGCGGAAGAACCCGTCGTCGGTCATCGCCGCGCGCGTGGCCTCCGGGTTGTCCAGGTAGCCGGCGAACAGCGAGGGCCCGCGCATCTGCAACTCGCCCTCCTCGCCCGGCGCCACCGGCGTGCCGTCATCGCGCAGCACGCGCAGCTCGGTGCCCGGGCTGGCGCGGCCGGTGGTCTCGATGCGCACCGGCTCGTCGTCAACCAGGCGCGTGTACGCGCCGGCCTGCAGTTCGGTCATGCCCCAGAGCTGCATCACCTTGCCGTTCGGCAGCAGCGGCTCGAAGGCCCGGCCGAGTGCCGGCGGGACGTTGCTGCCGGAGAGTTGCACGTAGCGCAGCGACGCCAGGTCGCGGCCCTCGAACAGCTTCATGCCCAGGCAGGCGGCGATGTGCGCCGGCGCCGCGAAGGCCAGCGACGGACGCGCCTCGTGGAAGGCGCGCGCCAGTTCCGGCGGCGAGAAGGCCGGCAGCAGGACGGAGGCCGCGCCCACCGACAAGGCCATGTTGAAACTGAACAGGCCGTACAGGTGGGTGAACGGCGCCGCGGTCATCAGCAGGTCGTCCTGCCCGACCGACAGTTCGCCCGCCGACAGGCGCGAGTTCGCGAGGAAGTTCTGGTAGGCGTGCGGCACGCCCTTGGGCGCCGAGGTCGTGCCTGAGGTGTAGAGCAGGAGGAAGGGATCGGCGCCGCCCAGCTTCAACGGCGCCGGGACGGCGTCGCCCGCATCGGCGCACAACTGGGCGAAGGACAGCGCGCCCTCGGGCACCCCGCTGCCCTTGACGTCGGCGCCAGCGCCGAGGGCAATCACGTGCTTCAGCGCGGGACAGCCCGCCCGCATGGCCAGCAGGCGCTCGCCGGCCGGCCAGTCCTTGGCCTGCGCGACGCAGATCACCGCCACTGCGCCGGAATGCGCGAGCAGGCCCTGCAGTTCCGCTTCGCGGTAGGGCATGTGCACGGTCTGCATCACCGCGCCGCGCGAGGTGATGGCAAGGTAGGCAACCAGGAACTCGACCACGTTGGGCAGTTGCACCGCGACCACCTCGCCGCGCGCGATGCCCAGCCGGTCCAGCGCCACCGCGAAGGCGCGCACCCGGTCGGCCAGTTGCGACCAG
>CAIVVS010000046.1 GCA_903909415.1 uncultured Pseudomonadota bacterium | reverse complement strand
CTGCAGGAAGCGGCCCATCTGCTCGACCTCGTCCAGGTTGGCGAGCTCGTAGGAGAAGTGCTCGAGGCCCGGCCGCCCGGGACGGTAGGTGTCCCCGTGCACCCCGTCAGCTCCCGGGCCGGGGGGGACCTGCGCCAGCGCTAGGTCGTGGTGGTCCGTGCCGCAACGCAGGAACACCATCTGGTCGGAAATCCAGTCCGAGACCGTCAGGCCGACGATCTCGGTGTAGAACTTCACCGAGGCCTGGATGTCGCGGACGTTGAGGACCAGGTGCCCCAGCCTGCGCGGCAGCGGACGATCCATGTCGCCGTCTCCCGCGCTTACTTCAGGAAGTCGTTGCTGTAGACATCGGCCGGCGTGACCTTGCCCTTCAGGTCGTAGGCCTTGTCCACGAACGACACGGTCGAGCGGATGCGGTCCTCGCGGATGAAGCCCAGGCCGTTCTGCTTCACCTGCGGGTCCTGGATCAGTTCGCCTATCTCCCTGATCTGCTGGAGCGCAATGGCGCGGTCCACGACCGGGAACATCTTCACCAGGATGTCAGCCGCGCCTTCCGGGTTGGCGATCGCGAAGTCGAAGCCGCGGTAGGCGCCGCGCAGGAACTTGCGGACCAGGTCGGGCTTGGCCTTGATGATCGCCTCGGTGGTGGTGAAGCCGTTGCCGTAGGCGTTCAGGCCGTGGTCGGCGTAGTCGAACCAGCCCGCCTGCAGCCCCGCGGACTGCGCGATGCGCTGGGTCACGACGCGGTCGCTGCCCTTCCAGCATTCCACCAGGTCGATCTTGCCCTCGACCAGCGAACTGGAGATCACCGCCGGGTCCAGGCGCATCAGCTTGATGAAGTCCCGCGGCTTGCCGTTCAGCTCCAGCCAGGCCGGCAGCACGTTGTGCACCGGGGAGGCGGAACCGCCGCCCAGCGCGCGGCCACGCAGGTCGTCCAGGCTCTTGGGCTGCATGCGGCTGGTGATCCAGCAGATCGCGCCCGGCCACTTGGTGTTGATCGCGCCGATCATGCGGATCTTGCCGCCGTTGCCGCGGTTCAGCACCAGGCTGATCGGGTCGACGTAGCCGAACTCGAACTGGCCCTGGTCGAGTTCGTTCGCGGTGCGGTTGCCGCCGTAGCCGCGCACGATGTTCACGTCCACGCCGGCTTCCTTGTACCAGCCGCGGTCCTGCGCGACGATCACGCCGATGGAACTCCCCTGCGGGAGCCAGGCCATGTTGTAGGTCACCTTCTCCTGCGCCGCGGCCGGCATCGCGCCGGAGAGCATCACCGCGGAAAACGCCAGCACGGATCGGATTGCGAGTTTCATGGCCATCTCCTTGTCAGGGGTGCGCTGCCAGACTGCGTGTCAGATTTTTTCGTTCGCCACCGGGTTGCGCAGCACGCCGACCTTCTCGACCGCCGCTTCCATGACGTCGCCGTGCTTGAGGAACAGGCCCTTGGCCATGCCCACGCCGGCGGGGGTGCCGGTCGCGATCACGTCACCGGGCTCCAGGGTCACGATGGTGGACAGGTAGGCGATCTGCTCGCGCACCGTCCAGATCATGTTGGCCGTCGAGTCGTTCTGCTGGATCGTGCCGTTGACCGTCAGGGTCATGCGCAGCTTCTGCGGGTCGCCCACCAGCCAGGCGGGGACGATGCAGGGGCCGAAGGGCGCGAAGGTGTCGTGCGCCTTGCCCTGGAACCAGTCGAACGTGAACGGGTAGTCGGAACGCTTGTTCAGGTCGCGCGCCGAGACGTCGTTGACCACCGAATAGCCGGCGACGTAGTCCAGCGCCTTGGCCACGGACACGCGCCGCGCGCGCTTGCCGATCACCGCCGCCAGTTCCACTTCCCAGTCGAGCATCTTGGTCTCGGGGGGCTTGCGCACGGTCTCTCGCGGGCCGATGACGGCATTGGCGAGCTTCAGGAACATGTAGGGCTTGCTGTCGCTCTTGGCGGCCAGCACCGTGGTCATCTCGTTGGCGTGCTCGATGAAGTTGGACGCGGCGCAGTAGATGCGCGCCGGACGGTAGGGCGCGACTGCCGCCTTGTCCAGCTTGCCGACCGGCTTCAGCCTGCCGGCCTCGACCAGCTTGGCGATCGCCGGGCCGGCCTTGCGCAGGATCGGGGCCGCGAGCTTCCAGTCGGCGACCATGCCTTCTACGCCCGCATCCAGCAGCTTGGACAGGCCGGTCACGCGCGCGCCCTTGGCGGCCGCGTGGAGGTCGTACAGGGAATCGCCCAGCGCGATGGCGGGCAGCAGGGCCTTGCCCTTCTCGTATGTCGCGAGTGCAAACCAGGTCATGTCGTTCCAATCCATCAGTTGGGAATCCGTGCCGACTTTATACGAACCCCTTGGCTGTGTGCAATATCATTTTTTTGTATACACACGCTTCGCCGCCGGCTTTGCCGACGAAGCCCGTCCGGTGGCGGCCTTGCGCCCGGCCGCGGCGACACGGGCACCCTTTGGGGGCGCCGCGAGCCGTGCCGTCGCACCGGCATCGGCGAAGTAGTCGATGACGTTGCTGGCCGAGCTGGCCGCGTGGTGGCGCATTGCCTCGCAGGCCGCATCCGCGTTGCCACGGACGATGGCGCGCGCCAGCGACTCGTGCTCCTCCACCGATGCGCGCGCCCGGTTCTCGACGTGGAAGAAAACCTGTGACCGGAACGGCGCCAGGCGCTGGCGCAGGCTGGTCGCCACTTCCTCCAGCGTGCGGTTGCGCGCCGCCGCGTAGATCGCCATGTGGAAGCCCTCGTTCAGGCGGGCATAGGACTCGAAATCGCCATCCAGCGCCATGCGGCGCGCCTCCCTGTGCAGCAGTTCGATCTGCTTGCGCTCGGCCAGGCCCGCGCGGTTGGCGCACAGGCGCGCGAGCAACCCCTCCACCTCGCTGGCGGCCTCGAACAGGTCGAGCAGGCCGGCGATGTCGATGGCCGACACGGAGAAGCCCCGGCGCGGCTGGAACTCCACCAGGCGCGTCGCGGCCAGGTGGCGCAGGGCGTCGCGTATCGGGCTGCGCGACACCTTGAACCGGGCCGCCAGGCTGATCTCGTCCAGCTTGGCGCCGGGACCCAGGGCGCCGTTGATGATGTCCGCCGCGAGGCGGCTGGAAATGCGTTGGGACAGCGTGGTCAAGGCAGGTGGTCCTTATCCCTGTTTGCGGGCCGGTCCGGGCGCCTATCGCCGGGCCCGGGGAAACACGGGCAAGGTAGCATTGCACACGCACCACAGGCAACGTAATCCCATGCTCGACGAGCGACTGGTCTTCCTGGACCTCGAAACCACCGGCGGTTCGCCGCTGCGCGACCGCGTGACCGAAGTCGCGCTGGTGGTGATGGAACGCGGCCAGGTGGTGGACGAATGGCAGTCGCTGGTGAATCCCGGGGTGCCGATTCCGCCCGACATCAGCGCGATGACCGGCATCACCAACCGGATGGTGGCCGATGCGCCCTCCTTCGCCGCGCTGGCCGACAAGCTCGCCGCGCGCCTGGGCGATGCCATCCTGGTCGCGCACAACGCGCGCTTCGACCACGGCTTCCTCAAGGCCGAGTTCGGGCGCCTGGACATGTCCCTGTTCCTGCCCACCCTGTGCACGGTGCGCCTGTCACGCGCGCTCGACCCCGACCTGCGCGGGCACGGCCTGGACGCGCTGATCGAGCGCTACCACCTCCAGGGCGAGGACCGCCATCGCGCGATGGGCGACACCCGGCTGCTGGTATCGCTGGTGATGGCGTTCGAGGCGCGCCATGGCGAGGACGCGACCCGTCGCGCCATGCTCGCCCTGCTGCGCCGCCCCAGCCTGCCGGCGAACCTGCCCGCAGACGCGCTGACCCGGCTGCCCACCGGCCCCGGCGTGTACGTGTTCCGCGATGCCGCAGGACATCCGCTCTACGTCGGCAAGAGCGTCAACCTGAGGGAACGGGTCGGTTCGCATTTCTCGTCCGACTGGCTGTCGGAGCGCGACCTGCGCCTGTCGCGCGAACTGTCGGCGATCGACTGCATAGAGACCGCGGGCGAACTGGGCGCGCTGCTGCTGGAGTCGCGCATGGTGAAGGCGTTGATGCCGGCGCACAACGTGAAGCTGCGGCTGCGCACGCAGCTATGCGTGATCGAACTGGACGCGGGCAAGCCGCGCATCCGCAAGGCAGCCGAACTGGACATGGCGCGTTTCGATTCGTACTACGGGATTTTCGGCTCGCGCAAGTCGGCGCGCGAAACCCTGGCCTCGGTCAGCGGCGACGCGGGTCTGTGCTGGAAGCTGCTGGGACTGGAGCGGGCCAAGCCGCCCGGCCCCTGTTTCGCCCGCCAGTTGCACAAGTGCGCCGGGGCCTGCGTGGGAGAGGAGGCGCCGGAAGCCCATGCCGCGCGCCTGGCCGAGGCCTTGTCACGCTGGCGCCTGCCGGCCTGGCCGGCGGATGGCCCCCGGGCCGTGGTGGAAACGGCGGAGCCTGGCGGCGGCACGGACTGGCACCTCTTCGACCGCTGGTGCTACCTGGGCACGGCCCATGGCGCCGCGGAGGCTCGTGAGCTGGCCGCCGGCGCGACCGAACCGCGATTCGACGTGGATGCCTACCGCCTGCTCAGGGCCGCGCTCGACGCGGGCCGCGTGGCGCTGGAACCGCTCTGATCGGTGGTACCCGGGGCGGGGTTCGAACCCGCATGCCTTGCGGCGAGGGATTTTAAGTCCCTTGCGTCTACCGGTTTCGCCACCCGGGCTGGGTCGGTGGAGCTTACAGCAGGGGGATGTCAGGCCCCGCCGCAGGCAGGGACCTCGAACGTCTGGAGGCAGGGAGCGGAATCGAACCGCTGTACACGGCTTTGCAGGCCGCTGCATAACCACTCTGCCACCCCGCCGGGGGTGCCCCAACCGCCATTGCGGCGGCTGAGATGGCAAGGGGAAGTCAGATTGACTTCCCCTTGGGTGTTCTGGAGCGGGAGACGAGTCTCGAACTCGCGACCTCAACCTTGGCAAGGTTGCGCTCTACCAACTGAGCTACTCCCGCATTCGGAGGAACGAAATTCTAGCAAAAATCCGGCGTTTTGGGCAGACCCTTCGACACTTTTATTGCGTGTCCTGGCTGGCCGGCATGGCCAGCTTGATGTAGTACCCCATCGACACCAGGGTCAGCCCGGCGGCCAGCAGGATCAGCCAGGTCCCCAGTTGCGACGGCTCGAAATTGCCGATCCGGTCCTGGTAGAGCAGCAGCGGGATGGCGAACATCTGCGCGAACGTCTTGACCTTGCCCAGCATGTTGACCGCGACGCTCTTGGACTGGCCCAGCGTGGCCATCCATTCGCGCAGCGCGGAAATGGCGATCTCGCGGCCGATGATGATCACCGCGATGAAGGCGTTGACCCGGTCAAACTCGACCAGCACGATCAGTGCCGCCGTCACCATCAGCTTGTCGGCAACCGGATCGAGGAAGGCGCCGAAGGCCGAGGTCTGGTTCCAGCGCCGCGCGAGCCAGCCGTCCGCCCAGTCGGTCACTGCCGCGCCCGTGAACATCACCGTGGCCGCGAGGTTGCGTTCCCATGGCGTGAGCCACCCGTCCGGCAGGTAGAAGACGCCCACCACCAGCGGGATCGCGACGATGCGAAGCCAGGTGAGGAATATGGGAAGGTTGAAGGTAACCACACCGTATTGTCGCCGAATTCGGCGCAGCGGGCGCCGCCAGTCGCCGGTTTTGCACCGGTTCCGGCGCCGCAGGACGCCGCACGGGCAACCGGCCGCTCAGGGCGCGTGCAGCGCCTGGTAAATCTTCTCGGCGAGCTTGCGGCTGATGCCCTCGACCCGCGACAGGTCCTCGACGCTTGCGCCCATCACGCCCTTGAGCCCCCCGAAGCGCGCCAGCAGCATCTGCCGGCGGCGCGCGCCTATCCCGGCAATCTCCTCCAGCGATGAGGTGACGCGCTTCTTGGCGCGGCGCGCCCGGTGGCCCGTGATCGCGAACCGGTGCGCCTCGTCGCGGATGACCTGGATCAGGTGCAGGCCGGGATGGTCGGCGGCCAGGTGCACCGGCTCCGGCTTGCCCGGACTCCACAGCTCCTCCATGCCGGCCTTGCGCTCAGGGCCCTTGGCCACGCCCACCATGGCGACATCGGACAGCCCGATTTCCTCGAGTGCCTCGACTGCCGCCGACAGCTGCCCCTGCCCGCCGTCGATCAGGATCAGGTCGGGCGCCACGCCCTCGCCCTCGGCCACCTTGCCGTAGCGCCGCATCAGCGCCTGGCGCATGGCGGCATAGTCGTCCCCCGGCGTGATGTCGGCGATGTTGAAACGCCGGTACTCGCTGCGCTGCATGTCGCCGCGATCATGGACGACGCAGGACGCGACCGTGGCCTCGCCCATGGTATGGCTGATGTCGAAGCACTCGATGCGTCGTGTCGCCTCGGGCAGGCCCAGCGCCTCGCGCAAGGCGACCAACCTCGCCTCCTGCGTGCCCGCCTCGAGCAGGCGCTGGTGCAGGGCCTGAAGCGCGTTCTTGCCCGCCATTTCCAGCCAGGCGCGACGGTCGCCGTTGGGCCGCGAAGCCACATGCACCTTGTGGCCGGACAGGTCCTCCAGCATGGCGCCGATCTCGGCCGCATCGGTCTCGGCGACCAGCAGCGCGGGCACCGGCTTCTCCGCGTAGTGCTGCGCGATGAAGGCCTGCAGCACCTCCGCAGGATCGCTGCCGCGCGCATTGTCGGGAAAGAAGCTTCGGTCTCCCAACTGCCGACCGCCGCGCACCATCACCAGGTTCAGGCAGATCACGCCGCCTTCTTCCGCCAGGCCGATGATGTCGGCGTCGAGATCGGACCCGGTGTCGGCGTACTGGCGTTGCGCCACGCGCGACAGCGACTGGATCTGGTCGCGGAACACGGCTGCCTGCTCGAACTTCAGTGCCTCCGCGGCCTGCTGCATGCGCGCACCCAGCGATGCCAGCACCTCGTCGCTGCGCCCGTCGAGGAACAGCAACGCGTTGCGCACGTCCTCGGCATAGGTCGGTGCGTCCACCAGGCCCACGCAGGGGCCGGTACAGCGCCGGATCTGGTGCAGCAGGCAGGGCCGCGAGCGGTTGCGGAACACCGAGTCCTCGCAGGTGCGTATGCGGAACACGCGCTGCAGCAACTGGATGCTCTCGCGCACTGCATGCGCATGGGGGAACGGCCCGAAATAACGGTGCTCTCGGTCCATCGCGCCGCGATGGAAACCCAGTCGCGGAAACTCGCCGCCGCTGACCATCAGGTAGGGATAGGACTTGTCGTCCCGGAACAGGATGTTGTAGCGCGGGCGCAGCGCCTTGATCAGGTTGTTCTCGAGGATCAGCGCCTCGCCCTCGGAGCGCGTGACGGTGATCTCGACCTGCGCGATCTGCGACACCATCATCGCGATGCGCGGCCCGTGCCCGCTCTTCTGGAAATAGGACGACACGCGCTTCTTGAGGTCGCGCGCCTTGCCGACGTAGAGCACCTCCGCCGAACCGCCGAGCATGCGGTACACGCCGGGCAGCGAAGGCAGCGTGGCGAGGAAAGCCGCCGCGTCGAAGTCGGCCGGGCTGCGTGGCTCGGGCCGTGGTTCGCCCTCGGGCCCTGCCCCGCCCGGCTGCTCCGGCTCCGCGTCGGCGGACGGCCCGGTCATGGACGTCCCAGGAACCCCGCGATGTCGCGGAACACGGACTCGAACATCGCGGGCGTCAGGCGACCGGTGTTGGTGTTGTAACGGCTGCAGTGGTAGCTGTCGAACAGCCGCGCGCCGGAAGGCAGGTCGTGCGCCGCACCGTGGCCGAAGCGCAGCGCCGAGGCCCGCAAGCCGGCCGCGATCAGCACCGCCTGGTGCGCCACCGTGCCCAGCGCAAGGATGGCACGTGGCTTGACCCTCGCGATCTCGGCGGCCAGGAAATGGTTGCACTGGCGCATCTCGGCCGGCAAGGGCTTGTTCTCGGGCGGAAGGCATTTCACCGCGTTGGTGATGCGCGCGCCGGTCAGGACCAGGCCGTCCTCCGGATCGGCTGAACCGACGTGGCTGCCCCAGCCGAACTTTTGCAGGGTCTGGTACAGGAGGATGCCGGCGTAGTCGCCGGTGAAGGGCCGCCCGGTACGGTTGGCACCGTGCATGCCGGGCGCCAGGCCCACCACGAGCAGCTGCGGCGACTCATCTCCGAACGCCGGGACCGGACGCGCGTGGTAGCCGGGCTCCTTGACCCTGACCTCGGCGAGGAAGCCCGCCAGCCGCGGGCAGGCCGTGCAACCCAGGTCGAAGTCGGCCGTGGCCTTCGCGCGGGACATCATGAATCCAACGCTGCGAGCACCGCGCGCGCTGCCGTGTACCGCTTGTCGCGCGTCAGCATGCCGCGTACCGGACGCGCGCGCATGCGCCGCGCGCGTGCCGGCTTGAAGGCGCGTGCCGGCATGCCGGCCAGCAGCTGGTCGGCCATCGCCGGCTGGTTGCACACCAGCACCATGTCGCAGCCCGCGCTGAACGCGGCCTCGGCGCGCGCCAGCACGTCGCCGGCGACGCTGGCGCCCTCCATGCTCAGGTCATCGCTGAAGATCACGCCGTCGAAGCGCAGTTCCTTGCGAAGGACCTTCTTGAGCCAGAACTCGGAGAACCCGGCCGGGGACGGGTCGAGCGCGGGGTAGATCACATGGGCGGGCATCACCGCATCCAGCCCGAGCGCGACCAGGCGGCGGAACGGAATCAGGTCGGCTTCGAGTTCGGCGCGCTTGCGCGGATCGACCGGCACCGCCACGTGCGAGTCCGCCTGCACGTGGCCATGCCCCGGGAAATGCTTGCCTGTGGACGCCATGCCACCCTGCTTCATGCCCGCCACCAAGGCGGCAGACAGGACCGCAATCACTTCCGGATCGGGCGAGAAGGCGCGATCGCCGATGACGCCGGACCGGCCGAAGTCCACGTCCAGCACGGGCGCGAAGCTGAAGTCGACACCATGGGAGGTCAGTTCACGCGCCATCACGTAGCCCGCCGCATTTGCGGTGGCGCAGGCGTGCGTGGCGTCGCTCCCCCACAGGAGGCCCAGCCGGCCCATGGGCGGCAGCCGGGTGAAACCGTCCCGGAATCGCTGCACGCGGCCGCCCTCGTGGTCCACCGCGACCAGAAGCGCCGGACTGCGCAAGGCGCGGATCTGCGCGGTCAGGTCGAGCAACTGGCCGGGAGTGGCGAAGTTGCGTGCAAACAGTATCACCGCGCCCACCATGGGATGCACCAGGCGGGCGCGATCGGCATCATCCAGGGCCAGGCCCGCGACATCCACCATCACCGGGCCCAGGGGCATGCGCACCGCGCCATCCTTGCTCATTGCTTTCCTTCCAGTATCACGGTGGCCGCGGCCATCCCGATTTCGTCAGTCAGGCTCAGGTGCGTGGCCACGATCCCGCGCCGTTCAAGCAGCGCCTGCAGGGGCACGGAAAAGCGCAGCACCGGCTTGCCGGACGGCTCGTTCTCGACGCTGACGTTGTGCCAGTTCACCGGGAAGCGGATGCCGGTGCCCATCGCCTTGGAAAAGGCTTCCTTGGCGGCAAAGCGCTTGGCCAGGTAGCCCGCGGGCTTGCGGTGGCGCAGGTAGCGCACGAGTTCCTGCTCCACCAGTATCTTCCGGGCGAAACGCTCGCCGAAGCGGTCGATCGCGGCCTGTATCCGGCCGACATCGCACAGGTCGGTTCCCAACCCGACGATCACGGCCGTCTCACTCGCCCGAGCGCGTCGCGCGGCCGATGGCGGCGCCGTGCACCATCAGCGCCTTCATCTCGCGCACTGCGTCGCGCATGCCGGTGAACAGTGCCCGGCTGACGATGGCGTGGCCGATGTGCAGCTCGCGTATGCCGGCCAGCGACGCCACCGGCTCGACGTTGAAGTAGTTCAAGGCATGGCCCGCGTTGAAGCGCATGCCGAGCCCGCGGATCGCCTCCCCGGCCGCACGAAGCTTGTCCAGTTCCGCGACCACTGCAGGACTTTCGGCATCCCTTCCCTTGGAATGGAAGGCATGCGCATAGGGACCGGTGTGCACCTCGCAGACCGAGGCGCCGATGCGCTGCGCCGCCTCCACCTGCCGGCGATCCGGATCGATGAAGACGCTGACCACGATGCCGGCCTCCGCGAGCCGGGCCACCGCCGGCTTCAGCACCGCTTCCTGCGAGGCGATGTCCAGGCCACCCTCGGTCGTGATCTCGTGCCTGCCCTCGGGAACCAGCATGGCCATCTCGGGCCGGATGCGGCGCGCGATACCGACCATCTCGTCCGTTGCCGCCATCTCCAGGTTCAGCTTGATGTGCGTGAGCTCGCGCAGGCGGCGCACGTCCTCGTCCTGGATGTGGCGCCGGTCCTCGCGAAGGTGCACCGTGATGCCGTCGGCGCCGCCCAGGTGGGCCTCGACCGCCGCCCAGACGGGGTCCGGCTCGTAGGTCCGCCGCGCCTGGCGCACGGTGGCGACGTGGTCCACGTTGACGCCGAGTTCGATCATGTCATTGCACCTTTGCGCTTTCAGTCACAGGTCCTGAAGTTCCCGGAAGATTCGCCTGCTCTCCAGCCCGCGGTGGTCCAGCCTGTGGCCGATCAAGGTGCGCATGAGCGCCTTGGCCTGCGCCAGCGTGCGCGGATCGGAGTAGTCGTCGCGCGCCATGTCCAGCAGCGTCCTGCCGGCCAGGCGCAGTTGCGCGGTCGCATCCTGCCCGATGCGCACCGGTCCGCGCTCGGGGTCGTAAGTATAGGTCCCCGACGGGTCTATCCCGCCACCGCTCACGCCGTCGCGCTCCAGGCTCATCGCATAACCCAGTTCGCGCAGGAGCGCCTTCTCGAAGCGCCGGAGCACCGGCGCATGCCCGCCCGGACAGGCCAGGCTCGCCAGCGCCCGAGAGTACTCGTCGTACAGCGCTTCGTGCGCGTCCTCGCGCGGGATCAGCCGCTGCAGCAACTCATTCAGGTAGAAGCCGCACAGCAGGGACTCACCGGTCAGCAGCGGCTGGCCGCCGGCCCACTCCGCCCGCGACAGGGTACGGACCTCGCCCTTGCCGAACCACGACATGGTGAGCGGCTGGAAGGCGATCAGCACGCCGCGAAGCGCGGAACGGGGACGGCGGGCGCCCCGCGCAACCAGGCTTATCCGGCCCTGGTCCCGCGACAGCACGTCCAGCAGCAGGCTGGTCTCGCGGTAGGCCTGCGAATGGAGGATGAAGGCCTGGTGGTGGCGCTCGCGCTCACTCATAGCCCAGTCGCTTGAGGGCTGCGGCGTCATCCGCCCAGCCGGACCTGACCTTGACCCACACCTCCAGGTAGACCTTGCCGTCGAACAGTTTCTCGAGTTCGATGCGGGCGCCGGTGGCGACCCGCTTGAGGGTCTCTCCGCCCTTGCCTATGACGATCGCCTTGTGGCCGTCCTTGTCCACCACGATGGAGGCATAGATTCGGCGCAGTCTCCCCTCGATCTCGAACTTCTCGATGGTCACGGACGCGCCATAGGGAACCTCGTCACCGAGCAGGCGGAAAAGCTTCTCGCGGATGCGTTCGGCCGCCAGGAAGCGCTCGGAGCGGTCGGTCAGGTCGTCCGAGTCGAACATGGGCGGCTGTTCCGGCAGGTAGGAGCGGAACACCTTGAGCAGTTCCGGCAGGTTGCGGCGCTTCTGGGCGCTGACCGGAATGATGGCCGCGAACTCGGCTTCGACGCCGACTTCAGCGAGGAACTTCAGCATCTCCGGGCGGTCCAGCCGGTCCGCCTTGTTGACCACGAGCAGCAACGGCACCTTCTTGGGCATCAACTGGAGCAGCGCGCGGTCTTCCGGCCCGTAGCGCCCCGCTTCAACGACCAGGGCTGCCACGTCCACCTCCCCCAGCGCATGGTGCACGTTCCGGTTCATGACCCGGTTGAGTTCGCTCTTGTGCTTGTTCTGGTACCCGGGCGTGTCGACGAACACGAACTGGGTCTCGTCGGTCGTGAGCACGCCGCGGATGCGGTGCCGCGTCGTCTGTGGCTTGCCCGAGGTGATCGACAACTTCTGACCGATCAGCGCGTTGAGCAGCGTGGACTTGCCCACGTTCGGCCGGCCGACCAGCGCGATGGCGCCGCACCGGAATCCGGCGCCGGCTTCCGGCAATTTGGACGTCATCGCGTATTCCTCATGTCTTGTGTCCTGCCTGTATGGCCTCGCAGGCCCGCAGCGCAGCCTCCTGCTCGGCGATTCGCCTGCTGGTGCCGCTGCCGCTGGTCCGAACGTCCAGTTCGGAGACCAGGCACTCCACCTCGAAGCGCTGGTCGTGCGCCGCGCCGGCGGTGGCAACCACGGTGTACTTCGGCAGAGCGATGCGGCGCGACTGCAGCAGTTCCTGCAGCAGGGTCTTGGAGTCCTTGTCGACCGCCTTCGGGTCCAGTGCCGCGAGGGACGGTGCGTAAAGGCCGTTGATCGCGTCCCGGGCGGCGTCGAACCCGCCGTCAAGGTAGAGCGCCCCGAACACGGCTTCAAGCGCATCCGCGAGGATGGACGGCCGCGAGAACCCGCCACTCTTGAGTTCGCCCTCGCCCAGCTTCAGCATGTCGCCGATGCCGAGGTCCTGCGCCAGGCGCGCCAGCGACTCCTGGCGCACGAGGCTCGCGCGCATCCGGGACAGGTCCCCTTCCTTGGTGCGCGGAAAGCGCTCGAACAGCGCGGCTGCAATGACGCAGTTCAGCACGCCGTCCCCGAGGAACTCGAGGCGCTCGTTGTGGGGGTTTCCGTGGCTGCGGTGCGTGAGCGCCTGCGACAGCAACTCCGGCTTGGAGAACCGGCGACCCAGTCGCTGCTGCAGCCGCTCCCGATCCATCCCCCCGGCGCCGGTCAGTTGCTGCTGCCGGCGAAATCGAACGTGACGCTGACGTTGGCGAAAAGCGGGACCTTCTTCTGGTAGGCGAACGCGATGACAACCTGGCCGCCTTCCTTGGTGATCTCCAGGTCGCCGCCACCGACGGCCTGGATGTCGTCCACCTGGGCGCGCTTGTCGAACGCCTTGCGGATGTCGGCGACGGTGCCCCGGGCATCGGGGCCACCCGCCACGCCGGCCACGGCCTTCTTGACCTGCCCGTACTCGATGTAGGCAGGGGCGATCTTGAGCCCGCCGATCGCCACGAGCACCACGGCGATGCAAACCAACATGATGCCCATCATGCCCATGCCGCGTTGTGAATTTCCCATATGCCCCCCGCTTACTTGAAACGGCCGATACGGCCGGGTTCGTTGAAATTGAACCAGATGAAGAATGCCTTGCCCACGATATTGGCCTCCGGGACGAACCCCCAGACCCGGCTGTCCGCCGAATTGTCCCGGTTGTCGCCCATCATGTAGTAATGCCCGGGCGGCACGGTACATACGACGCCTTCGTTATTGTAGGTGCAATTCTCCCGATGGGGGAACTGCCGCAGGAACGGCATCGTCGGCGGCGCATCGTCCTCTATCAGGATGGAATGGTCGACGCCGCCGCTCGTCTCGCGATACTGCCGCGCGAACTGGATCCGCTCCCTGTACAGGTAGTCGGGCATGCTCTGGCGGGGCAGTTCCACGCCATTCACCGACAGGCGCTTGTTGACGTAGGCGACCTTGTCGCCGGGCACGCCGACGACCCGCTTGATGTAGTCCATGGACGGGTCCTCCGGATAACGGAACACCATCACGTCACCGCGCTGGGGCTCTTCCAGGGGAACCACCTTCGTGTGCAGGATCGGCAGCCGGATCCCGTAGGTGAACTTGTTGACAAGGATGAAGTCCCCGATCAGCAGCGTGGGGATCATCGAGCCGGAGGGGATCTTGAAGGGCTCGACCACGAAGGATCGCAGCAGGAACACGATGAGGATGACCGGGAAAAGGCTGACCGGGTACTCGATCCACCAGCGGGAATCGTGGTTTGCGTCGTCGATGCCGCGACGGGCATCGCGGCGGCGCTTGCGCTTGTCCTCGTCCGGGGCGTCCAGGGCGGAGAGCTCGGCGTCGAGCGCGGCGAGCGCGCGGGCGCGGTTGGCCATCCGCGCGGGCCTGAGCAGGAAGAAGTCGTATGCCCAGAATGCCCCGGTGAACAGGAGCAGCGAAAACAGCAGCAGCGCGAAGTTCAGGCTCTGGGCCTCGCTCATTTGCTGTCCACCTGGAGGATCGCAAGGAAGGCTTCCTGCGGGATCTCGACCGAACCCACCTGCTTCATCCGCTTCTTTCCCGCCTTCTGCTTCTCAAGCAGCTTGCGCTTGCGGGAAATGTCCCCGCCGTAGCACTTGGCGAGCACGTTCTTGCGCAGCGCCTTGACTGTTTCCCGGGCGATGATGTTCGCGCCGATCGCCGCCTGGACCGCAACGTCGAACATCTGCCGGGGGATCAGCTCGCGCATGCGCGCGACCAGGTCCCGTCCTCGGTAGTGCGAGTTCTCGCGGTGGACCATCAGCGACAGCGCGTCCACCCGATCGCCGTTGATCAGGATGTCCAGCTTCACCATGTCGGCAGACCGGTACTCCTTGAACTCGTAGTCCAGGGAGGCGTAGCCCCGGCTGACGGACTTCAGCCGGTCGAAGAAGTCCATCACCACCTCGTTCAGCGGCAGGTCGTAGCTCAGCATCACCTGCCTCCCGAGGTACTGCATGTTGTTCTGCGTGCCGCGCTTCTGCGTGCAGAGCGTGATCACCGCGCCCACGTACTCCTGCGGCAGGAATATGGTTGCAGTGATCATGGGCTCGCGGATCTCCTCGATCTTCGACGGATCAGGCATCTTTGCGGGGTTCTCGACGCGCAGCAGCTCGCCGTCGCGCATCAGGACCTCGTACACCACCGTTGGCGCCGTGGTGATCAGGTCCATGTCGTACTCGCGCTCCAGTCGCTCCTGCACGATGTCCATGTGAAGCAAGCCGAGGAAGCCGCACCGGAAGCCGAAACCCAGCGCCTGGGATACCTCGGGTTCGTACTGCAGCGAGGAATCGTTCAGGCGCAGCTTGGCCAGCGCGTCGCGCAGTGCCTCGTACTGGTTGGCCTCGACCGGGTACAGGCCCGCGAACACCTGTGGCTTGATTTCCTTGAATCCCGGAAGCGCCTCGGTCACCGGGTGATCGGCCACGGTCAAGGTGTCACCCACCTTGGCCTCGTTTTTCTCATCGTGAACATACAGCTTCTTGTGCTGCCTGAGAATCTTTCCATACACAGGATGCCTGGTCCG
>CAIVVS010000045.1 GCA_903909415.1 uncultured Pseudomonadota bacterium | reverse complement strand
GGGCATCCGGTGACGCCTGCCAGCCCAACGCCACTGGATTCCGGCTCGCCGCTGCGCGGCGTCCGGAATGGCAGGGACTTCGTTGCAGTCACCGCGCCACGCTGAATCAGCGCACCGTCATTCCCGCGAAAGCGGGAACCCAGCGGCGTTCTGGTCCATCAACGGAACGACACTGGATTCCGGCTCGCCGCTTTGCGGCGTCCGGAATGACGGGGTGCTTGTGGCACCCGCTCGCTGCGTCCATGAAGATCCCTGTCATTCCCGCGAAAGCGGGAATCCAGTGACGTTGCGCTGCATCGACGACATCGATCGGCTGCCCGCGGGGCGGCGACGCGCAGGGTCGCTGCCTTGAGGCCGGTCGACGTCGCGCGGCTGGTACTGCTGGCCGCGCTCTGGGGCGGGTCCTTTGCCTTCATGCGCTACCTCGCGCCGGTGCTGGGCGCGCCCATCACCGCCGATGGCCGCCTGCTGATCGGCGGGCTGTCGCTGCTGCTGTGGATCAGCTTCACCGGCGGGAAGACCGAGCCGCGCCGCTGGTGGCGCCTGTACACGACCATCGGCATGGTGAACTCGGCCTTGCCCTTCCTGCTGTTCGCCTGGGCCTCGCACTACCTTCCCGCCGGCTACACCGCCATCCTCAACGGCACCACGCCCATGTTCGGCCTGCTGTTCGCCGCGGCCATGCTGGGCGAGCGCATCACGCCGCGCGCGGTGGCCGGCATGGTGGTCGCGTTCGCCGGCGTCGCGGTGATCGTCAATCCGGCACGCGGCGAGCTGAGCCCGACGCTGTTGCTGGCGATCGGCGCCTGCCTGCTCGCCGCCGCGGGCTATGCCTTCGGCGGGGTGTACATCCGGCAACAGCAGGACGGGCCCAGTCCCTCGGCGCAGGCCGCGATGTCGCAGGTGTTCTCCGGCCTGATCCTGCTGCCCCTCGCCCTGGCCAACCCGCCGCAGGGCGAGGTGACCGGGCTGGTGCTGCTGTGCCTGGCGGGCCTGGGCGTGCTGTCCAGCGGCATCGCCTACATGCTGTATTTCCGGCTGCTCGCCGACGTGGGCGCGACCCGCGCGCTCACCGTGACCTTCCTGAACCCGGTGTTCGCGGTGCTGTGGGCGGCGCTGTTCCTCGGCGAGTCGCTCACCCTGACCATGGTGGCCGGCGGCGCGCTGGTGCTGGCCGGGACCTGGATGGTGGTGAGCCGGCGCGCCGGGTGAGCTCAGCCAGCCAGCGCGTCCAGCCTGTCCATCAGCCGGTACCAGCCGCTCGCCAGCGGCACGAACCAGGCGCGTCCGCGGTACCAGGCGCGCGACGGGAACGGCCGGCCGTCGAAGGCGCTGGTTGGGCCGGGATCGCCGAGCAGGCGTCGCGCGGACTGGTGGCCGAGGTGGCTCATGATCGCCACGCCGTTGGCATTGCAGCCCAGCGCGTACGCGAGGCCTTCGCTGCGGCCCATGTGGGGCAGCCAGTCGAAGGTGAAGCCGACCTGGCCGCCCCAGGCGTGCGTGATGCGCGTGCCGGCGAGCTGCGGGAACACGTCCAGCATGCGCGCG
>CAIVVS010000044.1 GCA_903909415.1 uncultured Pseudomonadota bacterium | reverse complement strand
GCTCGCGCGCGACCTCATCCGCCAGCGGCTCGGTGACGATGATGTGGCTGCCCACCGGAATCACGCGCCGCTGCAGCGCGGGCGTCACCGGGCCGGTGTAGCCGTTGGTGGCGACCAGCACCTCGCGCGCGCGCAGCGGACCACGCGAGGTCTGCAGCTGGCGGTCCTTGTCGTCGCCGGTGATCGCGGTGACCGCGGTGCGCGGCGCGAGCAGGGCGCCGGCGCGACGGCAGGCCGCGACCAGGCCGGCGTGGAAGCGCGCCGGGTGCAGCTGGCCGGTGCCCTCGGTGAGCAAGCCGCCGTGGAAGCGGTCGCTGCCGACATGCGCGTGCTGCGATCCGCGGTCGATGACGCTGGCCTGCACGCCGAAGTAGCGTCGCATCGCGCCGGCGCGGCGCGCCAGCGTCGCATGGTGGGCGCGGGTCCAGGCGCCGAGGAAGCTGCCGGTGATCGTGAGGTCGCAGGCGATGCCTTCGCGCGCGACCAGGGCCTGCACGAAGTCCAGCGACTGCGTCGCCGACTGCGCCAGCGCCAGCAGCGCCGGCTCGTCGCGCAGCGCGTGTGAGGCCTTGGCGAGGTCGAAGCGCACGCTGAGCGCGCCGCTGTTGCGCGTGCTCGCGCCGCCGCCCAGCGGCCCGGCATCCAGCACCACCACCGAGGCGCCGCCGCGCGCCAGCTCCAGCGCGGCGCACAGTCCGGCGAAGCCGCCGCCGACGACCGCGACGTCGCAGCGTTCGGGCAGCGGCGGCGGGGTTTCGTCATGCGGCGGGGCGTGCTGCCACCACCAAGGCGAATCGAGGGGCGCACCGGGCGGGGCGGCGTTCCGCGCGCCAGAAGGCGCGGTGTTGAGGGAATCCTGCATGCGGGTCGTGTTGATCTTTGCGGAACGCAAACGTAAGCTGGCATCACCAAGCGCCGGGCCAGTATAGCCGCGCACAACGAGGAGACCGCAACATGAACCGCTTACCGAGTGGCGCGATGGACACGACGAAAGCCCTGGCCCGCGCCGCGTTCGCCGCCTGCCTCGGCCTGCTGGCCTGCGCGCCCGCCGTGGCGCAGGACTTCCCGAGCCGCGCGATCACGCTGATCATCCCCTGGCCCGCGGGCGGCGCCACCGACGTGCAGATGCGCATGATGGCCGACCTCGCCGGCAAGCGGCTCGGCCAGCCCATCATCATCGAGAACAAGCCCGGCGCGGTCGGCTCGCTCGGCCCCTCGGTGATGGTGTCCACCGCCAAGCCCGACGGCTACACCATCAGCCAGCTCGCGCTGTCGGTATTCCGCCAGCCCTACATGGCCAAGGTCGCCTACGACCCGGCCAAGGACTTCAGCTACATCATGGGCGTGTCGGCCTATACCTTCGGCGTGGTGGTGCGCAACGACGCGCAGTGGAAGAACTGGCAGGAGTTCATCGCCTGGGCGAAGGCCAACCCGGACAAGCTGACCTACTCGACCTTCGGCGTCGGCTCCACGCTGCACATGGGCATGGTGCGCATCCAGGAGAGCACCGGCACGCGCATGTACCACGTGCCCACGCGCGGCACCGCCGAGAACAACAACGCGCTGCTGGGCGGCCATGTGATGGCGATCGCCGACGGCGCGGGCTGGGCGCCCTACGTGAACTCCGGCCAGTTCCGCCTGCTCGCGACCTGGGGCGAAGGGCGCACCAAGCAATGGCCCAACGTGCCGACGCTGCGCGAGCTGGGCGTGGACCTGGTGGAGAGCACGCCCTACGGCCTGGCCGGCCCGCGCGGCATGGACCCGAAGGTGGTGCGGGTGCTGCACGACGCGTTCCGCGCGGCGCTCTACGACCCGAAGCACCTGGAAGTGCTGGACAAGCTGAACCAGGAGGTCTGGTACCGCGACACCGCCGCCTACACCAAGTATGCGATGGAGCAGGTGGTGGAGCAGAAGGTGCGCATGGAGGCCTTCCTCGCGAAGAACCAGCAATGAGCCGCCGATGAGCGCGGACGGCGGTGGCGCGGCGAACGGGGGCGGGATGGCCGGGGCCAACGCCAGGGGTCTGGCGCCCTCGGTACCGCTGCGCTGGATGCTGGGCGCGGTCAGCATCACGCGCATCGAGGAGCAGATCGGGCCGGGCGCCTTCCCGCCGGACAAGTTCTACTCGAACTTCGACCGCGAGGCCTTC
>CAIVVS010000043.1 GCA_903909415.1 uncultured Pseudomonadota bacterium | reverse complement strand
TGGTGCTGGACGCGGACAACCCGTCATCGGTCTACTCGGCGATACGCACCGCGCGCGAGAACGGCCGCGCCCAGCGCGGCGCGCTGTCGGCCGAGATGTGGGAGTGCCTGAACGGAACCTGGATCGAGATGCGCAGCGCGACCTACGCGGCGATAGAGGCGCAGGGCGTGTCGGAGTTCTTCGAGTGGGTGAAGACGCGCTCGCAGCTGTTCCGCGGCATCACCTACGGCACCATGCTGCGCGACGAGGGCTACAGTTTCATCCGCATCGCCACCTTCCTGGAGCGCGCCGACAACACCGCGCGCATCCTGGACGTGAAGTACCACACGCTGCTCCCCTCGGTGCTGGAGGTCGGCGGCGCGGTGGACTACTACCAGTGGTCCGCGCTGCTGCGCTCGGTGGGCGCCTTCGAGTCCTACCGGAAGATCTACCGCGACATCATCGTGCCCAGGCGCGTCGCCGAGCTGCTGATCCTGCGCGAGGACGTTCCCTGCTCGCTGCACAACTGCATGCAGTCCATGAACGCCATCGTCGAGCACCTGGGCGGGGGCGTGCCGACGGGAGAGACCGGCCGGCTCGCGGGCGAGATCTATTCGCAACTGCGTTACTCGCGCATCGAGTCCATCATCGAGGTCGGCCTGCATGAGTGGATCGAGGGCTTCCTCGAGGGAAACGCCAGGCTCCAGTCCGAGTTGAACGCCCAGTTCCTCGCGCCGGCCTGAGCCCGGCCCCGGATAGCGCGCGCCGGGCAAACCGGCGTCCCCCGAATTGCCGCTGGCGGTCGTTTTGGCCTATCCTGCTGCCTCCGGTGGAAGCAGGCAGGGCAGGCACGGCATGACATATTGCGTAGGCATCGTTCTGGACGAAGGCATGGTGTTCGCGTCTGATTCGCGCACCAATGCCGGCGTGGACAATGTCTCCTCGTTCAGCAAGATGCGCGTGTTCGAGAAGGCGGGCGACCGCGTCATCGTCGCGCTGTCTTCGGGCAACCTGTCCATCACCCAGAGCACCATCGCGCTGCTGGAGCAGAACAGCCGCCGGCAGGAGGGGGCGAGCCTGTGGACCGCCGAGTCCATGTACGACGTGGCCACGCTGCTCGGCGAGACGATGCGCCAGGTGCGGGTGCGCGACGGCACGTTCCTGCAGCAGTCCAACGTGGATGCGACCGCCAACTTCATCGTCGGCGGCCAGATCAAGGGCGAGGAGCCGCGCCTGTTCCTGGTCTACAGCGAGGGCAACTTCATCGAGGCGAGTTCGCTCGCGCCCTTCCTGCAGATCGGCGAGACCAAGTACGGACGGCCGGTGCTGGACCGCGTGGTCACCCGGTCCTCGTCGCTGGTCGAGGCGGCCAAGTGCGCGCTCGTGTCCTTCGATTCCACCATGCGATCCAACATCTCGGTCGGCCTGCCGATCGACCTGGTGGTGTACGACACCGACACGCTCAAGATCGGCACGCGGCGCCGCATCGAGGAAACCGATCCGTACTACAGCATGATCCACCGCGAGTGGGGCGAGGGCCTGCGCCGGGTGTTCACCGAGCTGCCCGACCCCGACTGGCGCTCGCTCACGGCGAAATAGCGCGGCAGTCCGGCCCGGGACGCGCAGGTTCGGGCAGGTTCGCGCAGGTTAGACCAGGCCCGCGCAGGTCCGCTCAGTCCGCGCGGATGTCCGCCGCCTTGACCACGCGGGAGATCGCGGCGAGGTCGGCGCGGATGCGCGATGCGAAGGCCTCCGGCGTGCCGCCCACCACGTCGATGCCCTGCGCGGCGAGCTTGTCGCGCACCGCCGCCAGCCCCAGCACCCGGTTGAACTCCGTGTTGAGCCGCGCGACCACTGCGCGCGGGGTGCCGGCGGGCGCGAGCACCCCCTGCCAGGCGTCGAGCTCCACGTTCGGCACGCCGGCCTCGGCCATGGTCGGTGCGTCCTTCATCAGCGACGAGCGCGCGCTGCCCACGGTGGCGAGCAGACGCAGTTTGCCGGCCTTCATGTGGTTGGCGACCGCGGGAAAGCCGGTGATCACGAACTGGATGCGGCCCGACAGCAGGTCCGGGAGGCCCTGGGCCATGCCCTTGTAGGGCACGTGCACCGCCCTGACGCCGGTCTGCAGGCGCAGCATCTCGGTGGCGAGGTGGTGCGGCGAGCCGTTGCCAGCCGAGCCGTAGGACAGGCCCTCGCCCTTGCCCTTCGCCAGCTCGATGAATTCCTTCACCGAGCCCGCCGGCAGTGCGTCGGTGTTGACCACCAGGAAGAACGGCAGGTTGTTGGTGAGCAGCACCGGATCGAAGTCGCGCACCAGGTCGTAATTCAGTTTCGCGCCCATCGCCATCAGGATGGCGAACTGGTTGGGCGCGACCAGCAGGGTGTGTCCGTCCGGCGCTGCGCGCTTGACGAACTCCGCGCCGATGCCGCCGTTGGCCCCCGGGCGATTGTCCACGATGACCGCGCCCAGGCCCTCCTTCATCTCGGTGGCCAGCGTCCGTGCCAGCACGTCGTTGGCCGCGCCGGCCACGAAGGGCACGACCAGGGTGACCGGCTTGGACGGGAAGGCCTGCGCGGCGGCCGCTGCGCAAGCGAGCCCGGATGCGGCGGCGAGGCAGCGCGCGAGGGCGCGCAGCGCGCCGGCGATGGGCTGGTGCGCGCTCATGCGATGGCCGTCGGGTAGGGGCTGGTCTCGGACAGCTCGACCATCGCGCGCGCCAGGCGCTCGGTCATCTCCGCGCGCAGCGCCTTCGAGCCGGGTTCGTCCCAGAGGTTGTGGCATTCGTCCGGGTCGCTGGCGCGGTCGTAGAGTTCGCCCCAGGCCACGCCGTCATAGAGGGTGACACGCGCCGTACCGTGCAGCAGCGTGCGCGCGCGCACCCGGTCCGGGAAGCCCATGTAGAAGCGCTGGCCTTCCTCCTCGATCACCATGGATTCGCGCACCGCGGCCTTGCTGCCGTCCATCAAGGGCAGCAGCGAGCGGCCTTGCAGGCCGTTCCAGGCTTCGACGCCGGCGCGCGCCAGGATGGTGGCGGAGATGTCGATGGTCTGCGCGAACGCGGCGGAGCGCGTCCCCTTCGCCCCCTCGGCCGTGGTCCCGGCGCCTGCCGGGTCGGCCCAGATGAAAGGCACGCGCGTCAGGCCGCGGTAGTGGATCGGTCCCTTGAGCAGCAGCTGGTGGTCGCCCATGAAATCGGCGTGGTCGGCGGTGAACACGACGATGGTGTCCTCGGCCAGGCCCAGCGCATCCAGCTCGGCCAGCACCCGGCCGATGGAATGGTCGATCAGGCTGATCGAACCGTAGTTCAGCGCGATCGCCTCGCGGGCCTCGCGCTCGCTGCAGGCGAAGATCGCCTGGGTGTTCTTCAGCGCCTTGCCGGACTCGCGCTCGCCGTACAGGTGGCGGATGTGCGGCGGCAGGTTCACGTGCTTCGCGTGGTAGGACGCCGGCGCCGGCACGTCCTCCGGGCGGTACATGTCCCAGTACTTGCCCGGGGGCGTGTAGGGATGGTGCGGGTCGGGGAAGGAGCAGTGCATGAAAAAGGGCTTGCCGCCTGACTTGGCCTCGCGCAGGCGCGCGATGGCGCGGTCGGCGATCCAGCTGGTCGGGTAGAGCTCCTCGGGCACGCGCGTGCGCCAGGCCTGGCGGCACCTGGCGAGTTCGATCTCCGGCGTGGGGATGGCGTTCTCCGGGCCGACCAGCTTGTCCGCATCCTTCACCTGGCTGCGCAGCCAGCGGCGCCAGTGGCCGAATTCCTCGTCGGCGTGGTGGATGCACAGGTCCACCGACTCGAAGCCGTAGAACGGCGTCGTGATGTCGAACTCCGGCTGGTCTTCCCAGCGCTTCCAGACTTCCTGTCCGTGCAGGCCCGGTCCCTCGCGGCGCGCCTGGCGCGCGAGCTTCGGCTCGCCGGGTTTGGGAATCTGCGGTGGCTTGACCTCGATGTTCTGCAGGTGCGACTTGCCCACGTGCGCGGTGGCGTAACCGGCCTGGCGCAGCACCTCCGGCAGCACGGTCTCGTCCAGAGACAGCTCGATGCCGTTGTGGCGCACGCCGTGGCGCGAGGGCATGCGCCCGGTCATCAGCGAGGCGCGGTTGGGCATGCAGATCGGCGTGGCGACGTGGAACTCGTCGCTGGTCCAGCCGCGCTTCGAGAGCGCGTCCAGGACCGGGGTGCGCACGATGGGGTTGCCGTAGCAGCCCAGGTGGTCGGCGCGGTGCTGGTCGGTGATGAAGAAAAGGAAGTTCGGCTGCTTGGCCATTCTGGTGCGCTCGCGGTTGGGTTGGTGTTGCCGGCCCGCCGGGTCAGGCGGCCCGGTAGGCGGCGCGCGCCGCGTCGATGCCGGCGCCGCGCGTGGCGCGGTGGCCCTCGGCCGCCAGCACCGCCTCCAGCGCGGCGATGGTGGTCAGCACCGCGTCCTTGCGCGCGTTGTAGCCCATCGCGCCGATGCGCCAGACCTTGCCGTGCAGCGGGCCGAAGGAGGTGCCGATCTCGATGCCGAAGTCCTCCAGCATCGCCGAGCGCACGCGGTCGCCGGACACGCCCGCCGGGATGTGCACGCCGGTGACGTTGGGCATCTTGTTGGCCTTGTCGCCGTAGACCTGCAGGTTCATCGCCTCCAGTCCGGCGACAATGGCGCGGCTGGCCGCGGCGTGGCGCGCGTACACCGAGGCATGTCCCTCGCCGAGGAACACGCGCGCGCATTCGCGCGAGGCGTACAGCATGGAGGTCGCTTCGGTGTGGTGGTTCAACGCCTTGTCCGACCAGTAGTCCATCACCATGGCCATGTCGAAGTAGTTCGACAGGATGCGGCGGCCCGGGCCCGGCTGGTAGTCCGCCGGCTGCAGGCCTTCCTCGATGTGGCGGCGGCGGTAGATGGCCTCGGCGAAGGCCTTGCCCATGGTCACCGGCGCGGCGCCCGACGGGCCGGCGAGGCACTTCTGCAGGCCCGCGGTCACCGCGTCGATCTGCCAGGCGTCCACCGGCAGCGGCGTGCCGCAGATCGATGCGGTCGCATCCACCTGCAGGAACACGCCAAGGCGGCGGCACAGCGGGCCGATGTCGGCCAGCGGCTGCAGCATGGTGGTGGAGGTGTCGCCCTGGCACAGCGCCAGCAGCTTGGGGCTGTGCTTCTTGATCGCGGCCTCGATCTGTTCCGGTGCGAACACCGTGCCCCACGGCGCCTCGACCACGGTGACCTCAGCGCCGATGCGGCGCGCGATCTCGGTCTTCAGCTGGCCGAAGCGCCCGAAGCTCGCGACCAGCACGCGATCGCCGGGCTCGATGATGGAGGCCATGACCGCCTCGATCGCCGAGCGCGCGGTGCCGTCCACGATCATGGTCCACTCGTTGGTGGTTTCGAACAGCCGCCGGTACAGCACCATGGTCTCGCGCATGTACTGGCGGAACTGCGGGTCGAACTGGCCCAGCAGCTGCGCCGACATCGCGCGCAGCACGCGCGGGTCGGCGTTGATCGGCCCCGGCCCCATCAGAAGGCGCGGCAGGGGATTGAGTTCGTCGAACAGCGGGTTGGCGGCGGTGGAGGTCATTGCGGTTGCTGCCTTGTGTCGGGGTCGTGGAACGGCGGGGCGCGCAGAGGCGCCCCGCGAAGCCGGCGATTCTACGCCGCGGCGCAACGCCGTCAGGCCGGGATCAGTCCGGTCAGTCGGCCTTCACGCCGGTGGCCTTCACCACCCGGGTCCAGCGCGCGAGGTCGCGGTCCACCGCGCCCGCAAGCTCCGCCGGGCCCAGCCAGAGCGGATCCAGGCCGCTTTCCTCCAGGCGCCTGGCCAGGGTGGGGTCCTCTTGCACCCGCCGGACGGCCGCCTGCAGCGTGGCGAGCACCGCGGACGGCGTGCGCGCCGGAGCGAACATCGCGTACCAGTTGGACAACACCACGTCGGGGAAGGTTGCCGACAGCGGGCGCACCTCGGGCGTCAGCGGCGAGGGCTTGGCTCCGGTGGTGCCGAGCGCGAGCACCTTGCCCGCCCGCACGTGCGGCAGGCTCTGCGGGATGGGCCCGCAGAACATGCTGACCTCGCCCGCGAGCACCGCCGTCATCGCGGGCGCGGCGCCCTTGTAGGGCACGTGGGTCATCGCGACGCCCGCGGCCGTCTTGATCATCTCGGCGCACATGTGGCCGGGCGAGGCATTGCCGGCCGAGGAGAAGGTGAGCGTGCCGGGCCTGGCCTTCGCGGCGGCCACGAGTTCGGACAGCGTCTTCACGCCGGTCGAAGGATGCACCACCAGCATGTTCATGCCGTCGGCCACGGCCGCGACGGGCGCGAGGTCCTTCCTCACGTCGTAGGGCACCGGCACGAGGGCCGGCGCCATCACGATGGGCAGGTCCACGGTGAACAGCAGCGTGTAGCCATCGGGTGCGGACTTGGCCACCGAGTCGGTGCCGATCGTGCCGGTGGCGCCGACGCGGTTCTCCACCACCACCGGCTTGCCGCCCCAGTTCTCCGACAACCTCTGCGCGTAGATGCGCGCCAGCACGTCCAGCGGGCCGGACGCCGGGAACGGCGAGACCAGGCGCACCGGGCGGGAAGGGTAGTCCTGCGCGAATGCGCCCGGGGCGCAGGCCAGGCCCATCGTCAATCCCGCCAGCGTTGCAAGGCTCGCGGCAAGTCGCGTGGTCGGTGTTGGCGTGCAGGCGTCCATGGATGCTCCCGGGGGGGGGTGTGGGTGGTTGCGCGGAATTGTAGTCCCCGGTCAAACGCCGCGTTGTTGCACCTGCGTTGAATCGCGGATAATCGCGGTTTCGCCGGTCCGCACGTCCACATCCGTACAAGAAAGCCCCGGCCGGCAGGCCGGCGGCGCCCCGGGAGGAAGTCCATGAAGCGCGTCACCCTCACCCAGTACCTGGTCGAACAGCAGCGCAACCACGGCACGGTCACGGCCGACCTGCGCCTGCTGATCGAGGTGGTCGCCCGGTCCTGCAAGGCGATCAGCCACGCTGTCTCCAAGGGCGCGCTGGGCGGCATCCTCGGCGGTGCCGGCACCGACAACGTGCAGGGCGAGGCGCAGAAGAAGCTGGACGTGATTTCCAACGAGATCCTGATCGAGGCCAACGAGTGGGGCGGCCACCTCGCGGCCATGGCCTCGGAGGAAATGGAGCACCCGCACCAGATGCCGGGCCACATCCCGCGCGGGGGATTCCTGCTGCTGATGGACCCGCTGGACGGCTCGTCCAACATCGACGTGAACGTGTCCGTGGGCACGATCTTCTCGGTACTGCGCGCACCCGACAGCGTGGACCAGCCCGACGAGTCCGCCTTCCTCCAGCCGGGCACGAAACAGGTGGCCGCCGGATTCGCGGTGTACGGCCCGCAGACGATGCTGGTGCTCACCGTGGGCAACGGCACGGTCGCGTTCACGCTGGACCGCGAGATGGGCAGCTTCATACTGACCAATCCCGGGATCCACATTCCCGCGGACACCGCCGAGTTCGCGATCAACATGTCCAACCGGCGCAACTGGCCCGAGCCGGTGACCCGCTACATCGACGAGTGCCTGGCGGGCAAGGGTGGTGCGCGCGGCAAGGACTTCAACATGCGCTGGGTCGCCTCGATGGTGGCCGACGTCTACCGCATCCTGTGTCGCGGAGGCATCTTCATGTACCCGGCCGACGCCAAGCACAAGGAAGGGCGCCTGCGCCTGATGTACGAGGCCAACCCCATGTCCTTCATCGTCGAGCAGGCCGGCGGCGCTTCGACCAACGGCACCGGCCGGATCATGGACCTGGCCCCGCGCGAGCTGCACCAGCGCGTCGGGGTGATCCTGGGCTCGAAGAACGAGGTCGAGCGGCTCACGTCGTACTTCCCGAAATGAGCGGCAGGTGAGCCTGGCGGGACGTCGCGGGACCGCGCGGTGAACGATCCGCAGCGCCGCGCGCTGGACGACCGCGCCATCACCATGATGGTGCTGCTCACCATGGTGTGGGGCTTCCAGCAGGTCACGGTGAAGTGGGCGCTGCCGGACATCTCCGGCGTGATGCAGGGCGGGCTGCGCTCCATCCTGTCCACCGTGCTGCTGCTGGCCTGGGCGCGCTGGCAGAAGATCGAACTGTTCGGGCGCGACGGCACGCTGTATGCCGGCCTGGGGGCGGGGCTGCTGTTCGCCGCGGAGTTCGCGTTCCTGTTCAGCGGCCTGGCGCTGACCGCCGCCTCGCGCATGGTGGTGTTCGTCAACCTTGCGCCCTGCTTCGTGGTGATGGGCCTCGCGCTGTTCGTGCCCGGCGAGCACATCGGTCCGCGCCAGTGGGCCGGCGTGCTGCTGGCGTTCGCCGGGGTGTTCGTCGCGTTTTCCGAGGGCTTTTTCGGCGCCGACCGGGTGTCGCTGCTGGGCGACGCGTTCGGCCTCATCGCCGCCTTCCTGTGGGGCGCGACCACGGTGTGGATACGCGCGACGAAGCTGTCTGCGGTCACCGGCACCAAGTGCCTGTTCTACCAGCTCGCCGTGTCCGCGCTGCTGCTACCCGTCATCTCGGTGGCGATCGGCGAGCCCGGCGTCGTGCGCTGGTCCGCCACCGCGGTGGCCAGCCTGGTGTTCCAGGGCGTGGTGGTGGCCTTCGCCAGCTTCCTCGTGTGGTTCTGGCTGCTCACGCGCTATTACGCGTCGCGCATGTCGGCCTACACCTTCCTGTCGCCGCTGTTCGGGGTGCTGTTCGGCGTGGTGTTCCTGGGCGAGCGCCTGAGCGCGACCTTCGTCGCCGCGGTGGCGCTGGTGCTGGCCGGCATCACCCTGGTCACGTGGCGCGGTCGCGACCGGGGCTAGGCGTCCGGGGCGTCGCTGTCATGCGCGTTTCACGGCGTCGTCATGCCGCGGTCATCTGCCGCCCGGAAACTCCGGG
>CAIVVS010000042.1 GCA_903909415.1 uncultured Pseudomonadota bacterium | reverse complement strand
CGGCTTCGTGCTGCATTACGGCGGCACGCTCTATATCGACGAGGGCAAGCCGCTGCCCGGGCTGGTGGACAGGACGGTGGCCAACCTGCGCGAGGTCGCCCCCACGGTGTACTTCAACGTGCCCAAGGGCTTCGAGCTGCTAGTGGCGCAGATGGAACACGACGCCGCGCTGCGCGAGCGCTTCTTCAGCCGCGTGAAGATGCTGTTCTACGCCGGCGCGGGCCTGTCCCAGCACGTGTGGGACGCGCTGGACCGGCTGGCCATCGCCACCGTCGGCGAGCGCATCCTGATGATCACCGGGCTGGGCGCGACCGAGACCGCGCCCTCGGTGACCTTCGCCAACTGGGAGGCGGGCAGCTCGGGCAACATCGGCCTGCCCATCCCGGGGCAGGAGCTGAAGCTGGTGCCCTCGGGGGAGAAGCTGGAGATCCGGGTGCGCGGCCCGAACGTCACGCCGGGCTACTGGCGCGCCCCGGAGATCACGCGCGCGGCCTTCGACGACGAGGGCTACTACCGCATGGGCGACGCGGTGCGCTTCGTCGACCCGGCCGACCCGGGCAAGGGCCTGCTGTTCGACGGTCGCGTGGCCGAGGACTTCAAGCTCGCCACCGGCACCTGGGTCAGCGTCGGCCCGATGCGCGCGCGCTTCATCGCCGAGGGCGCGCCGCTGGTGCAGGACGTGGTGATCGCAGGACACGACCGCGACGACATCCGGGTGCTGGTGTTTCCCTTCATGCCCGCGTGCCGCGCCGCCAGCGGCCTGGGCGATGCCGCCGCGCCGGCGCAGGTGCTGTCGCACCCCGCGGTGGTGGCGCCGTTCCGCGCGCTGCTGGCGCGCCTGAAGCGGGCCGCCACCGGCAGCGCCACGCGCATCGAAGCCGCATTGCTGATGGACGTGCCGCCCTCGCTGGACGTGGGCGAGATGACCGACAAGGGCTCGATCAACCAGCGCGCGGTGCTCAAGCACCGCGCCGCCGAGGTGGAGCGGCTGTATGCCGCCGGCCCCGGCGTCCTCCTTGCCGCGGAATGAGCGCGACGCCATGACCGCCTACCGCTGCCGCGTGGACGCCGACCGGGTGGTGGCGATCGACATGCACACGCATGCCGAGGTGTCCGCGCGCGTGCTGCCGGATGCCGCGGCGCAGGCCTGGGACGAGGCCAAGGGACGCTACTTCCGCTACGAGGCCAAGCATCCTACGGTCGCGCAGATGGCCGAGCAGTACCGCTCGCGCAACATGGCCTTCGTGGTGTTCCCGGTGGATTGCGAGCGCACCATGGGCCTGGCGCGCGTGCCCAACGAGGAAGTCGCCGAGACCGCGGCGGAACATGCCGACGTCGCCATCCCGTTCGCCAGCATCGACCCGGCGCGCGGCGCGGAGGGCGTGGCCGAGGCGCGCGCGCTGATCCGCGACTGGGGCGTGCGCGGCTTCAAGTTCCATCCTTCCGCGCAGGCCTTCTACCCGAACGACCGCATGGCCTATCCGCTGTACGAGGTGATCGCCGAGGCCGGCCTGCCGGCCGTGTTCCACACCGGCCAGACCGGCATCGGCGCGGGCATGCCGCGCGGCGGCGGCATCCGCCTGAAGTACTCCAACCCGATGTACCTGGACGACGTGGCGGTGGACTTTCCCGGCATGCCCATCGTGATGGCGCATCCGTCCTTCCCCTGGCAGGAAGAGGCGCTGTCCATCGCGCTGCACAAGCCGCAGGTCTTCATCGACCTGTCGGGCTGGTCGCCGAAGTACTTCCCGCCGCTGCTGGTGCAGTACGCCAACACGCTGCTGCGCGACAAGGTGCTGTTCGGCACCGACTTCCCGCTGTTCACCCCGGAGCGCTGGCTGGCCGACTTCGACACCATCGGCATCCGCCCCGAGGTGAGGCCGAAGATCCTGAAGGACAACGCGGTACGCCTGCTGGGCCTGCGGGCGGACCCGATTCCACCAAGGCCAACCATCAAGGAGAACCTGCCATGAGGAGAGCAACAGTCGGGCGCATCGGTGCCGCCGCCGCTTTGGTGGCCGCATCGGTCGCATGGAGCACGCTGGCGGTCGCGCAGGCCTTCCCGGCGCGGCCGATCACCGTGGTGGTGCCGTTCCCGCCGGGCGGCGTGACCGACCCGGTGGCGCGCGTGGTCGGGGCCAAGGTGTCGGAGAGCGTGGGCCAGCAGGTGCTGGTCGACAACAAGCCGGGCGCCGGCGGCATCCTCGCCGCCGAGACGGTGAAGCGCGCCGCGGCCGACGGCTACACCCTGCTGATGGGCCACGCGGCCACGCATGCGGTGAACCTCGCGCTGTACTCCAAGCTGCCCTACGACCCGGTGAAGGACTTCGCGCCGATCACGCTGATGATCTCCACCAGCCACGTGCTGGTGGTGCATCCGGACAGCCCGGCGAAGACCGTGGCCGACCTGGTCGCGATGTCGCGCACCAAGCCGCTGACCTTCGCCTCGCAGGGCGTGGGCGCGGGCGGGCACCTGCTGGGCGAGATGTTCAAGTCGGTGACCGGCGGCCAGTTCGCGCACGTGCCCTACAAGGGCTCGGCCCCGGCGCTGCAGGACCTGCTGTCCAACCGCGTGGACCTGTTCTTCGACGCGGTGATCACCGCGTCGCCGCACGTGCGCGACAACAGGCTGCGCGCCATCGGCATGCCGTCCAAGAACCGCCACCGCTTCTTCCCCAACACGCCCACCATGGCCGAGGCCGGCTATCCCAGCGTGGACCTGGACTTCTGGTTCGCGCTGTACGCGCCGGCCGGCACGCCGCAGCCGGTGGTGCGGCGGCTGAACGACGAGTTCGTGCGCGCGCTGCGCAACCCGGAGATCGCCAAGCGCTTCACCGACCAGGGCTTGGACGTGGTCACCAGCACGCCCGAGGAACTGGCGGCGCTGGGCGCGGCCGACACCGGGCGGCTGGGCAAGGTGGTGCGCGACTCAGGCGCGAAGGCGGACTGAGCGTCGGCGGAATGACGACAGGGTGGCCTGGGCAGCGGCTCAGGCCATGCAGGCGCGCAGGATGGCCAGGCGCCTGCCCAGCTGCGCCCCGGGCGCATAAAGCGCGAGGCTGCGCGCGCGCCCGGCCTCGCCGAGCGCGGCGAGCACCTGCGGGTCCGCTGCGAGCGTGACCACGCGTTCCGCGATCACCGCCGCGTCCGGCGGGACCACGATGAGTTCGCTGCCGTCGGCGTAATGCCGGTTCTGCGCCAGCTCGTCCGTCGCGAGGATGGCGGCACCGCACAGCGACGCCTCCATGCTGGAGCCGGTGGGAAAGCCGTCGGTCTTGCCGGGATCGCCCGAGAACAGGCGCGCCTGGTTGGGGGAGACCACCATGTCCAGCGTCGCGAGCAGCGCGCGCAGGGCGCGGGTGTGCTGCGGGCCGTGGAACTGCAGGCGTGATTCCAGCCCGTGCAGCGGGGCGTCGTCCGGGCCGAAGTTGCCGACCACGTGGAAGCGCGCCCGGGGCAGCGCGCGCGCGATGGCCTTCGCGGCGGCGATGAACAGCGGATAGCCCTTGTCCACGCCGCCGGGCATGTACTTGTAGGCGACGAAGCCGATGTCCAGCGTGTCCTTGTCGAGGCCGTGGCGCGGGCGCATGGCATCGGGCAGCGGCGTGAAGTACTCGGGCTGCACCACCATGCCGTAGAGGTAGTGGATGCGCGGGTCGTCGCCCCGGCCCCTGGCCTTCAGGTAGTCCAGGGTCGAGGGCTGCGTCACGATGATGGCGCGCATCAGCGCGGAATCGAACAGGCGCGCGAGCTTGGCGTCCGAGGCCGGGGCGTCCACGCCGAAACCGCCGCCCGGGTAGAGCGTGGTCGCGAAGGGCATGCCGGCCGCCTCGAAATGCGACTGGAAGTAGGACGCGCCGTTGAGGAACACCGCATAGCCCAGGCGCGCGGGCGGCAGCGGCTGGTCCGGCGTCCAGGCCTGCACGCGCTTCGCCGCGCCGGGATGCAGCGCGGCATAGGCGGCATGGTGCTGCGGGTAGTCGTCGGCCAGCGAGAGCACGCGCGCGTTCGGCAGCGACTCGAGGAAGTGCGTGTACTCCGCCACCCGGAACGCGGTCATCAGGTTCGGGAACATCGAGTCCATCACCAGCAGGGAATCGCGGGCGGGGCGGGAGGCGAGTTGCTTGAACAGGCGGCCTAGCAGGGCCATGGGCGGGAAGCGCTGTGCGTCAGGACGGGCCAGCGTAGCAGAAGCGGGGCCCGCGAAAGGTCAGGCCCCGGACCGCTTTCACGAACCGGGGCCTGCAAAAGAACAGGCCCCGGTTGTTGCCAACCGGGGCCTGGTTTGCACCTACAGAGAGGAGGAGGGGTACCGCAGGTGCAGTGCTTGGTGCCGTGGTGCTTAGGCCGCCTTCTTGCGGGCGTCCTTGGCGGCGGTGGTCACCGCGGCGAAGTTCGCCTCGGCGATCTCGGTCGCCTGCTTGGCGACCTTGGTCATGCTGTCGTACGCGGAGTTCGCGGCGGCCAGGGCGGACTTCACCGCGGCGACGGCGACATCGGAACCGGCCGGGGCGTTCTTGGTGACCTTGTCCAGCAGGCCGGCAACCGACTTGTTGAACTCGCCGGCGTGCGACTCGACGTACTTGTTCATTTCGCCCTGGGTCTGCGCGGCCAGCTCGTACACGCTGCGCGAGTAGGCGATGGCCTTCTCCAGCGACGGCTGGGCGGCGGCGGCGTTCAGGTTCACGACTTCCTGGACATCCTTGGCGGCCAGCAGCGACTTGGTGAGGCTGACGCTGTCTTCAAACGCCTGCTTGGTGGCGTTGAACTGCAGGGCGGACAGGCGCTCGAAAGCGGCGAATTGCGTGTTGGCGATGGACAAAAGGGCTTCAGCGCCAGCTTTGTTCGCCGCCAGGATTTGCTCGGGGGTGACGTACATGTAGTATCTCCTTGGGTGGTCGTTCTACAGCTGATCGGTTGGCCGCTTTTGACGGCGCGTTGCTTTGGTGCTCGGCAGCGAGGTTGTGCGCTGCAACAACTCCAATTATGGGCATGACCCCCGGGCAAGTCAAGCCCTTTTTATTGCAACGCAGCATAGTTCGGGTCCCCCGCGCCTCTTGCGTAGTAATACCTATATTTAACAGCACCTTACGTATTTACCCGACGCACTGTGTGGACATGCGACTGTTAGTGAACACTTTCACATAAAGCATTGAAAAACAAGCCCAATGAACTCCAAGGCCGAGTCGCCTTCCCCGCCTGACCATGCACCGCCGCATAGCGCGCCGCCCGGGAACGGGCATGGCGATTTGCTGCTCCTGCTCATGCCGCCCGTGTTCGTTTTCCTGTGGAGCACCGGCTTCGTGGTCACCAAGGCCGGGTTGCCGTATGCGGACCCGCTCACGTTCCTGGTGCTGCGCTTCGTCGCCGTGATCGCCTTGATGACGGCGGTGTCGCTGGCCTGGCGCGCGCCCTGGCCGCAGGGCCGCATGGCGCTGCTGCACGTCGCGGTGTCCGGCGCGCTGCTGCACGGCGGCTACCTCGGCGGCGTGTTCACCGCGCTCAAGACCGGCATGGCGGCCGGGTTGGTGGCCCTGATCTGCGGCATGCAACCGATACTCACCGCCTTCGTCGCCGCGCCGGTGCTGCGCGAGCGCGTCACGTCCCGGCAGTGGGCGGGGTTGGTGCTGGGACTGGCCGGCGTCGCGCTGGTGCTGGAGCGCAAGCTCAGCCTGGAGGGCCTGTCGGTGGTGTCGGTCGCCGCGGCCGGTTTCGCGCTGGTGTCCTTCACCATGGGAGCGGTCTACCAGAAGCGCTTCTGCCCGAAACTGGACCTGCGCAGCGGCTCGGTGATCCAGTTCATCGGCGCGCTGGTGCTGGTGGCCCCGTTCGCCCTGCTGCTGGAGGACAACCGGGTCGAGTGGACCGGCACCTTCATCCTGTCGCTGGCCTGGCTGGTCCTGGTGCTGTCGATCGGCGCGATCTCGCTGCTCACCCTGCTGCTGCGCCGGGGTGCGGTGACGCGGGTGGCGAGTTTCCAGTACCTGGTGCCGCCGACGACGGCGGCGTTGGCCTGGCTGATGTTCGGCGAGACCTTCGCCGGCCTCGCGCTGGTGGGCATGGTGATGACCGTGGTGGCGGTGGCGCTGGTCAACGTGCCGGCGCAGAAGCAGGCCGGGGCATAGACGGTCGTCGCGGCGGCGGCTTGACACCCCCCGGGGGCGCCGCGAGAATCCCCCGACCGTGCAAGGATCACAGCCTGTGATCACACCCGCGCGCCATTCCCGCTTTCCGGAGAACCCTTCTTGAGCACCATCAAGTCGATCGAAACGCTGGTCGTGCAGTTGCCGACCCGGCGTGAACACAAGTGGACCGGCCTGACCGAAGTCATCGGCCGCTACATGCTGGTGAAGATGACCGACTCCGACGGGCGCGTCGGCTGGGGCGAGGCGGCGGCGCTCAAGGACTGGGGCGGGGAGTTCGGGCGCTACTTCGGCGAGTCGGTGCCGATCGCCGAACTGGTGGTGAACCGCTACCTGGTGCCCGCGGTGCTGGGCGTGGATACCGCCAACATCGTCGAGCTGCACGCACGCATGGACGCGGCGATCAAGGGCTTTCCCTACGCCAAGGCGGCGGTGGAGTTCGCCGCCTACGACCTGGCCGGCAAGCGCCTGGGCGTGCCGGTGCACATGCTGCTGGGCGGCAAGGCGCGCGCGAAGGTGCCTGTGACGCATTCCATCGGCCTGCTGACGCCCGAGGAAGCCGAGGCCGAGGCCGCCCAGGTTGCCGCCGAGGGCATACGCACCATCAAGGTCAAGATCGGCGTGGATGCCAAGCGCGACATCGAAGTCGTGCGCCGGGTGCGCGCCGCCGCGGGCGAGGCCATGGACATCTGCGTGGACGCCAACGAGGGCTACAAGACCACCGGCGAGGCGGTGACCACGCTGCGCGAGATGGAGAAGGTGCGGCTCAAGTACGCCGAGCAGCCCTGCATGGGCATCGAGCGCATCGCCGAGGTGGCGCGCGCCATCGACACGCCGGTGATGGCCGACGAATCGGCCTGGAACGCGCACGACGCGATCCAGATCATCGAGCGCGGCTACGTGGACATCGTGTCCATCTACACCACCAAGCCCGGCGGCCTGTACAAGGCGATGGAAGTCGGCGCGGTGTGCCGCGCGGCCGGCATCATCTGCAACGTCAACGGCTCCATCGAGATGGGCGTGGGCAACCTCGCCAACCTGCAGCTGGCCGCGGCCTGCCCGGCGGTGACGCTGTCCTGCGTGATCCCGGTGTCCACGCCGGCGGAGTTCCAGTCCGGCCAGGTCGGCGGCATCTACTACAAGGACGACCTGCTGGCCGCGCCCATGAAGCTGGTGGACGGGGCGATCGAAGTGCCGGACACCCCCGGCATGGGCATCGCGGTCGACGAAGCCAAGATCCGCAAATACCTGGTGAAGGACTGACATGAACAAGGAAATCATCGACCGCCAGGTGCGGGCCATGAAACAGCACGGCCTGGACGCCATGGTGTCCTGCTCGCCGGAGAACTTCGCCTACCTCACCGGCTTCGTCGTGCCCTCGCAGCCGCTGATCCGCCACCGCCACGCGATGGTGATCGTGGCCGCCGACGGCAGCACGCAGATCTTCGCGGTGGACATGGAAGCCAGCACCATCAAGCGGCGCGAGCCGGACACGCCGGCGCGCATCTGGGCCGAGTTCTCGGACGACGCGATGGCGGTGCTGGCCGACCAGCTCTCGTCCATGGGCCTGACGTCGGGCCGCATCGGCATCGAGATGGACTACCTGCCCGCCGGCGACATGGACCGGCTGCGCAAGTACCTGCCCAGGGCCGCCTTCTCCGGCAGCGAGGCCATCCTGCACCGCATGCGACAGATCAAGACCGCCTCCGAGATCACGCTGCTGCGCCGGCTGTCTCGCATCGCCGACCAGGCGATCACGGATGCGCTTGCCTCGGTCAAGGCGGGCGACACCGAGATGGACATCGCCGGCCACCTGACGCGCAATGTCTACTCGCTGGGCGCCGAGCAGTTCAAGCTGCTGATCGTCGCCACCGGCGAGCGCAGCCAGCTGCCCAACGTCGGCCCGTCCGAGCGCAAGCTGGTGACCGGCGACGTCTGCCGCGTGGAGATCTTCTCGGTGATCTCCGGCTACCAGGCGGGCGTGTGCCGCACGGCGGTGGTGCAGAAGTCCCCCGAGATGGCCGACCGCATCTGGGCCCACCTGGTCGAGTGCAAGTACCTGGTGATGGACATGATCAAGCCGGGTGCGTCCTGCCTCGCGATCTACAACGCCTTCATCGCCAAGCTGGCGGAGATGAAGCTGCCGCCCATCTCCTTCGTCGGCCATGGCATCGGCCTGCACCTGCACGAGGATCCCTACCTCGGCAAGACGCCCATCCTCGGCCGCCCCGGCGAGGACGCGATCCTGGAGGAGGGCATGGTGCTGGGCTTCGAGCCGCTGTGCTACCAGACCGGCTACGGCTACGGCATGCAGAACAAGGACATGGCCCTGGTCACGGCCACCGGCTGCGAGCTGCTGTCGGACTACGCCGACACCGACAAGCTGCTGGTCGTCCGGTAAGTTTCAGGTCGTTCCCGAGGCAGCGGGAACCCGGTGTCGTTTGCAAAAGTCGCTGGATTCCCGCTTTCGCGGGAATGACGTCACCGGCGTTTCGGAATGCCCGCTTGCCGTTGAGCTGCCGGTCTGGAAGCGGTTTGATGCGCAGTGAGTTGATGCGAGCGGAGCTGAACGTCGTTCCCGCGAAAGCGGGAACCCGGTGTCGTTTGCGCAAGCCGCTGGATTCCCGTTTGCGCGGGAATGACAGCATCCTTTGAGGCAAGCCATGCGCACGCTGATCGAGAACCTGGAATTCGTCATCACCGTGGACCCGGGCGACACCGTGCTGTACGGCACCAGCACAAACTACGATTGACGGGCGGCTCGATGCACATATGGGTGGACGCGGATGCCTGTCCCGGGGTGATCAAGGACATCCTGTTCCGGGCCGCCGACCGCACCGCGACCGGCATGACCCTGGTGGCCAACAAGCTGCTGCGCGTGCCGTACTCGCCGCACATCCGCGCGCTGCAGGTGCCGCGTGGCTTCGACGTCGCCGATGCCGAGATCACCGGCCGCGTGCAGGCCGGCGACCTGGTGATCACCGCCGACATCCCGCTGGCGGCCGACGTGATCGCGCGCGGCGCCCATGCGCTGGACCCGCGCGGCGAGTTCTTCTCGCCCGAGACCATCGCCGAGCGCCTGACCATGCGCGACTTCATGGACCAGATGCGCGCCAGCGGCGTCCAGACCGGCGGCCCGCCGACCATGGATGCCTCCGACCGCAAGGCCTTCGCCGACCAGCTGGACCGCTTCCTCGCCAAGGCCCTCAAGCGCTGAGGCACCGTGGCGCCGCCCGGTGGCGTGGCCTTGCCGCTGCCCGGGAAACCCGCCAGCAGGAGCATGGGCGCGCGCGCGGCGACTGCCACGCCATCGGCCGCCGTCACTTCACCTCGAATACGGCCTCGACCTCGGCGGCCACGCCCATGGGCAGGGAGGCCATGCCGACCGCGGCGCGCGAGTGCCGTCCGGCTTCGCCGAACACCTCGACGATCACGTCCGAGGCGCCGTTGATGACGGCAGGCTGCTCGGTGAATTCGGGCAGGCCGTTGACGTAGCCGCACACGCGCACGCAGCGCACCACGCGGTCCAGGTCGCCTTCCAGCGCCAGGCGCATCTGGGCGATCACGTTCAGCGCGCACAGGCGCGCCGCCTGCTTGCCCTGCTCGACGGTGAACTCGCGGCCCAGCTTGCCGACGAACTCCACCTTGCCGTTGAGGATGGTGATCTGGCCGGAGACGAACACCAGGTTGCCGGTGCGCACCACCGGCACGTAGTTGGCGAGCGGCGCCACCACCTGGGGCAGGGTGATGCCGAGTTGCTGGAGCCTTGCGTCGACGGTACCGGCCATGGGAGATCCTTTCGGGTTCGGTGCGGGGTTGGAGGGGTCAGGCGTGCAGTTCGCGGCGCAGTTCGTCCAGCGGGCCGGCCGCGAGCCGGAAGGCCGAGGACTTGAGCAGGAAGCTCGCGGTGTCGCGGATGTCGCGTTCCACCGCGCGGCGCGCCGCCAGCGCGTCGCGCCGGCGCAGCGCCTTGAGCACCTCGGTGTGCGCGCCCGCGTCCCAGGGCATGTCCGGCGAGATCAGCGAGAAGTACATGATGGGCCCGGCCTGCAGCCACAGCGGCTCGATCAGCGGCAGCAGCACGGTCGAGTCGGCCGCCTGGTAGAGCGTGAAGTGGAACTGCTGGTTCTTGGCCAGGCAGGCGACGATGTTGCGCTCGCGGATGGCGCGCAGCATGTCGGCGTGGATCGCCACCAGCCGCTTGACCAGTTTCGCATCGGCGTTGCGGCAGGCGTTCTCGGCCGCCATGCCTTCCAGCATCTCGCGCACCTTCGCCAGTTCCGCGAAGCGCGCCGGGGTCATGCGCGGCACGCAGACGCTGCGGTTGGGCAGCATCTCCAGCACGTTGGCGGCGGTGAGCTGGTTGATCGCCTCGCGCACCGGCATGGGGCTCACGCCCAGGTCCTGCGCCAGCTTGCGCAGGGAAATCGTCTGCCCGGGCACGAAGGCGCCGATCATCAGCCCGCGGCGCAGCTGCGCGACCACGCGGTCCTGCAACTCGCCGCGGCGGCGCGCGACCGGCGCGGTTGCGCGGACGGCGGGGCCCTTGGCGGACTTCGCGCGTGTCGCGGGGGATTTCCTGGGGCTGGCCATGGGTTGTCGCGGTTGTCGCGCACCGGGGATGTCGGCGGCCGGTGCGGCCGCGTGATGCGCGATTGTGATCACAAGGGCGGGGTCCGTCAACGCGGCGCGCGGCAGGGGCGCGTGCCTTGACACCCGGTGTGGCTGTGATCACACTACGTGACGGCCGGAGCGTGCGTTGCCGCCGGCCGCAACCCACCTGGTAGACCACCGCCTTGCCCCGCATACCGTCCCTGCCCGAACGCTGGCTTGAGCCGCTTGCGGAGCCAGGCCTCGCGCCCGTGTTCCCTTCCTGCATGCGGCCGGTGCGGGACATGCTCGAGGCCAGGGGCGCATCGAAGGACCACTAACCGCGCCGCCGTGCGGTTCCGGGCCCGACCACGGCCCGGATCGCGTAACCGGCGGCCAGCAGGAGGCAGCAGCATGAAAGTCACCATCATTGGCGCAGGCTCGGGCGGCGCATCGGCCGTCGCCGAACTCACCCGCGCGGGGCACGAGGTCGCGTTGTGGAACCGTTCGCCCTCCACGCTGGCGCCGTTCCAGCAGATCGGCGGCGTGGAGTACGAAGGCATCCTCGGCGAGGGCTTCGCCAAGCCGGCGCTGATCACCACCGACCTCGCGGCCGCCATCCGCGGCGCCGAGGCGGTGGTCTGCACCCTGCCGACCTTCTCGCATGTCGCGGTGGCCAGCGCGCTGGCGGCGGCCGGCATGGACGCCTCGGTGCCGGTGGTGCTGAACCCCGGTCACACCGGCGGCGCACTGGAGTTCACCACGGCTTGGCGCGCCGCCCGGCCGGGCAGCATGCCGCCCGTCGCCGACTTCAACTCGCTGACCTACATCGCGCGCAAGTACCAGCCGCAGCGCGTGACCACGACCGGGCGCGCGCGCTTCCTGCGCGCCGGCTGCCTGCCCGGCGGCGACAAGGCGGTCGAGGTGGCGATGACGCTGTTCCCCGGCGTGCAGCGCGCGCGCGACGTGCTGGAAGTGGGGCTGGCCAACCCGAACATGATCCTGCACCCGCCGGGCGCCATCCTCGGCGCGTGCTGGGTGGAGGCGAGGAAGGGCGATTTCACCTTCTACGTCGAGGGCATGACCCCGGGCGTGGCGCGGGTGATGAAGGCGCTGGACGACGAGCGCCGCGCGGTCGCGAAGGCTTTCGGCCACGACCTGCCGAGCGTGATCGGCGAGATGAAGAAGATCGGCTCGGTCGAGGCCTCGGTGACCAACGAGGACGACTTCGTCGCGGCCATCGCCGGCGGCGAGGCGAACAAGCGCATCAAGGCGCCGGATTCGCTCGGCCACCGTTACTACCTCGAGGACTTCGGCCACGGACTGCTGCCCTTCATGGCCTTCGCCGATGCCGCGGGCGTGGCCGTGCCCACCGCATCCGCGCTGTTCGAACTGGGCGTGTCGCTCACCGGCACCGACTACCGCGCCAAGGGCCGCACCTCCGCCACCATGGGGATCGCCGGGCTGGATCGCGCCGGCATCCTGTCCCTGGTACGCGGAAAGTAGGGGCGCGGCCGCCAGCAGGCGGCAACCGAGGGAAAGTGTACGGAGAGGGCGCCAAGGTCCGGGCACCCGGGCCGGAGCGCCCGGGACGGAGGCCCCGCGCTCAGCTTCCGTTCTTCTCCCAGATCGCGGCCAGCGTCGCCCCCAGGGTCATCGGGTCGAAGGGCTTGGCCACCACCTCGACCGCGCCCAGCGCGCGCAGCGCGGTGACTTCCTCCGGCTGCACCTTGGCGGTGAGGAACACCACCGGCACGTTCGCCGCCGCCGGGAGCGCGCGCAGCCGGCCCAGCGTGGTCGGTCCGTCCATGCCGGGCATCATCACGTCCAGCACGATCAATTGCGGCTTGAACTCCTGCACCGCGGCCAGCGCCGCCTCGCCGCCATCGCAGGCGCGCACCGCGTAGCCGCCCACCATCTGCAGCGCCATCTCCGCGATGGTGCGTATGTCGTGGTCGTCCTCGACCAGCATGATGCGTTCGAGCTTGGCGGGCATGGGTGACTGTACCGGGACGGGAGGGTGAATTGTCTCAGGCCGGGGCCGACTGCGGAAGCTCGAACCAGAACACCGTGCCGCCGCCCTCGCGCGGGTCGAAGCCGATGCGACCGCCCATGCGCTCGACGATGGCGCGCGAGATCGACAGGCCCAGGCCCGTGCCGCCGCGCTTGCGCGAGTCGGAGGCGTCCACCTGCGAGAACGGCTGGAACAGCTTGTCGCGGAACGCCTCGGGGATGCCCGGCCCGCGGTCGGCCACCGACACCCGCCATGCGCCGCCGGCCGCCCGCAGCGACACGCCGATCACGCTGCCCGCGGGCGAGAACTTGCAGGCATTGGACAGCAGGTTGGCCGCCACCTGCTGCAGGCGGTCCGTATCGGCCTGCGTCCAGGCCGGCTCGTCTGGCACGGATTCCAGCACCGCCTGCACCTGCAGGCTGGATGCGTAGCCCTCGATGCCCTTGAGCGCCTGCTCCAGCAGCGCGCGCAGTTCCAGCGCCCGGATGTCGAACACCATCTTGCCCGAGGCCATCTTCTCGCTGTCGAGGATGTCGTTCACCAGCCGCACCAGGCGTTCGCAGTTGTCGCGCGCGATGTCCACCAGCTTGCGCGCGGCCTCCGGCAGCGCCCCGGTCACGCCGCCCGACAGCAGGCCGAGAGAGCCGCGTATCGAGGTGAGCGGCGTGCGCAGCTCGTGGCTGACGGTGGACACGAAGGCCGCCTTCATGCGCTCGACTTCCTTCAGGTCGGAGATGTCGGTCACCAGCACGTAGCAGCCGATCACGCGCCCGTCCTCGTCCTTGTGCGGCACCAGGCTGGCCGACAGGTCCGCCTCCACGTGGGAGCCAGCGCCGCCGTCGCGCGCCAGCCGGAAGCCGAAGTGCGAGGGCTCGCCGCGCAGCGCGTCCTCGAAATGCATGCGCACCACCGCGGCCGCGGGGCCCGGCAGCAGTTCGTCCAGCCGGCGTCCCTGCAACGGGCCGGCCTCGCCGCCGAACCAGTCGGCGAAGCCGCGGTTGTGGAAGGAGAAGCGCTGGTCGCGGTCCAGGTAGCCGATCAGCGCGGGCATCGCGTCGGTCACCAGGCGCATCTGCCGTTCGCTCGCGCGCAGCGCCGCCTCCGCCGCCTGGCGCTGCACCTGGTAGCGGTGGATCACCACCATGGCCCACAGCAGCAGCACCATCGCCAGCACGCTGCCCCAGGTGATCAGGAAGGAGGCGGTCGCGGCATTGGCCGCGGTGTCGGCCTGGCGGCGCTCGATCAGGTCCAGCTCGAGCAGCTTGAACTCGTCCACCCGGCGCTGGATGTCGGCCGCGATCTCGGTGCGCTCGCTGGCCGCGGCGAAGGCGCGCGCCTGGGCGGCGCCCTGCGAGCGGCGCAGCGCCATGGCCTCCGACCACAGCTCGAAGCGGCGCGTGACCAGGTTGCGCAGCTGGGTGACGCGCTGCTGCTGCCGCCAGTCGGTGACGCGCGCGCGCAGGCTTGCCAGCTGCGGCAGCGTGCGGTTGCGGATCGCGGCGAAATCGGCCAGCGCCGAGTTGTCCATGCTGGACAGGTAGCGCAGCTGCGCCGCCTCGGCGGCGCGCAGCTCGGCCAGGATGCGCTCGAGCTTGCTCAGGTCCTCGAAGGTGCGGGTCTCGGTGCGCCCGGTGACCACCAGCTCGTCGATGCTGCGGTCGGACAGCCAGCCGACCGCGGCCAGCAGCAGCAGGCCCACGCCCAGCGCCATGTTGATCTTGGCGCCCAGCGACAGGCGCGCCCGCGACGGCAGCTTCACGGACATGCGCATGGCGGCGCCGTCAGGCCGGCTCGCCGGCGCGGCGCAGCCAGGCGAGCGCGGCCTCGATGCGCTCGCGCAGCGCGGCGTCCCCGCCCGGCGCGAGCTCAGCGGGGCCATCGAGGGCGGCGACGAAGGCCAGCTCCAGTTCGCGCGCCGCCGAGGTGACCTCGGGCAGGCCGAAGGTCTGGGCGCTGCCGGCCAGCGTGTGGGCCAGCCGCCGGAGTTCCTCCAGGCGGGTGGCGGGCACCCCCGCAGCGGCCGGCCCCGGGTTCGATCGCGCCAGTCCGTCCCACAGCAGGGCGATGGTGCGCAGCTTGCCGGGCAGGTCGGCGCGGTACTCCGCGCGCATGCCCTCCATCAGCGCCTTGAACTCCTCAGCCTGGGTCGCCATCGCGCGCGGCTGGCGTCAGCGCAGGCCGACCACCGCGCGAACGCCCTTCATCAGGATGTCGACCTCGAAGGGCTTGGTGATGTAGCCGGCGGCGCCGCCGGCCAGGCCGTTCATCACGCTGTCGCGCGTGGCCTGGCTGGTCAGCATGACCACCGGGATGTCCTTGAGCCGCGGGTGCTGCTTCATGCGCTGCAGGATCTGGAAGCCATTGGTGTCGGGAAGGATGATGTCCAGCAGCACCAGGTCGGGCAGCGGCAGGCTGCGCAGTTCGGTGACGATCTCCTCGCGGTTGCCGGCCACGCGCGCGGCGAAGCCGTCCATCGCCAGCAGCTGGCGCAGCAGCTTGGCCAGGTGCTCCTCGTCCTCGATCACCAGCACGTTGAGCTTCTGGCCCTCGGACAGCTTGCGCTCGCGGTCCGCGCGCCGCGCGATGCTGACGTAGTAGCCCTGGCGCGCGAGTTCCGGGGCGCCGGTCTCGGCCTCGGTCTCGGCGCTGGCCTTGTCGCCCGCCGTCGGCGTGAAGCGGGTGGCGTCCGGGTCGAAGAAATAGCTGAAGTTGAGGCCTTCCTCCTCGGCGAGCGTCGCGCGCCGCAGCAGGCCGCTGGCCACGTGCTCGCGGATGATCGCGGTCAGCTCGGGCTCGGGAACGGTGCGCGCGCGCTTGCCGAGTTCGCCCACGTTGGCGTTGCCGTCGACCAGCACCAGCACCTGCAGCGCGCGCGGCGTGAGGGCGGTCGAGCCGCCCTTGATCTGCTGGGTGCCCTCGTCGGTCAGGACGTACACGTCCAGCGGATAGACGGGAATGCGTTCCCTGTTTTCCATGGCGGGCCCTTGGTTTGCGTCTGGCGGGTTTGTGTCCGGCGCATTATGCAAGTTCTGCCGCCGGCCGGGTACGGACGATGGGCTATGCTTGCGCCAGCCCACGCCCCGCGGCCTCCGGGGCGGCGCAGTACAGGAACCGACCCGATGAGCAGCACACCCGCCCCGGCCCGCCCCGCGCCCAGGCCGCGCGCCGATTACCGCCACTTCCTGCCGATACAGACGCGCTGGATGGACAACGACGCCTACCGGCACGTCAACAACGTCGTCTACTACGCCTGGTTCGACACGGCGGTGAATGCGTACCTGATCGGCCGGGGCGCGCTCGACCCGGACACCAGCAGCGTGATCGGGCTGGTGGTGGAGACGCGCTGCCAGTACTTCAGCCCGGTGTCCTTCCCGGACATGGTGCACGCCGGCGTCGCCGTGGCGAAGCTCGGGCGCTCCAGCGTGCGCTACGAGGTCGGCATCTTCCGCAACGACGAACCGCTGGCCGCGGCGCAGGGCCATTTCGTGCACGTGTACGTGGACCGCGCCAGCAACCGGCCGGTGGCCCTGCCCGAGGCATTGCGCGCCGCGCTCGCGCCGCTGCAGTCGGACAGGTTCGGGGAACTGCGCGGGGAATGACGCGGGGACCGAGCCGGCAAGTGGCTGCATCGCGGCACCGGGAGCCGGCATGAGCGCGGGCGGCGAGCGCCAGACCATCCCGGTGGCGATGTGGGGGATGCTGGCGCTGATGACCCTGATCTGGGGCGTCAACTGGCCGATCCTCAAGATCGTGATGACGGAGATGTCGCCGCTGCGCTTCCGCAGCTGGTGCATGGCGATCGGCGCGTGCGCGCTGTTCCTGCTGACCTGGTACGGCGGCGGGCGCATCGCGGTGCCGCGCGCCCTGTGGGGCCGGCTGGTGCTGATCGCGCTGGCCAACAGCGCCGGCTGGAACATCCTCGCGGTGTACGGCATCCCGATGATGGACTCGGGCCGCGCCGCCATCATCGCCTACACCTTCCCGATCTGGGCCACGCTGTTCTCGGTGTTCCTCGGGGAGGCGCTCACGCGGCGCAAGCTCACCGGCCTGGTGCTGGGCTTCGCCGCCATCGTGCTGCTGCTGGGCGCGGAGATCCAGGCCATCGGCCGCGCGCCGCTGGGCGCGCTGCTGCTGCTGGCCTCGGCCTTCACCTGGGCGACCGGCACCATCCTCACCAAGCGCTGGCCTTTGCCCATCGCGTCCTCGGCCTCGGCGGCCTGGCAGCATTCCATCGCGCTGGTGCCGGTGTTCACCGGCGCGGTGCTGTTCGAGTCCGGGCCCTGGGCGTTCTGGACGCTGTCCCCCGGACCGATGTGGGGCCTCTTGTTCAACGCCTTCGTGGTGTTCGTGTTCTGCCTGTGGACCTGGCTGCGCATCGTCGCCGCGGTGCCGCCCTCGGTCGCGTCCTTGTCGACCCTGGCGATTCCCATCGTCGGCGTGGCCAGCGGCATGCTGGTGCTGGGGGAGACGCCGGCGTGGACCGACTACGCCGCGCTGCTGCTGGTGGTGGGCGCGATCGCGACCGTGCTGGTCCCCGCCCGGAGTGACGTGCGTGATGGGGGCGCTCGCGCCTGAGCCCGCCGTGCCGCTACGCCGGTGCGGGCAGCTCCGCCATGCGCGGCACGCGGCGCACGTCCCAGTGCGCCACGCCCCACTCCAGCAGATCGCGTACCGATGCGCCGCGCAGTTCGCCCGGCGGCCTGTGCCCCAGGAAATCCATTGCAGCCTGCAGCGCGACCGCGGCCTGTTCCGGGTCCAGCGCGGGCGCGAGCGTCTGCTTCGAGAGTTTCTCTCCCGCCGCGTTCACCGCCACCGGCAGGTGCGCGTAGCGCAGCGGCGGACACCCGAGCCGCTGCTGCAGCAGCACCTGCCTGGCGGTCGAGCCGAGCAGGTCGGCGCCGCGCACCACGTCGGTGATCCCCTGCGCCGCGTCGTCCACCACCACGGCCAGCTGGTAGGCGACGAAGCCGTCGGCGCGCAGCAGCACGAAGTCGCCAACCTCGTCGGCCAGCGATTGATCGATGCGTCCCTGGATGCGATCCTCGAACGCGATGCGCGCCTCGCCCACGCGCAACCGCCAGGCACGCGGCTCGCGCCCGGGCGGCAGGCCGTCACGGCAGGTGCCGGGATAGACCAGTTCGCCGGCGGCTTGTGCGGCCTGCGCTCCGGGATGGTGTCGCGCCCACGAGTCCGCCACCTCGCGCCGGCTGCAGGCACAGGCAAAGCAGGCGCCGTCGGCGCGCAGGCGCGCCATCGCGTCGGCGTAGAGGTCCATGCGTCGGCTCTGCCACTCGACCGCGCCGTCGTGCACCAGGCCGACGGCGTCGAGGGCGCGCAGGATCGCGTCCGCGGCGCCGGGCTGCGCGCGCGCCCGGTCCAGGTCCTCGATGCGAAGCAGCCAGTCGCCGCGCGCCGCGCGCGCATCCAGCCAGCTGCCCAGCGCCGCCACCAGCGAGCCGAAGTGCAGCGGGCCGGTGGGCGAGGGCGCGAAGCGGCCACGGTACCGGCGGGGGGCATGCACTGTTCCCATTGCTGCTGTTTCCATGGACATGGATAGTGGGGCAGGCAAGCGGCGCCGTGCAAGTCCCCTCATAGGGGAAACGGCGCTCCCCGTGCCGGGTCGCCGACGGGGCCTCTGCTACAATCAAAAACACGTTGCGCCCGTTGGCATTGCCGCAGCGCACTCCCCGCAGCCCCACCGCGACACCAACAAGGACGCACCATGGCCACGATCACGCTCACCAAGGACAACTTCGAGCAGGTGGTGAACGGCAACGACATGGTGCTGATCGATTTCTGGGCCTCCTGGTGCGGCCCGTGCCGCGCGTTCGCGCCGACCTTCGAGGCCGCCTCGGACAAGCACGCCGACATCGTGTTCGCCAAGCTCGACACCGAGGCCGAGCAGGAAGTGGCCGCGGCCTTCAACATCCGTTCCATCCCGACGCTGATGCTGTTCCGCGAGAAGGTGATCCTGTACTCCGAGGCCGGCGCGCTGCCGCCGCCCGCGCTCGAGCAGCTGATCGAGCAGGCGCGCGGCGTGGACATGGCCCAGGTGCACAAGGAGATCGCCGACGGCGCGGGGCAGGAAGCCGGCACAGGCGCCGCTCCGGGCTGAGCCCGCCGCGCAGCCCATGCCCCCGGAGGCAACGCCGAGCAGCCCGCAGTCCGTCGCATCCGGCACCGGTCCGGACCGGCCGCTGCGCGCCGTCGAGGTTGCCGGCGAATTCGGCGCCGACCGCGCATCCCGCCGCTACGACCGCGCGCGCCTCGAAGGCCTGTTCCGCAACACCCTGCCCGCGCAGGTCGCGCACGGCATCGCCTTGGTGGTGGTCGCCTGGGCCGCGTACCAGGAGGTGCCCGCGCTGCTGCTGGCGGGCTGGTGCGGGGCGCTCGCGCTGGTCATCCTCGCGCGCAGCCTGCACGTTGTGGCGCTGCTGCATGGCCGCCGCGAGGCGGCGCTGGACGCCTGGGAGCGCGAGTACGCGATAGGCGCGGGCGTCTCGGGTTCGGTGCTGGGCTTGCTGGCCTTCGTCACGGTGCCCTCGGGCAACCCGATCCTCGGGCTGACCGGCGCCTTCGCCATCACCGGCCTGGTGCTGGGCGCCTTCGGCACCATGCAGGCCAGCCCGCGCGCCTTCGCGGCCTTCTCCACGCCGGCCCTGTCGCTGCTGTTCGTCGCGCTGGTGCTGGCGCCGGGCACCGGGCCCACCCTGGGCGCGGCGGCGGTGCTCGCGTTCACGCTGATCATCAGGCGGCTGTTCGCCACCCTGTCGGCGGACTCGCTCGCGGCGCTGCGGCTGCGCTTCGAGAACGAGGTGCTGGCGACCGACCGCGCCGCGCTGGAGGTGTCCCTGCACGCCACCATCGAGGAGCAGGACCTGATCTTCGAGGCGGCCACGGTCGGCATCCTGTTCAGCATCGACGGCAGGATCGCGCGCTGCAACGGCAGCCTGGAGCAGATGTTCGGCCACGAAACCGGGACGCTCGAAGGCATGGGCGTGCGCGCCCTGTACGAGTCGGACGAGTCCTGGCGGGAGTCCGAAGCGCGCATCGCCAGGAGCCTCGCCGAGCGCGGCGTGCACGAGGAGGACCGCGTGTTCGTGCGCGCCAACGGCACGCCGGTGCGCTGCCGCTTCAGCAGCCGCTCCATGGACCGCGCCGACCGTGGCAAGGGCTCGATCTGGGTGTTCTACGACCTCACCGAGCACGACCAGGTCGAGGCGGCGCGCACGCGCTCCGAGTCGCGCTACGACCTGGCGATGAGCGCCTCGCCCGCGGGCATGTGGGACTGGGACCTGGCGCTGGACCGGATCAGCTACACGGCGCGCTTCCGCGAGCTGCTGGGCTACTCGGACGAGCAGGCGTTCCGCGCCGCGTTCAATTTCCGCGGCCACCTGCATCCCGAGGATGCAGCGCGCGCGCTGGCCGCGATCGACCGGCACCTGGCCGGGCGCGTGCCGTTCCGCGAGCGCTTCCGGCTGCGCCGCGCCGATGGCGCCTGGGGCTGGTTCGACGCCTCGGGCCAGGCACAGTGGGACGCATCCGGGCGGGCGGTGCGTTTTGCCGGCGCGATCGCCGACATCACCGACCTGCAGGAACTGGTTGGCGAGAACCAGACGATCTTCGATGCCGCGATGGTCGGCATCCTGCTGACCTCCGGCCAGGCGATACGGCGCTGCAACGCCGGGCTGGAGCAGATGCTCGGCTACGCGCGCGGCGAACTGGACGGCCATCCGGCGCGCGTGCTGTATGCGGGCGACGCCGACTGGGAGCAGGCGCGCGAGGCCCTCAGCCGCGGCTTCGGCGAGCGGGGCTTCCACAAGGCGGAACTGCGCCTCAGGCGCAAGGACGGCAGCCTCGCCTGGTGCTCGTTCAGCTCGCGCCCGCTCGATCCGGCCGACCCGGACGGCGGCGCGATCACGGTGTGCGAGGACATCACCGCGCGCCGCCAGGCCGAGGACGCGTTGCGCGCGAGCGAGGAGCGCATGGCCCTGGCCTTCGCCGCGGCGGATTCGGGCGTGTGGGAGTGGAACCTCGCCGCGGCGCACCCGTTCTACTCGCGCCGCTGCCGCGAACTGCTCGGTTACGGCGACAGCGACGAGGAACAGTTTGCCCGGGACTTCGACTACCGAGAGCACGCCCACCCGGATGACCGCAAGGCCACGGCCGTCGCGCTGCGCGAGAGCGTGATGAGCGGGCGGGCGCTGGACCACACGCTGCGCCTGCGGACGCGCTCGGGGGAATGGCGCTGGTTCCACGGCACCGGGCGGGCGGTGCGCGAGGGCGGGCGGACGATCCGCATGGTCGGCTCGATCACCGACGTCACCGCGTTGCGCGAGCGCGAGGAGGCGCTGATCCGCGCCAGCATGGAACTGGAGGCGTCCAACGCGCGCCTGAACGAGGCGATAGAGACCATCCCCGACGGCTTCGCGCTGTTCGACGCGGCGGACCGGCTGGTGCTGTGCAACCAGCACTACAAGGACCTGTACGTGGGCGACGCGCAGGGCGCCTCGCCGCTGGGCATGGGCTTCGAGCAACTGCTGCGGGCGTCGCTGGCCCCCGGCGGCATCGGCGTGCTGCCTGCGCCCTATGCGAACGACCTGGAGGGCTGGATCGCCGAGCGCCTCCTGCGCCACCGCAACCCGGCGCCCGAGGGCTACCTCTACCAGATGGCCGACGGGCGCTGGATACAGGTGCGCGAGCGCAAGACCAGCGACGGCGGCATCGTCGGCGTGCGCAGCGACGTCACCGAGCTGAAGAACAGCGAGGAGCACATCCGCCACCTCGCCAACCACGATGCGCTCACCGGCCTGCCCAACCGGCGCCTGCTTGAGGACCGCATGAAGCAGGCCTTCGGCGTCGCACGCCGGACCAGGTCGATGCTGGCGGTGATGGTGATCGACCTGGACCGCTTCAAGCAGGTCAACGACACCTACGGCCACGACGTGGGGGACATGGTGCTGCTCACCATCGCCTCGAGGCTGCGTTCCTGCGTGCGCGAGGTGGACACGGTGGCGCGCCTGGGCGGCGACGAGTTCGTGGTGCTGCTGCCGCAGGTGCGCGAGTCGGCCGACGCGATGCGCATCGCCGAGAAGATCATCGCCGAGGTCGGCAAGCCGGTTCCCGCGGGCGGGCACGACCATGAACTGGGTGCCTCCGTCGGCATCAGCATCCACCCGCAGGACGGCGACGATGCCGAGACGCTGCTGCGCGCGGCCGATGACGCGATGTACGGGGTCAAGGCGGCCGGGCGCAACGGCGCGCGCTTCCACGAGGCGGCTCGCCCGGCGGGCGGGTAGGCCGCGCCCGGGCACGTGGCGGACCGGCGGGGGTCATGATGGGAAGCGCGGGGGGGACCATGACGGGATCGACGAGGCGCATGCGGAGGTGGCTCATGGCGGGCCTGGCGGTGGCGGTCACACTTGGCGCAGTGGCACTCACGGGGGGCGGCATGGGATGGTTCAGCGGGACGAAGCCGGCGGAACTGGGCGCGCGCAACGGACGGCTCGCGCTGACCAAGCCCAGCCCCAACAACGTCAGCAGCCAGACCGACCCGGCATCGGACCCGGGGCACTACATCGCGCCGCTGGCGATGCGCGGCGAACCCGGCCCGGCCTGGACGCGGCTGCTGGTGGTGCTTCGCGGCTGGCCGCGCACGGTGATCGTGAGCGAGGCCTCCGGCTACCTGCACATGGAAACCACCTCCCGGCTCATGGGTTTCGTGGACGACACCGAGTTCCTGGCCGACGCGGCGGCCGGCGTGATCCATGTGCGCGCTGCCTCGCGGCTGGGCGAGAGCGACCTGGGCGTGAACCGCAAGCGCGTCGAGGCGATCCGCGAGGCCTACGCGGCGGCCGGCGCCGGTGTGCCGATGCCCGCGCCGGCATCCCCCACTGCGTCCCCCACGCCGCCCGGCGGCGAGGCAAAATAGCCTCCTTCATCCGACAGGCGGGACCATGGTGATGGATTCCAACAGGCCGGGCCCGGCAGCCGGTACGCGACTAGTCGTCCTTGGCGCGAGCGCGTGGAACCGCCAGGGCCGACGGAGGGTGGCATGACCATGGACTTCTCCCGCCTCGGACCGCCAGCCGGCACGCGACTCGTCGTCCTGGGCGGTTGTGGCGGCATAGGCCGGGTGCTGATCTCTGCCGCGCGGCAGACCGGACTGGAGGTCGCCAACCTCGACCTGCCGCGCTCGCTGGCGGAGTACCCGGTCGAGGGCGTGCACAATTTCGAGGTGGATGCGCACCACGAGGACCAGATCCAGCGCGCGCTGGCCGCGGCCCACAAGGCGCTGGGTGGCATCGATGCGCTGGTGCACCTGGCGGGCTACACCAAGCCGCCGCAGGCGGTGGCGGACCTGCCCGCGGCCGACTGGGACGACATGATCTCGGTGAACCTGCGCTCGGCCTACCTGACCGCGCGCCATGCGCTGCCGCTGATGCGCGATACGCTGTCCGCCAGCGGACGCGACCCCCTGCGCGCCGGACGGACCGGCGCGATGGTGTTCGCCGCCTCCGGGCTGGGCGTGCTGGTCGAGCGCGGCATCTCCGCCTACGGCGCGTCCAAGGCCGGCGTCATCGCGCTCACCAAGGCCCTGGCCAAGGAGAATGCCCCGGCGATACGCGCCAACGCGGTTGCCCCCGGTGCGGTCGACACCGCCTTCCTGTCCGGTGGCATGGCCCACGGCGGCGCGCCCGACAAGAAGGGCGCCTTCCACGAGGCGATGGCACGCGGCGAGGGCGTCATCACCACCATCCCGCAGGGCCGCATCGCGCGCGCGGAGGAAGTGGTCGCGCCCATCCTGTTCCTGCTGGGCGAGGGCGCCAGCCACATGACCGGACAGACCCTTTTCATCAACGGCGGGCGGCTGATGCCTTCGGGCTGAGCCGCCGGTCCCGCAAGCAAGCCACACAAACTGGGAGGCAAGGATGAAGGCAATGATCGCAAAACTGCCGCGCGAGAAGACCATGCGCATCATGACCGGGGTGCTCGGGGCCGCCGCCGCGGCGCTCGCCGCCTGGGGCGTGATGCAGACCCTGCGCGTGGCCGAACTCGAGGAACAGAGCGTGGTCGCCGCCGCCGAGAAGGCCAAGGTCGAGGCCGACGCCGGCAAGCTGCGCGTGGGCTCGGCCGCCGCCGAGAAGAAGCTGAAGGAGATGGAGGCCGCGACCAGCGCCGCCGAGGGCAAGCTCAAGCAGGCCGACGCGCTGCGCGCGGTCGCGGCCAAGGCCGAGGCCTCGATCGCCGGCGCGCTGGAGTCCGCCGCCAAGGGCGCCAAGCCGCCGCGCGCCGAAGCCTGGGCGGCTGCCGGAGTGGCGCGCGCGCTCACCGCGGGCGAAGTCGATGCCGCCGCGCAGGCGCTGCTGGACAAGGCACTGGCCGTGGACAAGGCCAACTGCACCGCGCGCCTGGCGCTGGCCGCCGGCGGCAAGGGTGAGGCACCGGCAGACTGCAAGTGACGGGAAGGCTGAAATAATTAATTAAATCAGCCACTTGGTTAAAAAAAGGCGGGTTTTCGACCCGCCCTTTGCATTGGCGCCGGAGGCATGGCGACCGCGTGCGGGCATGGCGGCCGCGGGCATTGCCACCACGGCGCGCCCGTCCCCGCCCGCGCAGGCGATTGTTGCGTTCCCGCGAATGCTCCCGCCACGCGGCGCGGCTTGGGATGGCGTGTCCGCTCACCCATACTCCATGCATCGCGCCAGGACGTGCGCCAAGCCCATGAAGGGGAGATACCGATGATCGCCATCCGCAAGGCAGAAGACCGCGGCCACGCCAACCACGGCTGGCTCGACAGTTACCACAGCTTTTCCTTCGCCGACTACCACGACCCGCGCCACATGGGTTTCGGCGCGCTGCGCGTGATCAACGAGGACCGCATCCAGCCGGGCAGCGGCTTCGGCACCCATGGCCACCGCGACATGGAGATCATCAGCTACGTCCTCGAGGGCGCGCTGGCGCACAAGGACTCCATGGGCAACGGCTCGGCCATCGTGCCCGGCGACGTGCAGCGCATGAGCGCCGGCACCGGCGTGCGCCACTCGGAGTTCAACCACGCCGAGCGCGACACCACGCACTTCCTGCAGATCTGGATCGAGCCGGGCCGGACCGGCATCCCGCCTTCCTACGAGCAGAAGCACTTCGATGCTGCCTCCAAGCGCGGGCAGTTGCGCCTGATCGCGTCGCCCGACGCGGCCGGGGGCTCGGTGACCCTCCACCAGGACACGCGCGTCTACGCCGGCCTGTTCGATGGTGCCGAGGCCGCCACGCATGCGCTGGCCGTGGGCCGCCTGGCCTATGTGCACGTCGCGCGCGGCGAGGTCACGGTCAATGGCCACGCGCTCAAGGCGGGCGACGCGCTCAAGGCTGGCGAGGTCGATGCCATCAGCATCTCGGGCGGACGCGGCGCGGAAGTGCTGCTGTTCGACCTGGGGGCGTGACGGGCGCGGCGCCCCAGGCGCTTGCGCTGCGCCAGCCCGCAGTGTCGACGCTGCCCGCATGTGGCATGGTCAGGGCGTTCCCTCAACGATCCTGGAGCCTCTGACCATGACCCATGCCATGAAGCTCGCGGCCGGTGCCGCGTTTCCCGCCATCACCGTGCCGCGCCTCGGTGGCGGAGAGATCGCCCCCGCCGCGATGGCGGGCTGGCGCCTGTTGGTCGTCTATCGCGGCAGGCATTGCCCGCTGTGCAAGCCCTATCTCGGCACGCTCGACAAGTTGATCGAGGAGTTCGCCGCCGCCGGCGTCGCGGTGGTGGCGGTTTCCGCCGACCCGGAGGAGAAGGCCGCGGCCGACCAGGCCGAGTTCGGCTGGCGCTTCCCGCTCGGCTTCGGGCTGAGCGTCGCGCAGATGCAGTCGCTGGGCCTGTATGTCTCGACCCCGCGATCGCCGCAGGAAACCGACCGGCCCTTCGCGGAGCCGGGCCTGTTCCTGATCAACCCGGCCGGCCAGGTGCAGTTGATCGACATCTCCAACGCACCCTTCGCGCGGCCGGACCTGGCCGGCATCGCCCGCGGGGCCAAGCGCATCCAGGAGGTGAACTACCCGATCCGCGGCACGCACGGCTGAGCCTGCCCTGGTCCCGGGCCGGGCAAGCAGCGGCCGGGATGCGACAATGCATCCTGACCTGATGCGGATTGCCCGGTGTTCTACCCCCATGTTCCTTCCTGAATCCCGCCGCGACCGCGCGCGCATGGCCGCGCTGCTGGCGGTGGCCACGATGACCGTGATGTCCACGGTGTTCATCGCCCCCGCGCTGCCCGCGATGGCGGCGGCATTCGCCGAACGGGATGACGCCGACTTCCTGGTCAAGCTGTCCATGACCCTGCCGTCGCTGTCCATCGTGCTGTGCGCGCCGCTGATGGGCTGGGCGGTGGACCGCTTCGGGCGGCGCCGCATCCTGCTGGGGTCAATGCTGCTCTACGGCGCGGCCGGCTCGGCAGGGTACCTCCTGCAGGACCTGACCCACATCATCATCAGCCGGCTGTTCCTGGGCCTGGGCATCGCCGGCACCATGACTACCACCACCACGCTCGCCGGGGACTACTTCGAGGGCGAGGCGCGCACCCGCTTCGCGCGGATCCAGAGCGTGGTGATGTCGCTGGGCGCGATGGCCCTGGTGGGCATCGCCGGCGTGGTGAGCGACTTCGGCTGGCGCTATGCCTTCCTGCTGTACCTGGTCGGCTGGGTGCTGTTCATCCCGGTGATGCTGGCGATCGACGAGCCGAAGCGCGCGGCGCACGCTGCCCACGTGCCCGGGCAGGCCCTGCCCGCGGCCCCGCCCCGGGCGCAGATGGCGGCGGTCTACGCCATCTCCGTGTTCTGCACCGCGATGTACTTCATGGTGCCCACGCAGCTGCCGTTCGTCGCGCAGGAGATCGGCATCACCAGCGCGCTGCTGTGCGGTGTCGGCGTGGGACTGGCTTCCATGGCGGCGGCGGCCGGCTCGGCGCTGTACACGCGCATCCGCCGCGGCCGGGGCTTCCTCTACGTGTATGCCGTGTCATTCGGGCTGATGGGCGCGGGCTATGCGCTGATCGGCCTGGTGCCGGCCTATCCCGCGCTGCTGCTGGGCGCGGTGGTCTCTGGCGTGGGCGTGGGCCTGTTCTACCCGAACGGCACGCTCTGGGCGCTGTCGCTCGCGCCGCCCGCGTGGCGCGGCCGCGTCGCGGGCGGGCTGACCGCCTCGTTCAACTTCGGCCAGTTCTCCTCGCCGCTGGTGGCGCAGCCGGCGGTCGCGGCCACCAGCCTGCACGGCGCCTTCGCGCTGGCCGCCGCGTTGATGGTGGTGGTCGGCGCCGCGTTCACCTTCCTGCGCGAGCCGCGCCCGCCGGCCAGGCCGCGCGGCTGAGCGCCGGCCGCGCCGGCTGGCTGTCGTTTCCCTGACTTGCCGTCCGGCGGCGTTCCGCCGGAATGGTTCCCCTTAGACTGGCGATGGAGGCGATGGGCTGCCTGCGCGGGCCATCGGCAGACTGGGATCGTCATGGTCCGGATGGTAGACAAGGGGAGACGAACATGAAGAGCGAAAAGCCGGATGCCAAGCCCGGCCGGCGACAGTTCCTCGGCGGCGTGATCGCCACCGGCGCGGCCACCGCCGCGACCGCGATCGCGCCCAAGGCGGGCGCGGCCGAGGCCAGGCCCGCCGCGCGCGCGCCGTCCGCGCTGCCG
>CAIVVS010000041.1 GCA_903909415.1 uncultured Pseudomonadota bacterium | reverse complement strand
GTCCAGTGGCGCGCGAACTGGGTGCGGCACGGGTGTGGGGTGTTTCCGTGCCGCTGGTGGACCGTGACGGCCGCCTGGTCGGGGTGGTGGTGACCTATGGCTCGGGCGATGGCGCCGCGACCGGTATGGGCCCGGAACGGCGCGCATTCCTCGAGGCGCTGACCGGCACCACGGCGGTGTCGATCGAGACGCGCCAGCTGATCCAGGCCCAGAAGGAACTGCTGGACGCCTTCATCAAGCTGATCGCCGGGGCGATCGACGCGAAGTCGCCCTACACCGGGGGGCATTGCCAGCGCGTGCCCGCGCTCACCGCGATGCTCGCGCGCGCGGCCGAGGGCGAGCAGGCCGGCCCGTTCGCCGACTTCCGGCTGAGCGCCGAGCAATGGGAGGAACTGCACATCGCATCCTGGCTGCACGACTGCGGCAAGGTCACCACGCCGGAGTACGTGGTGGACAAGGCCACCAAGCTGGAGACCCAGTACGACCGCATCCACGAAGTGCGCATGCGCTTCGAGGCCTGCAAGCGCGACGTCGTGGCGGGCTACTGGCAGGCGCGTGCCCTGGGCGACCCGCAGGGCAGGGACGAGGCCGCGCTCGTCGCGGCCCGCGACGCCGAACTGGCCGCGCTGGATGCGGACTTCGCCTTCGTCGCCGAGTGCAACCTCGGCGGGGAGTTCATGGCGCCGGACAAGGTGGAGCGGCTCAAGGCCATCGGCGCGCGCACCTGGACGCGCACGCTGGATGACCGCCTGGGCGTGTCCCACGAGGAAGCCAGGCGCATGGCGAAGGAGCCTGCGCCCGCGCTGCCGGTGCAGGAGCCGCTGCTGGCCGACAAGGGCTGGCACATCGTGCCGCGCGCCGCCGCCGACCGCATGCCCGAGGACAATCCCTGGGGCTTCCGCCTGCAGGTGCCGGAGCACAAGTTCAACCGGGGCGAACTCTACAACCTGGCGATCGCGCGCGGCACCCTCACTAACGAGGAACGCTACGCGATCAACGACCACATCGTGCAGACCATCACCATGCTCTCGGAGCTGCCGTTCCCGCGCCACCTGCGGCGGGTGCCGGAGATCGCCGGCGGCCACCACGAGAAGATGGACGGCACGGGATACCCCAAGCGCCTGTCACGGGAGGAGATGAGCATGCCGGCGCGCATGATGGCGATCGCCGACATCTTCGAGGCGCTGACCGCCGCCGACCGGCCGTACAAGTCCGGCAAGAAGCTGTCCGAGGCGATCAAGATCATGTCCTTCATGAAAAAGGACCAGCACATCGACCCGGACCTGTTCGAGCTGTTCCTGCGCACCGGGGTGTACAAGGAGTACGCCGCGAAGTTCCTCGCGCCCGGACAGATCGACGAGGTGGACGTGTCGGTGTACCTGAAGGCCACCTGAGGGCGGCCTCGGGGCGGGGTGGGGTGGGTATGGTGCGGCGTCACTGCCTCATGCGAGGAAGGCCGCCAGTTCCGCGTTGAACGCGTCGGGATATTCGACGTAGGGCAGGTGGCCGCAGCCCTCGTAGCTCACCAGGCGCGCGTCGGGAATCAGGCCTTCGGCCTCGACCGCGCGTTCATGCCGGGCGCGCGTGTCCTGCCTGCCCCAGACCAGCAGCGTGGGCACGCGTATCTCGCCGAGGCGGTGGCGAATCCGGTACGGCTGCCCGCCCTCGGCATCCATGATCCCGCCGATGATGTCCTTGTAGGCCTGCACCATGCCGGGCCGCGCGCAGCTGGTCAGCTGCATGTGCAGCACTTCCTCCGGCACCTTCGCCGGGTCGTGGCACAGGTTGGACAGGCGCTTCCTGAACGCCGCCAGCGAGGGATCGGCCATCGCCGCCATGGCATTGGCGCGGGTCTTGGGGATGGCCTCCTGGATCTCGGCCTCGGTGTGCACGCAGGTGCCGCTGCCGATGATCACCAGCTTCTTCACGCGCTGCGGCATGCGGAAATACAGCAGCGCGGCGAGCTGCGCCCCGAACGAACTGCCGGCCAGCACCACGGGACCCGGCGCCACGGCATCGAGGAAGGCGGCCATGTGTTCCAGCAGCACCGGATAGGGCGAGCCACCGCGGAAATCCCCGGGGTCGGTGAAGCCGTGCCCGACCAGGTCGGGCGCGATGAAACGGTACCTGCCGGCGATGGAATCGGCATTGCGCAGGAAAATGTCCGCGGACAGCCCCACGGGGTGCAGCATCACCACCGGCAGGCCTTCACCCGCGTGCAGGTAGCGGGTGCCCAGGCCCGCGACGTCGATGAAACTGGCCTTCATGCTCACTGGAGGCCGCTGGGCAGCGAGGCAGAGCCGAGCAGGCCCGCTGCCGCGTAACCGTGGCTGCCCGCGAACATCTCGATCAGGAAGCCGTCGGCATCGCGGATGAACAGCGACTCGCCGCCCGGGTGGCTGAGTTCGCCGGCCGGTGCGACGCCGCCCGCGGCAAGGACGCGGCGCGCGTCGGACAGCGCGGCAGTGCCGGGTACCTCGAAACTCATGTGGTGCAGGCCGGGCGGTCGGCCCGGGCGCTGCCCCGCGACCAGGGTCACGGCGGGCTGTCCGGTGCTGCCCAGCATCACGATGCTGTTTGCCGAGGCCGCGCCGCGGCGCAGGCCTCCGACTGTCTCGTAAAAGCGCGCGCTGCGCTCCAGGTCTCCGACTAGCAGGCCCGCGCTGTGGATGCCACTGGGGTGGAACGTCGCGCCGGGCACGACCGCCGGGGTGAACTGCTTTTCGTAAAGCGGCTTGTCGGTCGGTGTCTCCGCCAGCGGGTCCCAGGCGCCGGTGATCAGGGCGCTCTTCCCCTTGCGG
>CAIVVS010000040.1 GCA_903909415.1 uncultured Pseudomonadota bacterium | reverse complement strand
CTGGATCGCCTGGAACTTGCCGATGGCGCGTCCGAACTGCACGCGCTCGTTGGCGTAGAGCAGCGCGTATTCGAGCGTGCGCTCGAGCGCGCCGGCCATCTGCACGCTGCGCAGCAACGCGCCCTCGGCCACCAGCCGCTCGCCGGCGCCCGCAAGCTCGGCCGCAGCGATGAGCGGCGCAGACTTGAATTCGAGCACCGTGCGCGGTTCGCCCGCCAGGTTCTTTTCCGTGGCGCCGGCAAGGCCCGCGGTGGATGCAATGCCCACTATCGGCTTGCCTTCGCACTCGCCCACGACGACGACCTGCGCGCACTGCGCGCCCCAAGGCACCCGGCGCGCCGTTCCCGACACGCTGTAACCGGCGCCGCTGCGCGAAATCTCCAGGCGATCGCCCAGGTGCGAAGGCGCCACCGTCAACGCGCCCTCCGGCACCTTGAGGCCCGCAGCGACCAGCAAGCGGCCGGCCAGCATGGTCTCGGCGAGCGGAACGGGGGCTGCGTGATAGGCGGTGCGCTTCAGCGCCAGCATCGCCTCGTGGAACTCGAGCCCGGACCCACCTGCGCTCTCAGGCAGTGCGGCCGTGGTCAACCCGACCTCTTCCAGCGCCTGCCACAGCCCCTTGGGCCACTCGCCGGCTTCCGCGGACTCGCGCACGGCCTTCGCGCAGTGGTCCTCGAAGACGCGGTCTATCGTACTGGTGAGATCCCCACTCATCGCAGCCCCAGTCCGCGGGCAATGATGCCGCGCAGGATTTCCCGCGTGCCGCCGCGGATGGTAAAGCCCGGCGCCTGCAGCATGGTCATGCCGAGCAGTTCCGGATAGGTCGCGCCCTCGCCGAGCGCGGGCTCCGTCGGGATCAGGTGGCGGAACGTCTCGGGGATCTCGCGTTCGAAGGTCGTGCCCATGTCCTTGACCAGCGCCGCCTCCACGTTGGGCTGCGCGCCGCGTTGCAGCTGCCCGGCCACCGAAGTCGACATGCGCCGCAGCGTCGCCACGTGCGCGATGAAGCGCCCGATGTCGGCGGCGGCGCGCGCGTCGGGCTCGGGCCCGATCTCACGGATCGACTGCAGGAACAGCTGGTAGGTGCTCAGGAACCGGTCCGGGCCGGAGCGCTCGAACGCCAGCTCGCCGGTCACCATCTTCCAGCCCATGCCCTCGCCGCCCATCACCATGTCATCGGGCACGAAGTAGTCGTCGAATACCACCTCATTGAAGTCGTGGCCGCCGTAAAGGTTGTAGATCGGCCGCACCGTGACGCCGGGCTTGGAGAGGTCGACGATGAACTGGGTGAGGCCCGCGTGGCGGTCTTCCTCTTTCGGCGCGGTGCGCGCGAGCGAAATCAGGTAGTGGGCGCGGTGGGCATTGCTCGTCCATACCTTGCTGCCGCTGATCTTCCAGCCGCCCTCGGTCTTCGCCGCTTTTGTGCGCACGGCGGCGAGGTCCGAGCCGGAGTCCGGCTCGCTCATGCCGATGGAGAAAAAGCACGTGCCGGCGGCGATCTTGGGCAGGATCTCGGCCCGGGCGCGCTCGCTGCCGTTTTTGAGGATCTGGTGGCCGCTCTGCCGGTCGGCAATCCAGTGGCCGCCCACGGGCGCCCCGCCCGCCAGCATTTCTTCGGTCACCACGTAACGCTCCAGAGCAGTTCGCTCATGCCCACCGTACTTCTTCGGCCAGATCATGCCGATGAAGCTGTGCTCGCCGCACTTGCGCGAGAAATCCGCGTCGAACGACGACCAGGTGTGCTGGCTGGGGTTGAACGCGCCGCGTGCCACTTCGGATGCGATCAGGGCGCGGACCTTGTGCCGCAATTCCTTCGCGGAAGGCGGCAATTCGACCGGCTCGAACCGGAATTCATGCATGTGTTTCTCCATTTCGCACTGCAACGACCAATATAGCCGAGACAACGCACCAGCGTAAAAGTACCATCCTTGGCCTTACACCAAGGAGGCTTGAGGCGCATGGCTGACCCAGTACTGTACGAGCAGGACGGCGGCATCGTCACGCTGACGCTGAACGAACCCGCTACGCGAAACGCCATCTCGCCCGCCATCGTCGAGGCGCTGGTCGAGGCGACGCACCGCATCAACGCCGACCTGACGGTGGGTTGCGTGATCCTTACCGGCGCGGGCGACGGATTCTCTTCGGGCGGCAACGTCAAGCAGATGAAGAACCGCGAGGACCTCTTCGCCGGCAGCCCGGCCGAGATCCGGCGCGCCTACCAGCAGGGCATCCAGCGCATCCCGCTGGCCATGTACGGGCTGGAAGCGCCCTCGATCGCCGCGGTCAACGGCGCGGCCGTCGGCGCCGGCTGCGACCTCACCACCATGTGCGACATCCGGATCGCCGGCCGCAGCGCCAAGTTCGCCGAGAGCTTCCTGCGCGTCGGGTTGGTGTCGGGCGACGGCGGCGCGTGGTACCTGCCGCGCGCGGTGGGGCTGTCGAAAGCCTACGAGATGACGTTCACCGGGGACTTCCTCGACGCCGAAGAAGCCGCCCGCATCGGGCTGGTCTCCAAGGTCGTGGACGACGACAAGCTGATGGCCGAAGCGCGTGCGCTTGCCGGACGCATCGCGGCGCAGCCGGTGCATTCATTGCGCATGACCAAGCGCCTCCTGCGCGACTCCCAGCAGGTGGCCCTGCCGATCGCGCTCGAAATGGCGTCCTCGCTGCAGGCG
>CAIVVS010000039.1 GCA_903909415.1 uncultured Pseudomonadota bacterium | reverse complement strand
CGCCACCTGGGCGCGCGGCCGCAAGGACATGCGCATGGAGTTCTTCTACCGGGAGATGCGCCGCGAGCATGGCGTCCTGGTGGATGCGAAGGGCGAACCAGAAGGAGGCCGTTGGAACTTCGACGCCGAGAACCGCAAGTCCTTCGGCAAGGCCGGACCGGGCAAGATCCGCCCCCCGCTGCGGTTCAAGCCCGATGCCCTCACCCGCGCGGTGCTGGACGAGGTGGTGGCGCGCTTCCCGGGCCATCCGGGTTCGCTGGACAGCTTCGGCTGGCCGGTGACGCGCGCCCAAGCACTCGCCGCACTGGATGACTTCATCCGCCACCGGCTGCCCTCCTTCGGCGACTGGCAGGACGCGATGTGGACCGGCCAGCCATGGCTGCACCACAGCCTGCTTGCTTCCGCGATGAACCTGAAGCTGCTGGACCCGCGCGAGGTGGTCGATGCCGCCGTGGCGGCGTGGCGCGAGGGAAAGGCGCCGCTGCCCGCCGTCGAGGGCTTCGTTCGGCAGATCCTGGGCTGGCGCGAGTTCATCCGCGGCGCGTACTGGCTGGACATGCCGGACATGGACGGCGCGAACCACTTCGGCCACCGGCGCGCGCTGCCGGCCTGGTACTGGACCGGCAGGACGCACATGCACTGCCTGTCCCAGGCGATAGGACAGACGCTGGAGTACGGCTACGCGCACCACATCCAGCGCCTGATGCTGACCGGCCTGTTCGGCGTGCTGGCCGAGGTCGAGCCCTCGCAGGTGTCAGCCTGGTACCTGGGCGCCTACGTGGACGCGGTGGAATGGGTGGAGCACCCGAACACGCTGGGCATGGCGCTCTATGCCAATGGCGGGCGCTTCACCTCCAAGCCCTACGTCGCCAGCGGCGCCTACGTGAAGCGCATGAGCAACTACTGCGACGGCTGCCGCTACGACCCGGCGCAGAAGACCGGGCCGCGCGCCTGCCCGATGACCACCCTCTACTGGCGCTTCCTGGACCGCCACGAGCCGGCCTTCGCCGCCAACCCGCGCACCGCGCTGATGGTGCGCAACCTCGCGCGCCTGTCAGCGGATGAACGGGAAGCGATCAGGCAGGCGGGCGACGCGATGCTCGCGCGGCTGGACGAGCTGTAGGTTTTGGGACTACGCGACCGGCGCGTCGCCCCGGCCGCAGTCGTTCAGTCGTCACACAGCGCGACGCAATCGATCTCGACGCGCACGCCCCAGCCCAGTTCGCAGGCCACCGTGGTGCGCGCCGGCGGGTTCTTGGGAAAGAACTCACGGTAGGCACGGTTCATGTTCTCGAACTCGACCATGGTGTCGATGAACACGCCGCACTTGATGATGCGGTCCAGCGACGAACCGTTGTTCTCCAGTATCGCCTGCAGGTTCTTCAGGGTCTGGCGCGTCTCGGATTCCATCGTGCCGTGCTGGATGCCGCCCTTGTCCGGGTCGAAGGCCACCGCCCCGGAGCAGAAGATCATGCCGTTGGCCTTCACCGCCGCGCACAGCGGCACGCCCAGGTTGGCGCCCGCGTTGATGTTGGACGGCGTGTTGATGTGGACCTTCTTGCCGACCTTGGTCCGCTCCCAGCCCCCGGCCTTGCCGGTGGCCTTCTTGCCAGCCTTCTTGTCGTCCTTGGCCATGCTCGCCTCCTCGTCTTCGGTGTTGGATGCCGGGGCACGGCCCCGGCGCTCAGAACGTGGTCCCGGTCTGGTAGGCGCTCTTGGGCTTCCAGCGCAGCAGCACGCGCTCGATGCGGATCATCACGCCGTTCAGGAACATCATCATCGCCATCATCACGAACAGCATCGCCATGGTGCCGGTGGTGTTGTAGGTGGTGGAGTACTGGTTCAGCCGGTAGCCCAGGCCGACGGACGCCGCCAGGAACTCGCCGACGATCACGCCGATCAGCGCGAACGGCAGCGCGGTGCGCAGGCCGGTCATGATCCACGAGGTCGCCCCGGGAAGCATCACCTTGATGAATATCTGCCACTGCGTCGCGCCCTGCACCCGCGCCACGTTGATCAGCCCGGAGTCGACGTTGAGGATGCCGGCCAGGGTGTTGAAGAACGTGAGGAAGAACACCAGCGTGGCCGCCAGCACGATCTTGGAGGCCATGTCGATGCCGAACCAGATGATCAGCAGCGGCGCGAGCGCGATGCGCGGGATGCTGTTCAGCGCGACGAACATCGGATCGAGCACCTGCGCGGCGACCGGCCAGCGCGCCAGCAGCACGCCCAGCAGCACGCCGCCGAACCCGCCGATGGCGTAGCCGCCGCCCATCTCCAGCGACGTGACCCAGAGGTCCACCCAGAACGACGCCTCGAACAGCTCCTGCCAGAGCATCACCGCGATCAGGCTGGGCTTGCTGACGAAGAACGGGTCTATCCACCGGCCCGACGCGAGCTCCCAGCCCGCCAGCACGCCGATGATGGTCAGCGCCTGCCCGAGCAGGATCTTCTGCTGGTCGCCCATCAGTGCACCCCCGCGCCGCGCACCTGGACCTCCAGCTCGCGCCAGATGTCGTCGTACAGCCGCCGGAACTCCGGGACGTCGTGGATGTGGAAGATGTCGCGCGGCCGCGGGATGGTGATGCGCTCGTCGCGCACCAGCCGCCCCGGGCGGGCGCTCATCAGGATCACGCGGTCGGCCAGCGCGATCGCCTCGGTGAGGTCGTGGGTGATGAAGATCACCGTCGCGCGCGAGGTCTCCCACAGGTCCAGCAGCTGGGCCTGCAGCGTGATGCGGGTCTGCGCGTCCAGCGGGCCGAAGGGCTCGTCCATCAGGATCACTTCCGGCTCGTAGACCAGCGTGCGGATGATGTTGCCGCGCTGGCGCATGCCCCCGGACAGCTCGTGCGGGAAGGCCGAGCCGAAGCCCTTGAGCCCGACCCGCTCGATCCAGTGGTCGGCGCGGCGGTAGCGCTCCTCGCGGCCCACGCCCGCCAGCTCCAACGGGAAGGCCACGTTGTCGCGCAGCGTGCGCCACGGGAACAGGTTGTCCGACTGGGTGATGTAGCCGATCTTGCGGTTCACCCCGGACACCACGGCGCCGTCATAGCGCAGCTCGCCCCCGGAGGCCGGCATCAGCCCCGACACCAGGTTCAGCAGCGTGGACTTCCCGCAGCCGCTGGGGCCGACTATGGTGACGAACTCGCCCTTTGCTATGGTCAGGTCGACGGCGGCGAGCGCCTCGACCGGGCCGCCGCGCGTGTTGAAACGCTTGGCGACCCCGCGGATTTCAAGCATCGCGCTACTTGCAGGGCTTGGGCAGGAACGAGTTGTCCACCACCGCGTTGAAGGGGACGTCCTTCTTGAGCTGGTCCACGCGCTTCATGAAGTCGGCGGCGGACTGCAGCGCCTTGGGCGTGACGCAACCCGAGGGCAGGATGGCGGCGCGCACCGTGACCATGGAATCCAGCAGGACCTTGGTATCCACCGCCGGGTAGCGCTTGGTGAGCAGCGCCAGGTGCTCCTGCGGGCTCGCGCTGACGATCCATTCGCTGCCGCGGACCAGGGCGCGCAGCACCTTCCTGACCGTCTCGGGGTTCTCCTTGGCGTAGTCGGGGCGCACGTACACCAGCTCGAACAGGAACTCCGAGAACGCCTTGTCCTCGTCCATCGCGTTGTTCACGAACATCACCGACTTGCCGCGGAATACGGCCAGCTCGGGCGTGGGCGAACCGAAGCAGCCCGCGTCGATCTGCCGGTTCTCCACCGCCGCGATCATCTGCGGCCCGCCGCCGGCGGCGATCACCTTCACGTCCTTCTGAGGCACCAGGCCGGCGCGCTTGGCATAGTCGATGGCCATCACGTAGGTGAAGGCGCCCGGGCGCGTGCCGCCGAAGGTCATGCCCTTGAGCCGCTTGATCTTCTCGTTGAAGGCCATGCCGTCCTTGATGCCGGCCTTCTCCGCGGACTCCTTGTTCATGAAGCAGTTGATGATCATCTTGTTGGACACGCTCATCACCGCCTTCAGGGGCTTGCCGCCCTCGTAGGCCGTGAAGATGCGGTTGGGCGTTGACACGGTGAACTGCACCGAACCGGCGATCAGCGCATCCACGTCCGGGCCGTCGCCGTTGGTCGAGATGATCTCCATCTCGATGCCCTCGTCGGCGAAGTAGCCCTTGTCGGCGGCCGCGAACACCGGGTAGAAGACCAGCGCCGGCACCGGAATGGCCATGCGCAGCTTCTGCATGGGCTTGGCCTGGGCGTGTGCGCCGGTGGCGGACAGGGCGCCGAAGGCCAGTGCGGCGGCGGCGGCGAGGCCGGTGCCGAGCTTGCGGGCGAATGCGGTCTTCTTCATGGTGGTTCTCCTGTGGCGTGCCTGGGATGGTGTCGCGGGGCGGCTGGCGTTCATTCCAGCGCGGTGATCTCTATCTCGACCTTGATGCCGTTGGTCAGGCTGACGCCGTACGCGGAGCGCGCCGGCGGCTCGTGGATGAAGTACTGCTTGTACACCTCGTTCATCGCGGCCCAGTCAGCCGGGTCGTTCAGCAGCACGTGCACGCGCACCACCTTCTCCAGCGACGAGCCCGCCGATTCCAGCAGGTGCCGCGCGTTGTCCAGTATCTGGCGGGTCTCGGCCTGCACGTCGCCCCGCACGCGCTCGCCGGTGGCGGGGTCGATCGCCACCATCCCGGACAGGAACAGGAAGCCGTTGGCGCGTATCCCGGGCGAATGCGGGATGTTGAAGTTGCGCGAAACGTTCAGCTTGGGGTTGTCCGGCTCTATGACGCTGCGAGTGGCCATGGTGCTCTGCTCCGCCTGACTGTTTGCGCAATGCAAACGTTCGGCACTGTAGCCGAAGCGCGCGCGCGTGCCAAGCAGCGCACCGCGGCGGGGCGCCGCGCCCGCGCGCGGGACGGCCGCCCCGGCAATCATGCCGCCGGCGTCCAGCCCAGCGACGCCGGGGCGAACAGGTCCTGCTCGGAAAGCAGGCGCGAGGCCAGCCCCTGCTCGTGCGAGTAGCGCGCAATGGCCCCGATGGCCGCGCGGTTTCGCGCCACGCCGTAGGGCCAGTAGTCCGCGCCCATCAGTGCGTGCACCTCGCGCATCGCCGCGGGCGCCCACGGCATGGCCACCGGCAGCGCCTGGTACTGCGACAGCTGCTCGATCGCCTGCCGGCGCGAGGCCTCG
>CAIVVS010000038.1 GCA_903909415.1 uncultured Pseudomonadota bacterium | reverse complement strand
GGCGCCGACATGACCTCGGCGCAGATCGCGCTCGCGGTGCTCGCCGCGTTCCTTGTGCAGGCGCTCACCTCGTTCGCCATGACCGTGCCCTCGGTGCTCGCGCCGGTGGCCGCGCCCGACCTGGGCGTGCTGCCGGCCAGCGTCGGCAAGCTGGTGGCCTTCGCCTACTTCGTCGCCATCGGCGCCGGCATCGCCTGCGGCACGCTGATCTCGCGCTTCGGGCCGATCCGCATCCTGCAGGTGTCGGTGCTCATGGTCTGCGGCGGCCTGGCACTGGCTGGCAGCGCGTCGGTCGCCATGGTGTTCATCGCCATGGTCGCGGTGGGCGCGGCGCACGGACTGGTCAACCCGTCCACCTCGCAGGTGCTGGATGCCTGCGTGCCGGTGTCGGTGCGCGGCCTGGTTTTTTCGATCAAGCAGACCGGCGTGCCGGCCGGCTCGGCGGTGGGCGGCGTTCTGATCCCCTTCCTGCTGCTGTCCATGGACTGGCGCGCGGCGCTGCTGGTGGTGGGCGCCTCGCTGGTGGTGCTGTCGCTGCTGGTGCAGCCGCTGCGCGGGCGCTTCGACCCGGTGGAGCGCAAGCCCGGTGGCGCGCCGCCCGTGACCATGGCGTCGGTGTTCGGCCCGGTGGCCGAGGTATGGCGCAACCGCGAGATACGCGAACTCGCCTTCGTGTCCATGACCTATTCGTCCGCGCAGCTGTGCCTGATGACCTACCTGGTCTCGTACCTTAAGCTGGACCTGGGCTACAGCCTGGTCGCTGCGGGCGGCGCGTTCTCGGCTGCCAGCATGGCGAGCGTGTTCGGCCGCGTCTTCTGGGGCTGGGTGGCGGACCGCACGCGCGCGCCGCGCGCGCTGCTTGCGGCGCTGGGCGTGGCGATGGCGGTGTTCGGACTGGGCGTGTCCGCGCTTCAGCCGGGCTGGCCCACCGGCCTGGTGGTCGCGCTGTGCGCCGCGCACGCCGGTACCGCGATGGCGTGGAACGGCGTGTATTTCGCGGAAGTCGCGCGCCTCGCCCCGCCAGGACGAGCCGGCGCGCTCACCGGCGGGGTGCAGTTCTTCACCTTCTCCGGCGCGCTGACCGGCCCGCTGGTGTTCGCGGCCACCGTCTGGATGACCGGGCACTACGCCATGGGTTTCGTGGTGTTCTCGGTCCTGCCGCTGGTGATGGGCCTGCGGCTGGCGCTGGTGAACCGGCGCAGTGCCCGCCGCGCGCGGGCCTAGTGCCGGCACCGTGGCCGCGCGTCCCGCCACCGTGGTCCTGCTGCACGGCCTTTGGATGAATGCGGCGGCAATGGGGCTGCTGGCACGCGCGCTGCGCCGTGCCGGGCTGCGCACCGCCAGAATCGGCTATCGGCCGATGCGCGAGCCGATGGAAATGCACCTCGGGCGCGTGGCCCTCGCCTTGGGTGCCTGCGACGCCGGTCCGGTGCACCTGCTCGGTCACAGCCTGGGTGGCCTGGTCGCGCTGCATGCGCTGGCCTTGCCCGAGGCAGCGCGGGTTCAACGCGTACTGCTGCTCGGTTCGCCGGTGTCCGGTTGCGAGAGCGCAACGCGCCTGGCCGCGCTGCCCGGCGGACGTGGATTGATGGGGCGCGCGCTCGACATCCTGTCGCATCCCTTCGGTAGCGTGCCGGGCATCGAAGGCTCGCCGCAGGTCGCCTCCATTGCCGGCACGCGCGCCTTCGGCCTGGGGCGGCTGGTACTGGGCAGCGCCGCCGCCGGCGACGGCGTCGTCTCGGTCGAGGAGACTCGCCTGCCCGGCATGGCGGCGCACCGCGCCATCGCGGTGAGCCATTCCGGCATGCTGTTCTCGCGCGAGGTAGCGCGCCAGTCGGTGGCCTGGCTGCGCGACGGGGCGTTCGCGTCGTGAGGCATTCCGCCAATGTGATGGCGCGCGTGCTTGCCGCCTGCATGGCGATGCTTCTGGGCGGCTGCAGCACGGTCAGCTACTACGCGCAGGCGGTATCAGGACAGTTCGAACTGGTGATGCGCGCGCGGCCGGTCGACCAGGTGCTGGCCGACCCGGCCACGCCGGCGACATTGCGCGAGCGCCTTGCGCGCGCCGCGGCGATCCGCGAATTCGCCAGCCGCGAGCTCGGCCTGCCGGACAACGGGTCCTACCGCCGCTATGCCGACCTCGGCCGTCCCTACGTGGTGTGGAACGTGTTCGCCGCGCCCGCGTTGTCGGTGCAGCCGCGGCTGTCGTGCTTCCCGATCGCGGGCTGCGTGAGCTACCGCGGTTTCTACGCCGAGGCCGATGCGCGCGCCCACGCGGCCGCGCTCGCCGCCGAGGGCAACGATGTCTACGTCGGCGGGGTGCCCGCGTACTCGACCCTGGGCTGGTTCGACGATCCGCTGCTGTCCACCTTCATCGGCTATCCGGACGCGGAGCTCGCGCGGCTGGTGTTCCACGAGCTGTCGCACCAGCTGCTGTACGTGCGCGACGACACCCTGTTCAACGAGTCCTTCGCGGTCGCGGTGGAACTCGAGGGCGTGCGCCGCTGGCTCGCCGCGAACGGGGATACCGAGGGACAGGCGCGTTTCGAGCGCGGCCGGCGCATGCGCGCGCAGTTCGTCGGGCTGGTGTCGCGCACGCGCAGCGAGCTGTCGGCCCTGTACCGGGGCGGCGACAGCGACGCGGACAAGCTCGCCGGCAAGCAGGCGACTTTCGCGCGCTTTCGCGGGGACTATGCGCTGCTCAAGCAGGAGTGGGGCGGCTTCAGCGGCTACGACCGGGTGCTCGGGGGCGGGTTGAACAACGCGCTGCTGGTGGCGATCACGTCCTATTCGGACCTCGTGCCGGCCTTCCAGGCGATGCTGGCGCGTGCCGGGGGCGACCTGCCGGCGTTCTACGCGGAGGCGCGGCGCGTAGGGGCGCTGTCAGCGGCGGACCGGCGTGCGGCGTTAAACTCACTGGACCGGCCGTAGTTCCACCGCCGGTGGGGAGGTGAGCATGACGCCAGCCACGACGACGGCCAATAAAAACTATATAAAACAGCCACTTATAGTATTATTGGCATTTTTCTGCGCGGCGCTTCCGCCAGCGATGGCGCAGGGTCCGGCGCCCGCGCCGGTGCAGGGCGACACGCAGGGCCTGCGTCCGCGCACCATCGCCGACATCGCCGAGCTGCTGGACCAGTACAAGCCCGACCCGGCCAAGGAAGCTGCTGCTCGCGAGGCCATGGCGCGCACGCTGCCCGAGAACGCCTCGCGCGGGGACCAGATCCGTTACCACACCGAGCGCGCGGCAATGGCCGACTCGCTGGGCATGACCCAGGCGGCGCTGGAATCCAAGCGCAAGCTGGTGGAACTGACTCGCAATGACGCCAACCACGCGCGTTACCTGAACGACCTCGCCGGGGCCGAGTCGCAGGCGGGTAACCAGGTGGAGGCGATCCGGTTGCGCGAACTGGCGCTCAAGGACGTCAACGTCAACGCCGGGCAAGAGCTATCCAATTATTTCAACCTTTCGCGCTCCTATTCATGGGTCGGGGAGGTCGGAACCGCGCGCGCGTTCTTGGCGCGCGGCGACAACATCATGGACCGGGTGCGGAATGCGCCGCGTGCCCAGCCCTTCGTTCCGATCTGGGTCGCCAACCGGGAATGGGCCGTGGCCGACATTGCCGTCGCCACCGGCAAGTGGTCCGACGCCGAGGCTGCGCAGCGGCGCTCGGTGCAGGCGTTCTCCCGGTACATGGAGAACGCCGAGCGCCTGGCGCGTTCGGAGCCCACGGCGCCAAGCCCGGACATCATCCGCGGCGCGCTGGCCTTCTCCGAGATCGCCCTCGCAAGGCACCTGAACCAGCTCGGCAGGAACGCCGAGGCGGAGATCACCCTGCGCAACGTGCTGCGCAGGCTGCTCACCGAAAGCGGCAAGTACACGCCGCGCACGGGGCTAGCCCTGGTGCGCCTGGCCGAGATCCTCACCGCGCAGGGCCGCTGGCGCGAGGCGCTGGCGATGACTGCTGCCGCGACCGACGTATTCGACCGATCCGGCGTCGCGCCGGCTTCCGGTTTCCGCATGGGCGCCATCGGCATGCGCGGCGTCGCCTACTTCGGGCAGGGCAACTGGCGCGAGGCGCGCAATGCCTATGTCGAGCTGCGCACCGCGGCGGCGGGCGATGCGGTGTCGGCGCGTTCCTTCCGGGGCAACCCGGTGGAGGTCGCGTCGCTGCTCAAGGGTGGTGACCCCGCCAACGCACGCGCCACGGCCGAGCCCCTGCTGCTTGACCTGGAGCGCAACTTCGGGCCGAACCACATGCGCACGGCCCTGGTCCGCGGCCTGCTCGCGATGTCCCTGGCCGCGCAGGGCGAGCGCGACCGGGCGCTGGAAGGCTTCTCGGCCGCGGTGCGCGTGATCCTCGCCGCGAGCAACGACCCGGACCGCTTCGGTGCGCTGACCCGCCGGCTGCAGAACATGGTGCTGGAGGGATATATCGCGCTGCTGTACGAGCTCCGCGACAGCGACATCCTGCGCACGCGCAAGGTCGACGCCGCGACAGAGTCCTTCCGCGTCGCCGACGCGCTGCGCGGCGGCTCGGTGCAGCAGTCGCTCGCCGCCAGCGCGGCGCGCGCCGCGGCCAACCAGCCGGGACTGGGCGAGCTGATCCGCAAGGAGCAGGACCTGCGCCAGGAAGTCGCGTCGCTGTACGACTTCCTGCTGCGCATGATGAGCACGCCGCCGGAGCAGCAGCTGCCCAAGGTGATCGCCGACATGAAGGGCCGCATCGAGGCCATCGGCAAGGAACGCACGCAACTGTCGGCCGACATCGTCAAGCGCTTCCCCGAGTACGCCAACCTGATCAACCCGCGGCCGGCCACGCTGGACGACGCGAGGAAGGCGCTGCGCGCCGGCGAGTCGCTGGTGTCGGTGCTGACCACCGAGGAACGCAGCTTCGTGTGGGCGCTGGACGGGCAGGGCAAGGTGGCGTTCCATGCGGTGGCGCTCGGCGAGAAGGAGCTCGGCGCCATGGTCGCGAGGCTGCGCCGCGCTCTGGACCCGGGCGACGCGGACGTGATCCCGCCCTACGACCTTGCCACCGCGCACCGCCTGTACAACGCGCTGCTCGCACCGCTCGCGCCCGTGTGGGGCGGCTCGCAGACCATGGTGGTGGTGGCCTCCGGCGCGCTCGGCCAGTTGCCGCTGTCGGTTCTGCCCACCACGGCCACGGTGCCGCCCAAGGACAACAAGCAGCTCTACGGCGAGTACCGCCAGGTGGACTGGCTCGCGCGCAAGGTGGCCATCGCCTACGCGCCCTCGGTGACGGCGTTCGCGCGCCTGCGGTCCCTGCCCGCGCCGAGCGCGCAACGATCAGCCTTCGCCGGCTTCGGCGACCCGGTGTTCGGCGGCACGCAGGTGGTGGCATCCACCACCGCGACCCGCGGCATACGCCTTCGGAACCTGCAGATCTCGCGGGTCACCGAGCAGACCGCGGTAACCGCCACCGCCAGCGCCGCCTGGTCCGAATACGCGCAGCTCACGCCGCTGCCGGACACGCGCGACGAGATCAACGCCATCGCCACCGCGCTGGGCGCGAACCTGCAGACCGACGTGTTCCTGGGCGCGGACGCGAACCGCCAGAAGGTGCGCCAGACCGACCTGTCGCGCCGGCGCATCGTCGCCTTCGCCACGCACGGCCTGATCCCGGGCGACCTGCCGGAGCTGGACCAGCCGGCGCTGGCGCTGTCGATCTCGGCCGATGGCAAGGAGTCGCCGCTGCTGACGCTGGAGGACGTGCTGGGCCTGAAGCTGGATGCGGACTGGGTGGTGCTGTCGGCGTGCAACACCGCGGCCGGCGACGGGCAGGGCGCGGAAGCCGTGTCGGGCCTGGGCCGGGGGTTCTTCTACGCCGGGACGCGCGCGCTGCTGGTCACGCACTGGCCGGTGGAGACGGTGAGTGCCCGCTTGCTGACCACGGGGATTTTCGAGAGGTACGCCAAGCCGGGTGCCACCGGCCGCGCGCAGGCGCTCAGTGCCTCCATGCTGGCGCTGATCGATTCGCCGGGCACGGCGCAGTTCTCCTACGCGCACCCGTTGTTCTGGGCGCCGTATGCCCTGATCGGGGACGCGGGACGCTGATCCGCCTCAACATGGAAAAGGGCCTTGCCGCGCGAACGGCAAGGCCCTTGTCGTTTCCAGCGAACGTTCAGCTCAGCGCGGTCGCCACATGCTGCTTGTATGCCGGCCGCGCCAGCAGGCGCTGGTAGTAGGCCTCCACCGCCGGCAGCGGCTGGCGCTGGATCGGCAGTGCGAACCAGCGGTGCATGTACACGCCCACCGAGATGTCGCCGATGGTGAGCGCGTCCCCGCCCACGTAGGGGCGCGCGGCCAGCAGCGGCTCCAGGTGGGCGATGATGGATTCGGTCGCCTTGATGCCCTCGTCGATCGCCTGCTGGCTGCGCTTCTCGGCGGGGGTGCGGATCAGCTGCCAGAACACCGGGGTCATCGCCGGGCCCAGGAACATCGAGGCCCAGTCCATCCAGCGGTCCGCGTCGGCGCGCGCCTTCAGGTCCGCCGGCCAGAACGGCGCCTCGCCCTTCTTGGCCGCGAGGTAGCGCACGATGGCGTTGGACTCGAACAGCGTGAAGCCCTCGTCCTCGATGGTCGGCACCCGGCTGGTGGGCGTCATCTTCTTGTAGAAGTCCTCGTTCACCACGCCGTACTGCATGCCGGCATTGGTGCGCTCGTACGGCAGCTTGAGTTCCTCCAGCGTCCAGATCACCTTCATCACGTTGATGGAGTTGGTGCGCCCCCAGAGCTTGAGCATGGCGTGTCCCTTACTTCGCCGCGACGGCGTCGAGCTCGACCAGCAGCTTGGGCAGCGCCAGCGCGCTGACGATCACCGCGGTGGAGGCGGGGCGCGCCGTGCCCAGGTGCTTGGCGCGCACCTTGGCCATGCCGGCGAACAGCTCGGCGGAGGTGACGTAGGTGTTGATCTTCACCAGGTCGGCCACGCCCATGCCGGCGTCGGCGAGGATGGCTTCCAGGTTGGACCAGACCATCTCGGTCTGCGCCTCGATGCCCTCGGGGATGCTGCCGTCGGCGGCGAGCGCGATCTGCCCGGCCACGTAGAGGGTACGGGCGCCGGCCGGGACTTCGACCGCGTGGGAATAGGAACCGCCGGGCGCGGGGATGGCCGCGGCATTGCGCAGGGTGTTCATGGTGTCTCCTTGGGAACTCAAAAAAGGCGGCGCGGGCGAGGCCCGAGCCGCCTGGGTGGGGTGGGGAAGGCGGGCTGCTAGGCGGCCTTGCGCGACGGGCCGTCCACTTCCGGGATCGGCGGGATCGGCACGTTGTACGGGGCCACGTCCTCGCGGATCTTGTCCAGGCCGCGCTTGATGATGGCGATTTCCTCGTCCGGGTGCGTCGCGCCCAGGCCCCATTCGGCGGCCAGCGCGCGGTTCTTGCCGGAGCGCGCGCGCTCGTCGTCGGGCAGGTTCACCACCGCGTACACGCCGTTCAGCAGCGAGCCGCGCAGCTTCTTGCTCACCTTGTTGCCCAGCAGGTCCTTCTCCTGCTGCGACAGGCTGTCGAAGAAGCGGCGCATCACGATGCGGCCGAACTGCACGTGGCGCGCCTCGTCGCGCAGGATCAGCTTGCAGGCCTCGCGGATGGACTCGTAGCGCGCGTTCTCGTAGCGCGCCTGCAGCAGCTCCCCGGAGAGCTGCTCGAACAGGGTGTTTACCGCGATGCCGGCGAAGAAGGACATGGCGCGCTCGTCCTTCTCGTCGTGGAACTTGGGGATGATGGTCTGGAAGTAGTCCGCGTGCGGCGTGGGCTGGTAGTCGGCGACCGTGCGGGCGCCGGACTTGCCGATGGAACGCGCGATGCGCCAGGACGCCTCGTGGTGGCGCAGTTCCTCGGCCAGGAAGTTCACGATGTGCTGCTTGACCTCGAACGGCTGGTGCGTGAACACCGCATCGCGGTAGCGCTCGGCGCCGTATGGCGTGGCGCCGTGCTCCATCCAGGCGCGCAGGCTCCACCATTCCGCGCCGGCGCGGCGCACGTCGTCGGGGATGTCCGCCTTCTCGATGTCCGAGAAGTCGATCTTCGCCGGGTCCCAGGCCAGGTCGCGGGCCTGCAGGCACAGCGTCCACATCTCCGGATAGGCTTCCTCGGCGACGATGGGGTAGGGGTTCGGGTTCTGGACGATTTCTTCTAGCATCGAGGCTTGCATCGCGGTCTCCGCTCGGGTCTGTCCGGAAATCTTACACCCCGCGCGCCGGCCTTCGCATGACCGCGGGCCGACCCATGGCGGAAAGTTCGTTGACACTGTCCCACGCCGCCCCTATCCTGCTTTTTTTCCGTCGTCCTGCCCCTGACCTGCATTCGGAGATCGTCCCATGGCCCCCGTCGTCCCCAGCCGCGCCGTCAGCCCGTCGTCCCGCACCATCCTGCGCGCAGCCGCCGCCGCGCTGGCCTGCGCCAGCGCCTTCGCCGCCGCTCCCGCCTCCGCGCAGAACGTCACCATCCCGGTGCTGGTGCCGGTCACCGGCTTCCTGTCGATCGAGGGCGCGAGCCAGCGCAACGGCGCTCTGCTCGGCTTCCGGCGCGCGCCCAAGGGCATCACGGTCAACAGCCAGGTGTCCGACACCGGCACCTCGCCCGACGTCGCGGTGAACGCGCTGGAGCGCGTCATCTCGCGCGACAAGCCGATCGCCGTGGTCGCCTCCATGCTGGGCACGCAGATGCTGGCCATGCTGCCGGTGGGCGGCGAGGCGAAGCTGCCGATGCTGACCGTGTCCGGCACGGCCGCGATCACCGAACAGAAGAACCCCTACGTGTTCCGCTTCTTCCCCGGTGACGCGGTCGCCAAGCAGGCGCACGTGCGCTACGCGCTGGAGGAACTGAAGAAGCGCCGCGTCGCGCTGGTCTACCAGACCACCGCCTACGGCCAGAGCGGGCGCAACGAGATCGTCGCGCTGCTGAAGAAGGCCGGCGTGGACCCGGTGATGCAGGAGGCGCTGGAGACCACGGTGCGCGACATGTCCCCGGTGATCGGCAAGGTCAAGGCCGCCAACCCGGACGTGGTGCTGATCCACCTGCATGCCCAGCCCTCGGCGCTGTTCATCCGCGCGGCCGTCCAGGCCAAGCTCGGCCTGCCCATCCTCGCGGGCTCCTCGGTGCACCAGCCGCCCACGGCCGCGCTGCTCGAGCCGGCGGAACTGGCCGGCGTGTGCGCCGAGACCAATGCCTCGCCGGTGTCGGCCGAGAACGCCGACATGCGCACCTTCCTGAAGCTCTACCGCGACGAGTTCGCCAGCGAACCCGACGGCTACGCGCTGGCCCAGTACGACGCGGTGCAGATGGCGCTGGACGCGGTGGCCAAGGGCGCGAAGACCCCGGCTGACCTGCAGAAGGCCATCTCCAGCACCACCTACAAGGGCCTGGGCATGAGCTACAAGTCCGACGGCAAGGGCAACATGGCGCACTCCGCCGTGATGATCTGCTACGACGGCAAGTCGCGCGTCCCCAAGGTCGCCAAGCGTTACGACAACGTGACCGGCGTGCTGAACTGATCCCGGACTGACCCCCTGACCAGACCAGCGCATCCCCGGGCCCGCGGCGCCCAGCGCCGCGGGCCCTTCGCTGTCACATGCTCCAAGCCCTGATCAACGCCCTCGCCCTGGGCAGCGCCTACGCGCTGCTCGCGCTGGGCTTCGTGCTGATCGTGAACGCGACCAGCGCGGTCAACTTCACCCAGGGCGACATGGTGATGGCCGGGGGCTACGTCGCCATCGCCTTCGCCTCGGTGCTGGACCTGCCCGGGGTGCTGCTGCTGCCGCTGGTGATGGCGGTGATGGTGCTGGTGGGGCTGGGCTTCTCGTCGGTGGCCTACTTCCCGCTCAAGTCGCGCCCGCCGGTGTCGGTGTTCATCTCCACCATCGCGCTGGGCATCATGTTCCAGAACACCGCCAATGCGCTCTACGGCGCCGCGCCGCGCGCCGCGCCGCCGCTGTTCGGCACCGGCCTGGTGGACGTGGCCGGCGCCTCGGTGCCGCAGCAGTCGCTCGCGGTCATCGGCGTGGCGGCGCTGCTGATCCTCGGCCAGTGGTGGCTGTTCGCGCGGACCACGCTGGGGCGCCGGCTGCGCGCCACCGCGCAGGACCGCGTCATGGCCGAGGCGGTGGGCATACGCGTGAACTGGATGATCGCGCTGACCTTCGGCCTGGCCTCGGCGCTGGCGGGCGCGGCCGGCCTGCTGCTGGCCAACACCTTCTTCGTCTCGCCCACCGACGGCAGCAACTACATCATCAAGGCCTACATCGCCGTCACCATCGGCGGCTGGGGCAGCCTGGGCGGCGCGGTGCTGGGCGCGCTGCTGATCGCGCTGTTCGAGGTGATCTATCCCTCGCTGCCCACGCTGCTCGGGCTGGCGGGCGGCGCCGAGGCCGCGGCCTGGACCAAGGTGGTGTTCTCGCAGACGCTGGCCACCATCATCCTGTACGCGGTGGTGCTCGCCATCCTGTTCTTCCGGCCGCAGGGGATCTTCGGCGAAGTGATACAGCGTCGCGCATGATGGCGGGCCCGTTGCGCGCCTTGACCACCGGCATACGCCCGCTGCTGCTCGCGGGCCTGGTGTTCCTGCTCGCCTGGCCGGTGCTGTTCTCGTCCAGCTACGACCTGCGCGTGTTCACGCTGGCCGGCGTGTACGTGATCCTGGTGCTGGGTTTCCAGTTCATCTTCGGCCATGCCGGCGCGCTCGCGCTCACCCAGGGCACCTTCTTTGGCGTGGGGGCCTACGTCACCGGGTTGCTCGGCATCAAGCTCGGCTGGGAGTTCGCGGCCACACTGCCGCTGTCGGTGCTGGTGCCGGTGCTGCTCGCGCTGGTGGTGGCGGCGCCGGTGCTCAAGCTGGAGTCGCATTACTTCGCGCTCGCCACCCTGGGCATCGGCCAGGTGATGCTGCTCATCGCCATCACCTGGGAGCCGGTGACCGGCGGGGCCAACGGCCTGCCGGGCGTGCCCGGCGTGGTGATCGCGGGCGAGACGCTGGGACGCGGCCTGCCGCTCACGCTGTTCGTCTGGGGGCTGGCGACGCTGGCCATGCTGCTGGCCTGGCAGCTGATGCGCGGCGCCGTCGGGCGCGCCTTCACCCTCATGCGCGAGAACGACCTCGCGGCGCAGTCGCTCGGCCTGGACATCTGGCGCATGCGCTTCGTCGCCTTCCTGGTGTCGGCGGCCTTCGCCGGTGCGGCCGGCGCGCTCTACGTGCACACGGTGAAGGTGATCTCGCCCGAGGTGCTGGAGTTCCACATCATGGTGGCGTGCCTGAGCATGGCGGTGGTGGGCGGGCGCGACCGCATCGCCGGTGCCGTGGTCGGCGCCTTCCTGCTGGTGCACCTGCCGGAGTGGTTCCGCTTCCTCGACAAGTACTACCTGATCGCCTACGGCGCGGTGCTGCTGCTGATGATCGTGCTCGCGCCCTGGGGCCTGGTCGGCGCGGCCGAGCGGCTGCGCGCGCGCTTCCTGCCGGAACCCCTGCCGCCGCCGCCGGCGGGCCTGGCGCTGCCGCCGGCGGTGCGTGCGTCCGCGGAACGCGGGGCCTTGCTGGAACTGCGCGACATCGGCATCGCCTTCGGCGGCGTGCGCGCGCTGGACGGCGTGTCGCTCGCGCTGCGCGAGGGCGAGATCTTCGGGCTGATCGGACCCAACGGCTCGGGCAAGACCACGCTGGTGAACTGCATCACGCGCATCTACCGGCCCAGCCAGGGCGCGATCCTGTTCGGCGGGCGCGACATCACGCCGCTGGCGTCCTACGAGGCGGCGCGCCTTGGACTGGCGCGCACCTTCCAGAACATCAACCTGGTGGACGAGATGAGCGCGCTGGACAACGTCGCGGTGGCGCGCGCCGGGGTGGCGGGCCTGTCGTTGCGCGGCGCGCTGTTCCGCGGCCGCGACGCCGGCTGGCAGCGCGCGCGCGCCGAGGCCATGCACCTGCTGGAGCAGATGGACGTGGGCGCAGTGGCCATGCAGCCCTGCGGGGGCCTGGCCTACGGCATCAAGCGCCGGGTCGAGATCGCACGCGCGCTGGCGATGCAGCCGCGCCTGCTGCTGCTGGACGAGCCCGCGGCCGGCCTGAACGAGTCCGAGCAGGCCGACCTGGCCGAGCGCCTGGCGCGCCTCGCGCAGGGCGGCCTGACGCTGCTGGTGATCGAGCACAACATGCCCTTCCTCATGCCGCTGGCCGAGCGCATGGCCTGCCTGGAGGACGGCAAGCTGATCGCGCTGGGCACGCCGGCCGAGGTGCGCGCCAACCCGCGCGTGATCGAGGCCTACCTCGGCACCGGTGCCGCCGGGACGGATGCGTCGTCGGGCAACACGGCGTCCGGCAACGCCGCGCCGGCCGGAGCGCCGGCATGAAGCACCTGCTCGAGATCAAGGGCCTGACCGCGCGCTACGGGCAGATCACCGCGCTGTCGGACGTCAGCCTCACGGTGGACGGCGGCGAGGCGGTGGCGCTGCTGGGCGCCAACGGCGCGGGCAAGTCCACGCTGATGAAGTCCATCATGGGCATCCTGCGTCCCGCCGCCGGCCGCGTGGTGTTCGGTGGCGAGGACCTCGCGCGCGTGGATACCGGCGCGCGCGCGCGTTCGGGACTGGGCTATTCGCCCGAGGGCCGGCGCGTGTTTCCCGGCATGACGGTGGCCGAGAACCTGCTGGTCGCCGGCCGCGGCACGCGCGCCGACATCGCCGCGCAACTGGAGGAGGTCTACGGCCTGTTCCCGGCGCTGCGCATCAAGCAGGCGGCGCTCGGCTGGCAGTTGTCGGGCGGGCAGCAGCAGATGCTGGCCATCGGCCGCGCGCTGATGACCCGGCCGCGCCTGCTGCTGCTGGACGAACCGTCGCTCGGCCTGTCGCCCATCCTCACCGACGAGGTGATAGGCCGGGTGCGCGCCATCGTCGCGCGCGGCACCGCGGTGCTGATCGCCGAGCAGAACGTCGCCAAGGCGCTGGCGGTGGCGGACCGCGCCTACGTGCTGCAGGTCGGGCGCGTGGTGGACGAGGGGCCGGCCGCGGCGATGCGCGACAATCCGGTGATCCGCGCGGCCTTCCTCGGCGGATAATCGCGGTCGACGTTCCGGGCTGCAGCATTGCCGGAATGCCGGGCCCTTGGCCTGAACTGCAAAGACACTGGATTCCCGCTTTCGCGGGAATGACCGTGGTGGAAATGACGGGGCGGGAGCATCGATGTCGCAAGCTTGGGAGTTCGTGCATTCCACCCGCCGCGTGATCCAGGGCTGGGGCAGCCTCGAGCGCCTGGCTGACATTGCCAAAGCCTCCGGAGCGACGCGCAGCGCGGTGGTGATGGACGAATACTTCTCGCGCTCGGCGGTGCAGGAGCGCATCCGCGAGCTGGTCCGCGAAGGCACCGGCAGCGAGCCGGCCTTCCACATGGTGCCCGCGCGCGAACCGGACCTCTCGGTGGTGAGCGCCTGCGCGATGACCTTTTCCATGGTGCGCCCGGAACTGGTCGTCGTGGTCGGCGGCGGCAGCGCGATCGACGCGGCCAAGGTGGCGCGCATGCTGCTGTCCAACCCGGGCGACCCCGAGACGCTGGCCGGTCCGGGCAAGCGCCTCGCCCCGCATCCCAGCCTGCTGGTGGCCGTGCCCACCACCGCCGGTACCGGCGCCGAGGTGAGCGAGTCCTCGGTGATCGGCCGCGAGGGCCGCGAGGCCAAGCTGATCTACCACTCGCAGGAAATGACCCCGCAGGTGGCGCTGCTCGACCCGGAACTCACCGCGAGCATGCCGGCCTCGGTGACCGCCGAGTCCGGCTTCGACGCCGTGACCCACGCGGTCGAGGCCTACGTGTCGCGCCGTTCCTCCGAGATGACCGAGCCCTATGCGCTCGCGGCGATGCAGCTGCTCGGGCGCTGGCTGCCGGTGGCCTTTGCCGAACCGGGCAACCGCGAGGCGCGCGGCGCCTGCCTGATCGCCTCGATGCAGGCGGCGATCGCCTTCAACAGCGCCAATCTCGGCCTGGCGCACGCGATCTCCGGCCCGCTGTCGGCGCAGCAGCATGCCGGCCACGGACTGGGCAATGCGATGGCCCTGCCGCACGTGATGGCCTTCAACGCGCCTGCCATCGGGGGGCGCGACGCGGTGATCGCGCAGTGCTTCGGCGCGCCGCTGGGCCTGCCGCGCGGCACCACCGCCGCGGCCGCGCTCTCGCACCTGCGCCACCGCCTGGGACTGGACCGCTCGCTGGACGAGTTCGTGACCACCGACGAGGACCGCGAGCGCCTCGCCGTCTGGGCGATGAAGTCCGGCCAGGTCGCGAGCAACCCGCGCGACACGACGATCGAGGACATGCGCCGCATCCTTGCGGCGATGCGCGTGCCCACCGGCGGCGCGGCGCCTGCGTCACTCTGACCGGCGTTTGCGCCGCGCTGACCGGCACTTGCGCCGCCTGACCGGCACCAACGATTCACCGAAAACCGAAACCAGAACCGGAGAAGCAACATGGACGTACGCGCAGCAGTGGCCTGGGAGGCCGGCAAGCCCCTCGTGATCGAGACGGTGCAGCTCGAAGGACCGAAGTTCGGCGAGGTGCTGGTGGAGGTCAAGGCCACCGGCGTGTGCCACACGGACGAGTTCACCCGCTCCGGCGCCGACCCCGAGGGCCTGTTCCCGGCGATCTTCGGCCATGAGGGTGCGGGCGTCGTCGTGGACGTGGGCCCGGGCGTGACCTCGCTGAAGAAGGGCGACCACGTCATCCCGCTGTACACGCCGGAATGCCGGCAGTGCAAGTCCTGCCTGTCGCGCAAGACCAACCTGTGCACGGCGATACGCGGCACGCAGGGCAAGGGCGTGATGCCCGACGGCACGTCCCGGTTTTCCATCGGCGGCAAGAAGATCCACCACTACATGGGCTGCTCGACCTTCGCGAACTACACGGTGCTGCCGGAGATTGCGCTGGCCAAGATCCGCGAGGATGCGCCCTTCGACAAGGTCTGCTACATCGGCTGCGGCGTGACCACCGGCATCGGCGCGGTGATCAACACGGCGAAGGTGGAGCCGGGCGCGAACGTGGTGGTGTTCGGCCTGGGCGGCATCGGCCTGAACGTGGTGCAGGGCGCACGCCTGGCCGGCGCGAACATGATCGTCGGCGTGGACCTGAACCCCGATCGCGAGGCGCTGGCGCGCAAGTTCGGCATGACGCACTTCGTGAATCCCAAGGACATCAATGGGGGAAATGCGGGTGCCGATGTCGTCGGCCACCTGGTTGAGCTCACCGGCGGCGGCGCGGACTACAGCTTCGAGTGCATCGGCAACGTGGAGGTGATGCGCCAGGCGCTGGAGTGCTGCCACCGCGGCTGGGGCGTGTCGGTGATCATCGGCGTGGCCGGCGCGGGCCAGGAGATCAAGACCCGCCCGTTCCAGCTGGTCACCGGCCGGGTCTGGAAGGGCACGGCCTTCGGCGGCGCCCGGGGCCGCACCGACGTGCCGAAGATCGTCGACTGGTACATGGACGGCAAGATCGACATCGACTCGCTGATCACGCACACCATGCCGCTGGACAAGATCAACGACGCCTTCGACCTGATGCACTCGGGCGAGTCGATCCGCAGCGTCGTGGTGTTCTGAGGGGAAGCTCCCCCGCGTGGTCCGCAGGGGCCGGGGTCCGCGCCCCGGCCTGCCTCAGCGCGGGTTCAGGGCTTCCACACCGTCACCCGGATGGGCGTCGGGTTGTAGTCGTTCACCGGGTTGTTGATCTGCGGGCAGTTCGAGATCACCGCGATCACGTCTTGCTCGGCGCGCAGGTCCACCCGGTCGCCCGGCTTGGAGATGCTCGGGCCCATGTCCATCTCGCCGTCCTTGCCCACCGGCACGTACATGAAGAAGTTCACGTTGGCCGCGAGGTGGTTCGGGCCCATGCCGTAGCGCCCGAGCTCGGTGAGGAAGTTGTCGCGGCAGTTGTGCTGGTAGCCCACGCCGTAGCGGAAGGTGTTGAGCGCGGCGCTGCAGCAGCCGCCGATGGTGTCGTGCCTGCCGCAGGTGTCGTCCACGATGGTGAACAGCGGCGTCAGGCCCACGCTGTAGAGCACCGTGCCGGTGGACAGGAAGATTCCGCCGGGGTTGATCTTCATGGTGTCGGCCGCGGCGTAACGGTCTGCGTGGTCGTGCGCGTTGTAGCAGAGGAAGTCCACCGCCTGCTTGCCCTCCAGGTCGATGATGCGCAGCATCTCGCCCTGGGCCAGGGTGCGGCTCCAGGATCCGCCCGCCGCGACCACGGTGTCTTCGAGGATGCTGCCCTGAGCCGGTTCCATTGCTGCACGCTCCATGGAGAGTAAAAAATTATTTAAAAACAGCCACTTATCCTGTTTTCAGGCCATTCCTGCGTCAACTGAAGTAGCCGCCCGCGGCCTGCCGGCGCTGGCGGTCGGTCCAGCCGGCCCACAACGGCAGGAGCCAGGCCAGCATCGCAAACCAGGCCAGCGCGTCGGCCGAAGGCGGCGGCGGGCCGAACAGGTTGCCCAGGTAGATCGCGTACAGGCCGATGGCGAACGCCCAGAACGCCCAGTCCTTGCCTTCGGTGGTGACGCGCGTGGCCCACAGGTACAGGCGGCAGCCGACGACGAACATCAGGGTCTCCACCACCAGGGTGGCGGGCACCGAATCCCAGAGGCCCAGGCCGACGACCATGGGATAGCCCGGCACCAGCGGCATGTCCGGGCGGTGGCTCAGCGCATCCAGCAGCCAGTGGCTGGCCACCAGCGCGCCCATCCAGGCCGCGTCGTTGCCGGAACGCCGCCCGCGCCCCATGAGTTGCCAGGCGACCGCGAACGCGACGGCCCAGGCCACCGTCATCGCCAGGCTGTGGGTCCAGGGGTAGTGCGTGAAATCCAGCGGCATGGCGGCGGTGATGCCGGGCGCGATGCGCACCGTCTCCCAGCCCGCCAGCAGGAACAGCGGCCACAGCAGGTCCACGAACAGCGCGGCGCCGACCAGCGTGCCCAGCGACGCCGAGGGCACGACGCGCTTGGCCGCGAGCGAGAGCGCGATGTGCCCGATGAACACGCTGCGCCCCGCGGCCCGCGTTCCCGGCGCCCCGGCTAGAAGCCGACCGGCAGCGAGTCCCGGCGCGAGTCGCTCGCGCAGGCGTAGCCCTCGTCCAGCCGGTAGGCGAGCTGGCTGCAGCCGAAGTCCATGTAGCCGGCGGCCAGGTCCACCTTGCGGTGGCCGCGCGACACCAGCTCGCTCACGGTGCCGGCGGGCACCTCGTGCTCGAAGTTGATGTCCATGCCCTGCACGATGCGGAAGCGCGGCCCGTCGATCGCTTCCTGCACGTTCTGCCCGTAGTCGGCCATGCGCACCATCACCTGCGCGTGGCCCTGCGCCTGCATGGTGCCGCCCATCAGGCCCAGCGTCATGACCGGCTGGCCGCCCTTGGTGACGAAGCCCGGGATGATGGTGTGGAACGGGCGCTTGTTCGGCGCGACGCAGTTCGGGTGGCCGGGCACGAGGTTGAAGCCCGAGCCGCGGTTCTGCAGCGAGATGCCGGTGCCGGGCACGACCACGCCCGAGCCGAAGCCGCTGAAGTTGGACTGGATCATCGAGACCATCATGCCGCTGGCGTCAGCGGCGGTCAGGTACACCGTGCCGCCGCGCGGCGGCGTGCCGGCGCCGAAGTCCTGCGCGCGCTTCATGTCGATCATGCCGGCGCGCTGCTTGAGGTAGCTCGGGTCCAGCAGCTGCTTGTAGTCGAAGGGCATGGCCTTCGCGTCGGCGACGTACTTGTAGGCGTCGGCGAAGGCGAGCTTCAGCGCCTCGATCTGCAGGTGCATGCTGTCCGGGCCGTCCACCGGGTGGCTGGACAGGTCGAAGTGCGACAGCATGCCCAGCGCCATCAGGCAGACGATGCCCTGGCCGTTCGGCGGGATCTCGTGCACGGTGTAGCCGCGGTAGTCCTGCGTGATCGTGCCCACCCAGTCGAGCGTGTGCGCGGCCAGGTCGGCCTGCGTCATCGCGCCGCCGTTGGCTTTCGCATGCGCCGCGATCTTCTCGGCGAGCTCGCCCTTGTAGAAGGCCTCGCCCTTGGTCTTCGCGATCAGCTCCAGCGACTTCGCCGCTGCCGGGAAGCGGAACATCTCGCCGCCGTTCGGGGCGCGCCCGCCCGGCATGAAGGCCTCGGGGAAGCCCGGCTGCACCTTGAGTTCGGGCACCTGCAGCGCCCAGCGCTCGGACACGAAGGCCGACACCGGGAAGCCCTCGTTCGCGTAGCGGATCGCCGGCTCGAACAGCTTCTCGAAGGGCAGCTTGCCGAAGCGCTTGGACAGTTCCACCCAGGCCGACACCGCGCCCGGCACCGACACGCTGTTCCAGCCGCGCGTGGGCACGGCCTTCTGGCCGGCGAAGTACTCGGGCGTCCACGCGGCGGGCGAGCGGCCCGAGGCGTTCAGGCCGTGGATCTGCTTGCCGTCCCAGAGGATGACGAAGGCGTCCGAGCCGATGCCGTTGGAGATCGGCTCGGTCATGGTGAGGGTGATGGCCGTGGCCAGCGCCGCATCCACCGCGTTGCCGCCGTCCATCAGCATGCGCAGGCCGGCGACCGAGGCCAGCGGCTGCGAGGTCGAGACCACGTTGCGCGCCATGGTCGGGCGGTGCGGGCGCGGGTAGCGGTTGGTCCAGTGCTGCGAGGAAACGGCGAGGCGGTCGGTGCTGGACGCGGTCATGGCAGCAGTGCCGGCAGGGTGTGCCGGAGGGAGTCAGCGGGAGCGGGCGATGGTAGCAGGAAAGCGCCGGCGGCCCGGCGCGCGGCCGGTGCGGCGGCCTCGTCTGGTGCTGGATGCAGGGGGTGGCGCGACCGCTGCCGGGGCCGGGACGCGCGTGCGGCGGTCGGCCGACAGCCTGCTGCCGGAGGTCAGCGCGGCGGGGCCGCGCTGACCTGGCGCATCAGGGCGATGTGCGTGGTGGTCAGGCCTTGGGCGCGTCGTCGGGCTTCTTGCTGTTGCTGCGGTAGATCATCCAGACCATGCCGACGCAGAAGCCGACGAACAGCAGCGCGAACACGGCGATGCCGATCGGGTGCTGCTCCAGGGGCGGCTCGGGCTCGGTCACGGCCTGCGCGACGGCGGCGAGCGTCATCAGGACGCCGGCGGGCAGCAGGCGGGCGAGTACGGTGAATGCAGTCATGGACATCTCCGGAAGCGGTTGGACACCACGACAGTCTGTTCCTGTTGCAGGCCCCGTCGCTTGCTGGAACCCTACGTCAGCACGGCGTCAGTAGCGCCGCCGCGTCGCACTCAGGCCCCCGACTTCGCCAGCGCCTGGTCGATGTCCCAGAGGATGTCCTCCAGCGACTCGAGTCCCACCGACATGCGCACCATGTCCGGCGTGACCCCGGCCTTGAGCTGTTCTTCGTCGGACATCTGCCGGTGCGTGGTGGAGGCCGGGTGGATGATCAGGGTGCGCGCATCGCCGATGTTGGCCAGGTGGCTCATGAAGGTCGCCGCCTCGATGAAGGCTTCGCCGGCGCGGCGCGCGGCCGCCGGGTCCGCTGCCCGGATGCCGAAGTTCAGCAGGCCCGAGGCGCCGCGCGGCAGGTACTTCTGCGCCAGCGCGTGGTAGCGGTCGCCCGGCAGCCCCGGATAGTTCACCCAGGCCACGCGCGGATGGTCCTGCAGGAACTTCGCCACCGCCAGCGTGTTGGCGCAGTGCCGGTCCATGCGCACCGGCAGGGTCTCGATGCCCTGCAGCAGCAACCAGGCGTTCATCGGCGAGAGCGCCGGCCCGAAGGTGCGCATCACCTCCATGCGCGCGAGCATGGTGTAGGCGAAGTCGCCGAAGGTCTCGTAGAAGCGCACGCCGTGGTAGCCGCGCGAGGGCTCGTGCATGCCGGGGAACTTCTCGCGTATGCCGGCCTGGCCCCACGGGAACTTGCCCGACTCGACCACCGCGCCGCCCATGGTGGTGCCGTGCCCGCCGAGGTACTTGGTGGCCGAGTGCACCACGATGTCCGCGCCGAAGTCGAACGGCCGGCACAGGTAGGGCGAGGCCACGGTGTTGTCGATCATCAGCGGGATGCCGGCCTGGCGCGCGATGCGCGCGATCGGCTCGATGTCCACGATGTTGATCAGCGGGTTGCCCAGCGTCTCGGCATAGAGGAACTTGGTGTTCGGGCGGATCGCGCGCGCGAAGTTCTCCGGGTCGGCCGGGTCGACGAAGGTGGTGGCGACGCCCAGCTTGTCCAGGTTCACGCCCAGCAGGGTGTGCGTGCCGCCGTAGAGCGTGGAGGCGGACACGATGTGGTCGCCCGACTGCACCAGCGCGAGCATGGCCACGGCCTCGGCCGCCTGGCCGGAGGCCGTGGCGAGCGCCGCGCGGCCGTTCTCCAGCGCCGCGACGCGCTCCTCGAACACCGCCACCGTCGGGTTGGAGATGCGCGAGTAGACGTTGCCGAAGGTCTGCAGGTTGAACAGGCTGGCCGCGTGGTCGGCCGAGTCGAACACGAAGGACGTGGTCTGGTAGATCGGCACCGCGCGCGCGCCGGTGGCCGCGTCCGGGATCTGGCCGGCATGCAGCGCGAGGGTTTCGAATCCGAACTTGCGGTCAGCCATGGCGTGCCCGTGCGTGGAGTCAGGCGGCCATTATGGCGCAGCCCTGTGGGGGCGCTTGTGGCGCAGCCCGGAAGGGGCGCCGGTGGCGCAGCCACCTCCTGGACCCGCAGCGCAGCCCTGCCCCGGGACAGGGCTGCGTTGCGTGCTAGCGGTGTTCCAGTTCGATCGCCTGCGAGATCACCGGGTAGGTGCCCGGCTTCACTTCCTGCAGGAAGTTCGAGCCGTACACCTTGTCCTGCCGGCTGACCTTGGCCAGCGACGCGGACTGGCCGCTCGCGCGCGGGTCGCGCATCGTGACCACCAGCTGCTCCTGGCCGGTCCTGCCGGTGAACTGGAAGAACTGGTTCTCGCCCAGCGGCACCAGCGCCTGCTTGCCCGACACCAGCTGCACCACCTCGCCGCCGTTGGCGGGGTAGACCTGCTTGCGCTCGCCGGCCGGGTTGATGTTCTCGATGTTGAGCTCGCCGTCGAAGGTCGCGACCACGCGCAGCTTGAAGCGCTCGCCGGTGCGGAAGCCCTGGGTCACGGGCCGCACACCGAAGCTGCCGTCCGGGTTAGCGATGGCGATGGCGATGTGCACGCCCTGGAAGTTGGTCTGGTCGCCCGACACCACCAGCGTCGCGTCCGGGTTGCCCGCCACCACCTGCGGCGGCACCACCACGCCGGTGGCCGAGCGCGGCTTGAGGCGCGCGCCCGAGCCGGAGAACATGGACGCGGTCAGCTTGTCGAAGCCCTTGTCCAGGCCCGCGCTCATGCGCCCGCTCAACCAGTTGGTGAAGGTGTCGAACGCCGCCGAGGCGAGCTTGGAGAGCACGACGTTGATCAGGAAGCCCCAGATGAACTTGGGCTCCACGTCGCTGCCGGTGACCTCGGTGGGCACCGCGTCCCGGCCCTGCGCGGCGGAAGCCGGCTGGGCTGCCTGCGCCGCGGACTGCGGCGCGGGCTGCTGGGCGCCGGCGGCGCCCGCGAGGGCGAGGCTGCCGGCGAGCAGCAGGGCGATGAGGCGTTGCGCGCGTGTGGTGTGCATGGCCGGCCTCAGTTCGCTTCTTCGATCACGGTCATCGCCGCGCCGAAGGCATTGGAGCAGCGCTGCGCGACCACCAGGTTGCGCTTCTTGATCCGGTCCGAGCATTCCTCGTTGGCGGCGACCGAGGGCGGGTCGGAGGTCACCAGCTGGATGTCCTTGGAGGCGACCGGCGTGGCCGCGAGCACGGAGAACGGGCCGGCGGCGCTCATGCCCAGGCCGCTGAAGTCGCGCGGCGCGTCCGCCACCACGGCCAGCAGGTAGTTCTTGCCGGGCGGGCCGCCCGCGGTCAGCTGCCAGGTGGGGCGCGGCAGGCGCAGCGTCGCATTCGCCTCGATCTGGTTGTTGCGGTCCAGGCTGTTGGGGAACAGCACGTCGAAGGTCTTGCCGTCGCTGCCCACCATCAGCAGGTAGACGTAGCCCGCATGGCTGGAGGTGAGCGTGAAGTCCACCTGGTCGCGGCCGATCTTCAGCACCGGCTTGGCGGGCGAGAGCACCACGCTGCGACGGTCGTCGCGGCTGCTGAAGATGTCGGTGAGCGTGTGGTAGGCCGCGGGGAAGGTGCTGGTCGCCACCGCCGCCGGGGGCCGCGCGGCTTGCGGCCGCACCGGTGCGGGGGCCGGTG
>CAIVVS010000037.1 GCA_903909415.1 uncultured Pseudomonadota bacterium | reverse complement strand
GTGCCGGGAGGGGGACTCGAACCCCCACGATATCGCTACCGGCGGATTTTGAGTCCGCTGCGTCTACCAGTTCCGCCATCCCGGCACGGGATGCAACGAGCCCGCATTCTACAATGCGCCGCATGGACATCCCCGCATCACCCGCTCCGGCCGAATCCCCGCGCTTTTCGCTGTCCGATTTCGACTACGAACTGCCGCAGGAACTGATCGCGCAGGCGCCGCCCGCGCAGCGCACGGCGAGCCGGCTGCTGAAGCTGTCGTACGGCGCGTTGTCCGACCACGTCTTCTCCGAGTTGCCCGGGTTCCTCTCGCCCGGCGACCTGCTGGTGATGAACGACACCCGCGTGATCCGCGCGCGCCTGCTGGGCACGAAGGACTCGGGCGGGCGCATCGAGGCGCTGGTGGAGCGCGTGCTCGACGGCAACGAGGTGCTGGCGCAGGTGCGAGCGAGCAAGACGCCTCGCCCCGGCAGCGGCCTGGTGTTCGAGGGCGGGCTGCATGCCACGGTGCTGGGCCGCGAGGGCGAATTCTTCCGGCTGCGCCTGGAGTCGACAGAGGACACCTACGCGCTGCTGGAGCGCCACGGCCACGTGCCGCTGCCGCCCTACATCACCCATGCCGATGCGCCCGGGGACGCGGAGCGCTACCAGACGGTGTATGCGCGTTCCCCCGGCGCGGTGGCCGCGCCGACCGCCGGCCTGCATTTCGACCAGCCGCTGCTGGACGCGATCGCGGCGCGCGGCGTGTCGCTCGCCTGGGTGACGCTGCACGTGGGCGCGGGCACCTTCCAGCCGGTGCGCGATGACAACCTCGCCGGCCACCGCATGCACGCCGAGCGTTACGTCGTGCCGCAGGCCACGGCCGAGGCGATCGCGCGCACCCGCGCCGCTGGCGGCCGCGTGGTCGCGGTGGGCACGACCTGCGTGCGCACGCTGGAATCCGCCGCCGCGCTGAACGAGGATGGCTCGGTACGCGCCTGCGACGGCGACACGCGCCTGTTCATCCAGCCGGGCTATGCGTTCCGCGTGGTGGACCGCCTAGTCACCAACTTCCACCTGCCGCGTTCCACGCTGATGATGCTGGTGTCGGCCTTCGCCGGCATGGAGCCGATACGCCGCTCCTACCGCCACGCGGTGGAACAGCGCTACCGCTTCTTCAGCTATGGCGACGCGATGCTGATCGACCGGGACCCGGACGGCCGGTGACCGACTGCAGGTGAACATCGGCGGGTCGCCGCGGCCAACGCATTGCACGCCGGTACAATCCGCCCCCATGCATTCCACCCTCGGTTCCACACCCGGTTCCACCCGCGGTTCCACCCTCGGCTTCAAGCTGCTGGCCACCGACGGCGCCGCGCGCCGCGGCACGCTCACCCTTCCCCACGGCGAGGTGCAGACCCCGGTGTTCATGCCGGTGGGCACCTACGGCACGGTCAAGGCGATGGGCCCTGACGAGCTGGAGGCGATCGGCGCGCGCATCGTGCTGGGCAACACCTTCCACCTGTGGCTGCGCCCGGGGCTGGAGGTGATCGCGCTGCACCGCGGATTGCATGAATTCATGCACTGGCGCGGCCCCATGCTGACCGACTCGGGCGGCTTCCAGGTGTTCAGCCTGGGCGCGATGCGCAAGATCACCGAGCAGGGCGTGCGCTTCGCCTCCCCGGTCAACGGCGACAAGCTGCTGCTCACGCCGGAGGAGTCGATGCGCATCCAGCGCGTGCTCAACTCCGACATCGCCATGGTGTTCGACGAATGCACGCCCTGGCCGGCCACGCACGAGGAAGCAGCCGATTCGATGCGCCTGTCGCTGCGCTGGGCGCGGCGCTCGCGCGCGGCCTTCACCGAGGGCAACGAGTCCGGCAACGCGCTGTTCGGCATCGTCCAGGGCGGCATGTACGAGGACCTGCGCGAGGAGTCGCTCGCCGGGCTGCTGGACATCGGCTTCGAGGGCTACGCGATCGGCGGGTTGTCGGTGGGCGAGCCCAAGGAGGACATGCAGCGCATCCTCGCGCACAGCGCGCCGCGCCTGCCGCGCGACAAGCCGCGCTACCTGATGGGCGTGGGCACGCCCGAGGACCTGGTCGAGGCGGTCGGCGCGGGCGTGGACATGTTCGACTGCGTGATGCCCACGCGCAACGCGCGCAACGGCTGGCTGTTCACCCGCCACGGCGACATCAAGATCCGCAACGCGCGCTACAAGAACGACCTGCGCCCGCTGGACGAGGGCTGCGACTGCCACACCTGCGCCAGCGGCTTCTCGCGCGCCTACCTGCACCACCTGCACCGGATGAAGGAAATCCTCGGCGCGCGCCTGAACACCATCCACAACCTGCATTACTACCAGGTGCTGATGCGCGAGATGCGCGAGGCGATCGCCGCCGGGCGCTTCGCGGAGTTCGCCCGGGCGTTCCAAGCCGGGCGCGCCGCCATTGCCGCCGACGGCGGCGAGGCCGGGGACGCGGCGCCGGCGGCCGGCGCCGGGGACGCCCCGGGCTGACCGTGCCCGCCCCTGCCGGGGCGAAGCGGGGACGGAGGGGCCCGGATGCTATGATTCCGGGTTGTACAAGATGGCTTACCGGAGACCGACTTGCTGATCTCGCCCGCATACGCACAAGCAGCACCGGCCGCCGCAGGCGGCGGCATGGACGGCATCATCCTGATGGTGGGGATGTTCGTACTGCTCTGGTTCATGATGATCCGGCCGCAGATGAAGCGCGCCAAGGAACAGCGCCAGATGCTCGAGGCCCTGCAGAAGGGCGACGAGGTGGTCACCGCCGGTGGCGTGCTCGGCCGGGTCACCAAGGTGGCCGAGGCCTACGTGACGCTGGAGATCGCCGACAAGGTCGAGATCACCGTGCAGAAGGCCGCCGTCCAGACCCTGCTGCCCAAGGGCACGCTGAAAGCTGCCTGAACCCGGCGGGCCCGGCGCCGCCGCGCGCCTGCCCGCCGGTTTCCCGTCCTTCCCGACCCTCCCCCACGACGCCGTTCCCGGCACCGAGCGCATGAACCGCTACCCAGTCTGGACCTACGCAGTCGTCGCGATCTCGATCGCCCTCGGCCTGCTCTTCACCCTGCCGAACTTCTACGGCGAGGTGCCCGCCATCCAGGTGTCCAGCGCGCGCGCCACCGTCAAGGTGGACGGCGCGGTGCTCACCCGCGTCGAGGCTGCGCTGTCGGCCGCCGGGATCAAGCCCACCGGCGTGCTCCAGGACGCCAATTCGATCCGCGTGCGCCTGGCCGACACCGACACCCAGCTCAAGGCCAAGGACCTGGTCAGCCAGTCGCTGAACCCGGACGCGCAGAACCCGTCCTACACCGTGGCGCTGAACCTGCTTTCCGCCTCGCCCTCGTGGATGACGGCGATGCACGCGATGCCCATGTACCTGGGCCTGGACCTGCGCGGCGGCGTTCACTTCATGCTGCAGGTGGACATGCGCGCGGCGCTGACCAAGAAGCTCGACAGCCTGGCGGGCGACATCCGTTCGCAGATGCGCGACAAGACCATCCGCCACGGCGGCATCGCGCGCGAGGGCAATTCCATCGTGGTGCGCTTCCGCGACGCGGAACTGCGCACCAAGGCCAGGAAGCTGATCGAGGACCAGATCGGCGACCTGGTGTTCACCGAGGCCGGCAGCGGCGAGGACCTGCGCCTGGTGGGCGCGCTCAAGCCGGAGGCGGTGACGCGCACCCAGGACTTCGCCCTCAAGCAGAACATCCAGACCCTGCACAACCGGATCAACGAGCTGGGCGTGGCCGAGCCGGTGATCCAGCAGCAGGGCGCCGACCGCGTCGTGGTGCAACTGCCGGGCGTGCAGGACACGGCCAAGGCCAAGGAGATCCTCGGGCGCACCGCGAGCCTCGAGGTCCGCATGGTGGACGAGGAGAACTCCAACGCCGCCACCCTGCAGGCCGCGGCCCAGGGCAACGTGCCCATCGGCAGCGAGTACTACGTCGAGCGCAACGGCGCGCCCATCCTGGTCAAGAAGCAGGTCGCGCTCACCGGCGACCGCCTGACCGACGCGCAGCCGGGCTTCGACAACCAGACCCAGGAAGCCGCCGTGCACCTGACGCTGGACGCCGCCGGCGCGCGCATCTTCCGCGACCTGACGCGCGAGAACGTCGGCAAGCGCATGGCGATCCTGCTGGTGGAAAAGGGCAAGGGCGAGGTCGTGACCGCGCCGGTGATCCGCACCGAGATCGGCGGGGGCCGGGTGCAGATCAGCGGGCGCATGACCACCAACGAGGCCACCGACGTCGCGCTGCTGCTTCGCGCCGGGTCGCTGGCCGCGCCCATGGACATCGTCGAGGAGCGCACCGTCGGCCCGTCGCTGGGCGCGGACAACATCAAGAAGGGCTTCAACTCGACCATCTACGGCTTCCTGGCCATCGCCGCGTTCATGATCCTGTACTACGCGCTGTTCGGCCTGTTCTCGGCGCTGGCGCTGTCGGCCAACCTGCTGTTCCTGATCGCGCTGCTGTCGCTGCTGCAGGCCACGCTCACGCTGCCCGGCATCGCCGCGATCGCGCTGACCCTGGGCATGGCGATCGACGCCAACGTGCTGATCAACGAGCGCATCCGCGAGGAACTGAGGAACGGCGCCACCCCGCAGGCGGCGATCCACGCCGGCTACGAGCGCGCCTTCGGCACCATCGTGGACTCGAACATCACCTCGCTGATCGCCGGCCTCGCGCTGCTGATCTTCGGCTCGGGGCCGGTGCGCGGCTTCGCCGTGGTGCACTGCCTGGGCATCATGACCTCGATCTTCTCCTCGGTGGTGGTGAGCCGCAGCCTGGTCAACCTGACCTACGGCTCGCGGCGCAAGCTCACCAGCGTCGCCATCGGCAACACCAGCTGGAAATAAGGGGAACCGACCATGGAATTCTTCAAGATCCGGCGCGACATCCCGTTCATGCGGCATGCGCTGCTGTTCAACATCATCTCGCTGGTGACCTTCCTGCTGGCGGCGTTCTTCCTCGCCACCAAGGGGCTGCACTTCTCGATCGAGTTCACCGGCGGCACCGTGATCGAGGCCAGCTTCGACCACCCGGCCGACGTCGAGCGCATCAGGAAGACGCTGGAGGCCAAGGGCTACAACGACTTCCAGGTGCAGAACTTCGGCTCCTCGCGCGACGTGCTGATCCGCATGCCGATCAAGCCCAACCAGGCGACCTCGGAGCTGTCGGAGAACGTCAAGGCCGTCCTGATCGCCGACGACCCGACGTTCAAGCTGCAGCGGGTGGAGTTCGTGGGGCCGCAGGTCGGCAAGGAACTGGCCGAGAACGGCGCGCTCGCGCTGCTGATCACCTGCCTGGGCATCGTGATCTACCTGGCGCTGCGCTTCGAGTGGAAGTTCGGGGTCGCGGCCATCATCGCCAACCTGCACGACGTGATCATCATCCTGGGCTGCTTCGCGCTGTTCCAGTGGGAGTTCTCGCTCCCGGTGCTGGCCGCCATCCTCGCCATCCTGGGCTACTCGGTGAACGAGTCGGTGGTCGTCGCCGACCGGATCCGCGAGAACTTCCGCAAGATGAGGAAGGCAGACGTCACCCAGGTGATCGACAACGCCATCACCAGCACCATCTCGCGCACCATCATCACCCACGGCTCCACGCAGATCGCGGTGCTGTCGATGCTGATCTTCGGCGGCGCCGCGCTGCACTATTTCGCGGTGGCCCTGACCATCGGCATCCTGTTCGGGATCTATTCCTCGGTGCTGGTCATGGCGCCGCTGGTGCGCTGGCTGGGCGTGCGCCGGGAGGACCTGGTCAAGCCGATCAAGGCCAAGCGCGACGAGGCGGTGGTCTGATCCGGGCCGGGACGCGGCCCGCCGCGGCGATTGCCCGCGCCAGCCGGGTGGAATAAACTGCGCCGCTTCCCTGTTTTCCCCTCCATGCGGCGGTCGGTCGCATGGACCAGCAAGATCACCCTCTAGGAGATACACATGAACAAACGCCTTCTCGCGGCCGGCCTTGCCGTCGCACTCGGCCTGGGCTCGTCCCTCGCCTCCGCCCAGGTCAAGCCGGACACCCTGGTCAAGCAGCGCCAGGCCGGCATGGTCCTGATCGCCAAGTACTTCGGCCCGCTGGGCGGCATGGCCGCCGGCCGCGTCCCCTTCGACGCCGCCGTGGTGACGCGCAACGCCGCCATCCTGGACGTGCTGTCCAAGACCCCCTGGGACGGCTTCGCCCCGTCGACCTCCGGCGAGAAGTCCGCCTCCCTGCCGGCCGTGTTCTCCGACGGCGCCAAGTTCAAGGAAGCCGGCGACCGCATGCAGACCGCCGTCTCCGCGCTGGTCACCGCCTCCAAGGGCGGCAACGAGGCCAACATCAAGGCCGCGATCGGCGACGTGGGCAAGACCTGCGGTTCCTGCCACGACTCCTTCCGCCAGAAGCAGTAAGGCGGCAAGCACCACGAAAAGCCCCGCTGCGGCGGGGCTTTTTCATTCCGGCGTCGCGAAACCCGCGGCGCGCCGGCCACCTCCCCCCGGGAAACCGGGGCACGCCTGCTAGAATTTCGCGATGAACCCGACCGCAGCCTCCCCCGCCCCGTCCGCCCGAATCCTCGCCGTGCTGTTCGGCCTGGCCGCCATCGCGGGCCTCACCGGGGCCGCCGCCGCCCAGCAACCGGCCGCCAAGGCCGCAGCCAAGTCCGGCGCCAAGGCGGCGCCCGCGACCCCGGTGGCCGCCGCCGCAGCCCCGGCTCCAGCGCCGGCGCCCACGCCCATCACCCGCGGCCAGTACCTGGTCAAGGCCGGCGGTTGCTATGCGTGCCACACCGCGGAGGCGAAGGATGCCGTGGCGTTCGCCGGCGGACGCGGCCTGAAGACGCCGTTCGGCACCTTCTTCGGCCCGAACATCACGCCGCACCCGACCGCGGGTATCGGCAAGTGGACCCAGGAGGACTTCAACCGGGCGATGCGCGAGGGCCGCCGCCCGGACGGCGCGCACTACTTCCCCGCCTTCCCCTACTCCTCGTTCACGCTGGTCACCGACGCGGACCTGGGGGACATGTTCGCCTACCTGAAGAGCCTGGCGCCCAACGCCACGCCGAGCAAGGACCACGACCTGCGCTTCCCTTTCGGCTTCCGCTGGCCGATGGCCATCTGGAAGTGGCTGTTCTTCAAGCCCGGCACGTTCACCGCCGACGCGGGCAAGTCGCCGCAGGTGAACCGGGGCAACTACATCGTGTCGGCGCTGTCGCACTGCGGCGAATGCCACACGCCGCGCAACTTCATGGGCGGCCTGAAGCGCGACCGGCTGCTCGCCGGCTCGGCCAAGGGCCCGGAGGGCAAGGCGATCCCCAACATCACGCCGACGCGCCTGAAGGGCTGGAGTGACGCCGACCTGGCGGGATTCCTGAAGGACGGGCTCACGCCCGACGGCGACGTGACGGCGGAAACGATGGCCGAGGTGGTGCGCAACACCACCAGCCAGCTCACCGCGGAGGACCTGGCGGCGGTGGTCGCGTACCTGCGCATCGTGCCGGCGCTGCCGGTGGAGAAATAGCGGCTGAGGCCGACCTGGACGGCTTTCGCCGTCGAGGGACTCAGACCCGGTACCTCAGATCCGCCGCGCCAGCTCCGCGGCCTTGCCGGTGTAGCTGCCCGGGGTCATCGCCAGCAGGCGCTGCTTCACGTCCTCCGGCAGCGCCAGGCCCTGGATGAAGCCGGTCATCGCCTCCTGGGTGATGCCCTTGCCGCGCGTCAGCGCCTTGAGCTGCTCGTACGGATTGGGCAGCCCGTGGCGGCGCATCACCGTCTGCACGGCTTCGGCCAGCACTTCCCACGCCGCATCCAGGTCCTCGGCCAGCCGCGCTGGTTCCAGTTCCAGCTTGTCCAGTCCGCGCTGGCAGGATTTCCACGCGAGCAAGGCATGCCCGAAGGCCACGCCCAGGTTGCGCAGCGCCGTCGAGTCCGACAGGTCGCGCTGCCAGCGCGACACCGGCAGCTTGTCGGCGAGGTGGCGCAGCAAGGCGTTGGCCACGCCGATGTTGCCCTCGGAGTTCTCGAAGTCGATCGGGTTGACCTTGTGCGGCATGGTCGAGGAGCCGACCTCGCCTTCCTTCAGGCGCTGGCGGAAGTAACCGACCGAGATGTAGCCCCACAGGTCGCGGTCCAGGTCCAGCACCACGGTGTTGGCGCGGGCCACCGCGTCCAGCAGCGCGGCCAGCGTGTCGTGCGGCTCGATCTGGATGGTGTACGGGTTGAACTCCAGGCCCAGCGACTCGACGAAGCCGCGCGCGAAGCCCTCCCAGTCCACCTCGGGGTAGGCGGCCAGGTGCGCGTTGTAGTTGCCGACCGCGCCGTTGATCTTGCCGGCCAGCGGCGCGTGGCGGATGGCGCGCGCGCAGCGCTCCAGCCGGTGCACCACGTTGGCCATTTCCTTGCCCATGGTCGACGGCGTCGCCGGCTGGCCATGCGTGCGCGTCATCATCGGCACCTCGGCGTACTGGTGGGCGAGTTCGCGGATGCGGGAAATGACTTTATCCAGCATCGGCAGCATCACTTCTTTGCGGCCAGCGTTGAGCATCAGCGCGTGCGACAGGTTGTTGATGTCTTCCGAGGTACAGGCAAAGTGGATGAACTCGGCGACGCGGGCGACTTCCGGATTGCCGCCGACCTTTTCCTTGATCCAGTATTCGAGCGCCTTGACATCGTGATTGGTCGTGCCTTCGATGGCCTTGACCTCGGCCGCATCGGCCACCGAGAAATTGGCGACCAGCGTATCGAGCTGCTCCCGTGTTGCGTCGGAGAATGCTGCGATTTCGCTCAGCTGCGGCTC
>CAIVVS010000036.1 GCA_903909415.1 uncultured Pseudomonadota bacterium | reverse complement strand
GCCATCCTCCAGCACCAGGAAGGGCACCTTGCCCATGGGCGAGCGCGCCAGCATCGCCGGCTCCTGCGAGGCGCGGCAGTGTTCTTCCTCGAAGGCGATGCCCTTTTCCAGCAGCGCGATCTTGGCCTTGTTGTAGTAGTTCGATATCGCAAAACCGCCGGGCTTCAGCATGACGCCTCCTCAGGCCCTGGGAACGGACACGGGCCGCGCCAGCTCCACCTTGGCGATGGCGTTGCGGTGCACCTCGTCCGGGCCATCCACCAGGCGCACGCAACGGTTCCAGGCGTACATGTAGGCGAGCGGGAAGTCGTCCGACATGCCGGCGCCGCCGTGCGCCTGTATCGCCCAGTCCAGCACCTGCTGCGCGACGTTGGGCGCCAGCACCTTGATCATCGCGATCTCGGTGCGCGCGGCCTTGTTGCCGACCTTGTCCATCATGTCCGCGGCCTTGAGCACCAGCAGCCGCGCCGAGTCGATCATGATGCGCGACTCGGCGATGCGCTCGCGCATCACGCCCTGCTCGGCCAGCGGCTTGCCGAAGGCCACGCGCGACAGGACGCGCTGGCACATCAGGTCCAGCGCGCGCTCGGCCTGACCGAACTGGCGCATGCAGTGGTGGATGCGTCCCGGCCCCAGGCGCCCCTGCGCGATCTCGAAGCCGCGCCCCTCGCCCAGCAGGATGTTGGCCAACGGCACGCGCACGTTGTCCAGCGCCACTTCCATGTGGCCGTGCGGCGCGTCGTCGTAGCCGAAGATGTTCAGCGGGCGCAGCACCGTCACCCCCGGGGTGTCGCGCGGTACCAGCACCATGGACTGCTGCTGGTGGCGCGGCGCTTCGGGGTCGGTCTTGCCCATCACGATCAGGATCTTGCAGCGCGGGTCGCCGGCGCCCGAGGACCACCACTTGCGCCCGTTGATCACGTACTCGTCGCCCTCGCGGCGGATGCTGGCCTGGATGTTGGTGGCGTCCGACGAGGCCACCGCCGGTTCGGTCATCAGGAAGGCCGAGCGGATCGTGCCCTCGAGCAGCGGGTCCAGCCACTGGCGCTTCTGCGCCTCGGTGGCGTAGAGCATCAGGGTCTCCATGTTGCCGGTGTCCGGCGCGTTGCAGTTGAACGCCTCCGGCCCGATGTGGGAGCGGCCGATGATCTCGCACAGCGGCGCGTATTCCAGGTTGGTCAGCGCCCCGCCATGGCGCACCGGGCGCCACAGGTTCCACAGGCCGGCGGCGCGCGCCTCGGCCTTGAGCTCCTCGATCACCTTGAGCGGCGTCCAGCGTTTCCCCGCCTTGGTGTTGGCCTCCAGCTCCTCGTGCCAGCGCGCCTCCGCCGGATACACGGTGGATTCCATGAAGCGCGTGAGCTTTTCCTGCAGCGCCTTGACCTTGTCCGAGAATTCGAAATCCATGTTTCCCCCTTCAGTGTTGTTCGCGCATGGCCTTCTGCGCGTAGTCCCAGCCGATTTCCGCCAGCAGCGGCACGCGGCTGCCCTGGTCCAGCGCCTGCGCGCTCGAGGCGATGCCCTCCAGCGCGCGCTTTTTCACGCCCTGCAGGATCGCCGCGATGCGGAACAGGTTGTAGGCCAGGTAGAAATTCCAGTGTTCGATGCGCGCGCGGCCGGTGCGCCTGCAGTAGGCCGCGACATAGTCCGACTCCGCCGGGATGCCCAGCGCCGCGAGGTCCAGGCCGGCGATGCCGCGGAACTTGCCCGGCGGGATGTGCCAGCTCATGCAGTGGTAGGAGAAGTCCGCCAGCGGGTGGCCCAGCGTGGACAGTTCCCAGTCCAGCACCGCGAGCACGCGCGGCTCGGTCGGGTGGAAGATCAGGTTGTCCATACGGTAGTCGCCATGGACGATGCTGGTCTCCTCGCCTACGGGGATGTTGCCCGGCAGCCATTCGATCAGCCGGTTCATCGGCTCGATGGCGTCGGTTTCACTGGCCTGGTACTGCTTCACCCAGCGCCCGATCTGGCGCGCGAAGTAATTGCCCGGACGGCCATAGTCCGCCAGGCCGATGGCCGCGTAGTCCACTGCATGCAACGCAGCGATCACCCGGTTCATCTCGTCGTAGATCGCGCCGCGCGCGGCCGGCGCCATGCCCGGCAGCGACTGGTCCCACAGCACCCGGCCGTCGACGTGTTCCATGATGAAGAACGCCCGGCCCATCACGGACTCGTCCTCGCACAGGTGCAGCATGCGCGCCACGGGGATGCCGGCCTTCGCCAGCGCCGACATCACGCGGAACTCGCGCTCGATCGCATGCGCCGAGGGCAGCAGTTTGGCCACCGGCCCGGGCTTGGTGCGCATGACGTAACGACAGCTGCCTGCTTCCAGCAAGTAGGTCGGATTCGACTGCCCGCCCTCGAACTGTGTCGCCGCCAGCGGCCCGGAGAAGCCTTCCAGCCTGCCAGACAGGTACGACTCCAGCGCGCCGACATCGAAACGGTGGCGTTCCTGCACCTGCGTGGTGCCGGTGGTGGGCTGGCTCATGGATGGATGGGGATCGTGCCGCTGGGAGAGATGAGTGCCCCGGAGAAGGGCCAAGTGATGCTAGCACGCAGGGCACGCCCCTCGTCGCCATGCCCCTGCCGCAATGCGGCGGGCGGCGCGGCGATCAGGCCTGGGGCGGCGTGACACCCAGCACGATGTCCCAGCGCGCCTGCCAACCCGCGCCGTCCTGCTCGAACGCGGCCGACAGGGCCTGCTGGCCGGCGCGGTCCACCGAGCGGAACAGGCCGTCGCGCTCGTTCTGGGGATGGCCCGCGATGTACATCTGGGTGGTAAGCAGGTGCGTGCCGCGGCGGACCAGCTTGAAGTGGATGTGCGGCGTGCGACCCGGGTAGGCCACCGGCCGTATGGTGCGGAAGCGCCAGGCGCCGTCCTCGCCGCTGCTCGCCGCCCCGAAGCCCTGGAAGTCCGGGTCGGGCGTGCCGTTGCGGTCGGCGCTGTGCAGGTAGCGGCCGTTGGCATCGCATTGCCAGATCTCGACGCGCACGCCGGACAGCGGCTTGCCGGAAGCATCCAGCACGCGGCCCGACAGCAGGCCCGCTTCACCGCGTGCGCGGCCGCTGCGGCCCGCCACCGTGGTGAGGTCGGCGTCCTGGTCGGTCGGCATGCGATCCGGATAGAACGGGCCCTCGGTCTGCGCGGGCGTCAGCAGCATGCGCTGCGCCCAGGCGGGAACCGCAAGCGAGGCGAGCCCCGCCACCAGCAACTGCCGGCGGCCCGACCTGTTCACGCGGCCCGGATGGCGCTGTCGCGCCGGGGTGTCGTCACGGCCCATGGGTTTCCGCCCGGCCTCAGTAGGTCGGGCGCTCCTTGAAGTAGTCGAAGCGGTCGATGGAGCGCACGGTCACCTCCTTCATCTCCGCGCCCTGGAGCACGCGCAGGGGCACCGTCGCGCCCGCGGCGCCTCGGGCCCAGACCCGCTCGTAGAACTCCACGTGGTTGCGCACCGCCTGGTCGCCCACGCCGAGCACGATGTCACCGGCCCTGACCCCCGCCTTGTCGGCGGGGCTCTCGGGTGAGACGCGCGTCACGAACAGGCGCCCCTGCAATTCCTCGGTGGACAGCCCGAGCCAGGGGCGAGGCGGCTCGGCGCGGCGGCCCTTCGCGATCAGGTCGGGCAGGATCGGCTTCAGTTCGTCGATGGGCACGAACATGTTGCCGGGTAGCGGCGTGCCCGCCTCCGAGGTTTCGCGCACCAGCAGCGAGCCGATGCCGACCAGGCGGCCCTCCTTGTTGACCAGGGCCGCGCCCGCCCATTGCATGGTCGGCGGCGAGGTGAAGATGGCCGACTCCAGCAGGTACTCCCAGCTGCCGGTGAAGCGGCGCCTGGACACGACGTAGGCCACGCTGGCCACGTCGCGCCCTCCGGCGGGCAGCACCATCACGGGTTCGCGCTGCTGCAACTCGGAGGACTGGCCGAACTTCATGGGCGTGACATTCAGCGGCGTGAGCGCGCGCAGCAGCCCGAAGCCGCTGGCATGGTCGTAGGCGGCCAGCCGCGCGGGCACCACGCGGTTGTCCTGCAGCACCACCTCGATGGCGCTGGCTTCCATCACCACGTAACCGATGGTGACGATGTAGCCGTCGTCGTTGATCACCACGCCGGTGCCCTCGCGCGTGGCGCCGAGGCTCGCGTTGGAGCGCGCGCCGTCTATCGCCTTCATCCGGATGCGAACCACGGCGGAGAGCATTTCCTCGGCGCGGCGGTCGGCTTCCGGCGCGGCGGCACCGGACTGCGCGAACGCCTCCGGCACCAACGGGACCAGCCCCAGCAGGAAGACGGCGAACAGCGTGGTCAGGCGGCGCATGTCGGGTACCCCGTTGTGGGTGGCCGGCCGATCCGGCCTGCCACGCCTTCATTCTCGTACGTTCGACGGCACAATTCCAGCGCAGATTGCCGGCCCGGCGCAGGCAGCGACGCGCCTGAGCGGCCGGTCCGCCGGGGTAACATGTCGCCATGTCCGCACCCCAGCCCGTCAGTCCCGCGGTCGCGCTGTTCCTGAACGTCGGCCATACGCTGGACCACCTGTTCATGCTGATCTTCCCGACGGCGGTGCTCGCCATCGGACCGGCCTTCGGCATGGACTACTCGCAGCTGCTGCCGCTGTCGCTGGGCGGTTTCATCGCCTTCGGCGCCTGCTCCATCCCGGCCGGCTGGCTGGCGGACCGCTGGAGCCGCAAGGGCATGATGGTGGTGTTTTTCGTGGGCATGGGCCTGGCCTCGGTCGCGACCGGCCTGGCGACGACGACCTGGCAGATCGCCGCCGGCCTGACCGCCATCGGCGTGTTCGGCGCGATCTACCACCCGGTGGGCATCGCGATGCTGGTGTCGAACACGCCCACGCTGGGACGCACGCTGGGCGTCAACGGCGTCTACGGCAACCTCGGGGTCGCCTTCTCCGCGCTGCTCACCGGCCTGCTCGCCGACGCGGTGTCCTGGCGCGCCGCCTTCATCGTGCCGGGCGTGGTGTCCATCGCGGTCGGCCTGGCCTTCGCCCGAACCGGCGTCGAGGTGGCGCGCAAGCGCGCCGCGGGCAGCCAGGTGGCGGCGGTGCCCAAGGCGGTGATGGCGCGCGTGTTCGCCATCGTCGCGGTGGCGACCATCTGCGGCGGCGTGATCTTCAATGCCACCACCGTGTCCATGCCCAAGGTGTTCGACGAACGCCTGTCCGCGCTGGCGGAGTCCACGCTCGGCATAGGCGTGCTGGTGTGCATGGTGTACGTGATCGCCGCGATGGCGCAGCTGCTGGTCGGCTGGTGGCTGGACAGGCGCTCGCTGCGCAGCGTGTTCATCCCCGTCATCGGCATGCAGGTGCCGCTGCTGCTGCTGGCGGGCAGCACCCAGGGCTGGGCGATGCTGGCCGTGGCGGTGGCGATGATGTTCTTCGTGTTCGGCCAGATACCGATCAACGACGCGATGATCGCGCGCTACACCGCCGAGGAATGGCGCTCGCGGGCCTATGCGGTGCGCTACGTCGTGACCTTCGGCGCCAGCGCCGCGGCGGTGCCCATGATCGCGGTGCTGCACAAGGCCAGCGGCGACTTTTCCAGCCTGTACCTGGTGCTGGCGGGATTCGCGCTGGCGAGCTTCTGTGCCTCGCTCACCTTCCCCTCGCAGGCGGCCGCGCCTCCCGGCGCGAGGGCCTAGTCCGGGGGATTCAGCCGCCGGGCTTCATCATCTTGTTGAGCAGCGGCTGGGCGAGGCCGTCGGTCGCATAACCGAAGTCACCCTGCTCCATCATCTGCTGCGCCGCGCGCAGCACCAGGCCCATGGCCGACTGCGCGAGGCTGCCGCCCACGGTGACGCGGCGCACGCCGGCTTCCCGGTACGCCGACAGCGGCACCGGGTTGTCGCGCCCGCCGCGCGCCGCCAGCGCGTTCACCGGCGCGCCGATCTCGCGCACCAGCCTCGCCAGCACCGTGGTGTCGGTGAGCCCGGGCACGAAGATGCAACCGGCGCCCGCGTCGCGGTAGGCGCAGCCGCGGCGCACCGTCTCGGCGAAGTTCTCCGGGTGCTCGGGCCGGCCGAGGTAGGGATCGGTGCGCGCATTGAACACGAAGGCGCGGCCCGAGGCCCGCGCCGCCTCGACCCCAGCACGCACCCGCTCCACCGACAGGCCGAACTCGACCAGCGGGTCGGCGGGATCGTGCGTGGCGTCCTCGATGTTGCAGCCCGCCCCGCCGATCGCCAGCACGCCGCGCACCGACGCCGCCACGTCCTCGGGCGCGTAACCGTAGCCGCGCTCCATGTCCACCGTGACCGGCAGGTCCACCCGCTCGATGATGCGCGCGCTGAGTTCCAGCATGCGCTCGCGGCTCAGCACCTCGCCATCGGGCAGCCCCTGCGAAAAGGCGATGCCGGAACTGGTGGTGGCGATCGCCTGGAAACCGGCCTCGGCCAGCAGCATCGCGCTCCCCGGGTCCCAGGCGTTGGGCAGCAGGAAGGTGCCGGCGCGGTGCAGCAACTCGAAGCGTGCGGCCTTGTCGGAAATCGACTTGCGCAGGTCTGCGTCCATTTGCGTTCCTTTCATGCCGGCTCCGCCACCGGCGCCCGGCTCAGCCCAGCGCGCCGCGCGCGTCCACGTTCCACACCGCCTCGACGCGGTCGCCGCGCACGCAGACGATGTGGTCATACAGGTTCACGGTCGGGTCGCAGTGGCCGGGAATGAGGCGCACGCGCTCGCCCAGCGCCGGCGCGGCCGCGCCCTCGTCGACGGCCAGCACGCCGTGCTCGTCCGAGGCCTTCACGTATTTCACGCCGCGCCAATCCACCAGCTGCGGCATGCCGGAGTCCACGCTGGAAGCCTTCAGGCCGGCGTCCACCACGCGGCGCGACGGCACCGGGGCGCTCATCACCGTGGCCAGCACGTAGAGGCTCTGCTCGAAGCGGGGCCCGGCGTCGTCCGGGACGTTGTGGTTGTAGTCCGCGTCCATGAACACGTAGGAACCCGGCTGGATCTCGTTCCAGATCCGGCTGGCGCTCTCGATGGCGAAGGTTCCGGTGCCCGCGCCGGTGACCACCTCGCACACCAGGCCTTCCATCGCCAGCAGCGCGACCGTGGTCGCGACCTGCACCGAGGCGCCGTGGATCGCCTCGGCGCGCTCGTGCGGCAGGCGCAGGTGCTGCGCGGCGCCGTGGTAGGCATGGAGGCCGCGGAACGCGAGGCTGGGCGACGCGGCGATCGCGCGCGCCAGGGTCACCGCGGCCCCGCCCGGCTGCACGCCGCAACGCTTCGCGCCCACGTCCACCTCCACCAGCACGCCGAGCTTCACGCCCGCGTCCGCCGCCGCGCGCGCCAGCATGGCCACGCCTTCGGGACTGTCGGCCAGCACGGAAATCGCCACGCGCCTGGCCAGCGCGGCGAGGCGCGCGAGCTTGGCCGCGCCGATCACTTCATTGGTGAGCAGGATGTCCTGGATGCCCCGGTCGGCCAGCGCCTCGGCCTCGGCCAGCTTCTGGCAGCAGATGCCCACGGCGCCGCGCGCGACCTGGCGCAGCGCGACCTCGGCGCACTTGTGCGACTTGGCATGCGGGCGCAGCGCGATGCCGGCGGCAGCCGCGAATGCCGCCATGGCATCGAGGTTGCGCTCGAACGCGTCCATGTCCAGGATCAGGGCGGGCGTGTCGATGTCGGCGAGCGTGTCGCCGGCTCGTGCGGGTGGGTAGGGGCTCATGCAGGCGATTCTAGCGACCCCCGCGCTAGAATGCCCGTGCTGCCTCCTGCCGCACCGCCACACCGGCGGCGCGCCGGACCGGCAGCACTACCTACCAGGACATCCATGAGCATCCCCAGCAGCATGCGCGCGGTGGACATCACCCGCCCCGGCGAACCCGACGTACTGGCCATCGCCCAGCGGCCGGTGCCGCAAGCCAGGGCCGGCGAGGTCCTGGTCAAGGTGGCGGCCGCCGGCGTGAACCGGGCCGACACCTCGCAGCGGCGCGGCAAGTACCCGGTGCCCGCGGGCGCGCCGGACATCCTCGGGATGGAAGTCTCGGGCACGGTGGCGGCGCTGGGCGATGGCGTGACCGGCTGGAACGTGGGCGACGAGCTGTGCGCGCTGGTCACCGGCGGGGGGTATGCCGAGTACTGCGCCGCGCCCGCCTCCAACTGCCTGCCCGTCCCGCGCGGCCTGTCGCTGGTGGAGGGCGCCTGCCTGCCCGAGACCTTCTTCACCGTCTGGAGCAACGTGTGGGAACGCGCGCGCCTCGCGCCCGGCGAGACCCTGCTGGTGCAGGGCGGCTCCTCGGGCATCGGCGTCACGGCGATCCAGCTGGCGCGCGCGCTGGGCCACACGGTGTATGCGACGGCGGGCAGTGCCAACAAGTGCGCCGCCTGCGAACAGCTGGGCGCGGCCCGCGCGATCAACTACCGCAGCGAGGACTTCGTCGCCGTGGTCAACGAGCTCACCGGCGGGCGCGGCGTGGACGTGGTGCTGGACATGGTGGCCGGCGACTACATCGCGCGCGAGCTGCAGTGTCTGGCCATGGACGGGCGCATCGCGATCATCGCCACGCTAGGCGGCATCGAAGGCAAGGTCAACTTCAGCGACATGATGCGCAAGCGCCAGACCATCACCGGCTCGACGCTGCGCCCGCGCTCCATCGGGTTCAAGGCCGGCGTCGCCGACGCGCTGCGCGAGCGCGCCTGGCCGCTGCTCGAGTCCGGCGCGATACGCCCGGTGGTCCACGCGACCTTCCCCTTCGCAGAAGCCGCCAAGGCGCACGCGCTGATGGAATCCAGCCAGCACATCGGCAAGATACTGCTGGTGCCCTGACACCCAGACCGGGAGCAGCCATGACCGCACCGATGACCGCACCGATGAGCGAACCGACCTCCCCGCTGGTGTTCCGCGACGCGGAGCGCCCCAGCGTGCCCTTCGACGGCGGCGCCAGCTACCGGGTGCTGATCGGCGACGACAACGGCGCGGGCATCGCGGTGCGCACCGGCGTGCAGACCTCGCAGCCGGGCTATGCCACGCCTGAGCATTCACACCCTTACGCGGAAGTGATCACGGTGTTGTCGGGTCGGGGGGAGGCCTGGCTGGCCGGGCAGCCCGCGCGCCATGCGCTGGAGCCCGGCATGACCATCGTGTTCCCGGCGGATACCGCCCACGGCTTTCGCGTCACGGGCAACGAGCCGCTGGTCACACTGGGCATCCACGCCAACGGCCAGCGCATCGTGACCACCGCCACGGGAACGTCGACCGGGCCGTCCGACGGCCAGGCCAGCCGCGGCTAGCGGCACGGCCCGGCGCCGGGCCTAGGCTACGGCAGGACCCGGCTTGGGCGCGCGTCGTTCCGCCAGCGGCCGCTCGCGTATCGGCAGGTGCATGAGCGCCGCATAGAAGCCTGACGCGATCATCAGCCACCAGGCGATCTGGTAGGAACCGGTCGCATCGTAGATCTTTCCGCCCAGCCAGGCGCCGAGGAAGGAGCCGATCTGGTGGCCGAAGAACACCACGCCCGAGAGCGTGCCCATGTAGCGCAGGCCGTAGATCTGCGCGACCAGGCCCTGGGTCAGCGGGACGGTGGACAGCCACAGCAGGCCCATCGCGCCGGCGAACAGGTAGACCGAGAAGGTGGACAGCGGCATGAACACGAAGGCCGCGATCACCAGAGAGCGCGCCAGGTACAGGCCCGAGAGCAGGTATTTCTTGGAATAGCGACCGCCGAGCCAGCCCGAGGTGAACGAGCCGATGATGTTGAACAGGCCGACCACCGCGATCGCAGAGGCGCCCAGCGTCGGCGACAGGCCCTGGTCCACCACGTAGGACGGCAGGTGCAGGCCGATGAACACCACCTGGAAGCCGCAGGTGAAATAGCCCCAGAACAGCAGGTGGAAGCTCATGTCGCGCCCGGCGTCGGACAGCGCCCCGCCCACCGACTGTTCGGCCTGCCCCGCCGGCGCCGCGTGGGTGTTGCGCCCCGACAGCGCGCTGGCGAGCGGGATGATCAGCAGGGCGAGCAGGCCCTGGAACACCAGCGCCTGCTGCCAGCCGAAGTTGCTGATCCAGGCCTGGCCCACCGGCAGCATCACGAACTGGCCCATGGAGCCGGCCGCGGTGCCTATGCCCATCACCAGGCTGCGCTGCTCGGGACGCACATGCCGCGCGAACACCGACAGCACGATGCCGTACGCGCAGCCGCTGATGCCGAAACCCACCAGCGCGCCGGCGCTGCCGAACAGCTCGGCGCTGGTGGTGGCCTGGGACATGCCGTAGAAGCCGGCGGCGAGCAGGAGCGACCCGGCGACCAGGGAACGACCCGCGCCATACTTGTCCGCGATCGCACCGAACAGCGGCCCGCCCAGGCCCCAAAGGATGTTCTGCATCGCGATGGCCAGCGAGAACGTCTCGCGCGACCAGCCGTTGGCCATGGTCATGGGCTGCAGCCAGAGTCCCGAGTTGGAGCGCAGCCCGTTGACCACCAGCAGGATGAGCGCGCCGCAGGTGATGATGACCGCAGGGGTACGCCAGGACTTGGACATGGGACGCCTTGGTTGAAGCAGCCCGGCGGAAGCGGCCAGGTGGGAGCGGAGGATTATCGCACCGCGGAGCGCGCGGCCCGCGCTGCTAAGCTTCGCGCATGAAGACCTATGACGCGCTCATCATCGGCGGCGGGCACAACGGGCTGGTCTGCGCCTGCTACCTCGCCGCGGCGGGCATGTCGGTGCGCGTGCTGGAGCGCCGCCACATCGTCGGCGGCGCCGCGGTCACCGAGGAGTTCCATCCGGGCTTCCGCAATTCCACCGCGTCCTATACGGTGAGCCTGCTGCAGCCGAAGGTCATCGCCGACCTGAACCTCGTGCGCCACGGACTGCGCATCGTGGAGCGGCCGTTCTCGAACTTCCTGCCGCTGCCCGACGGGCGCTACCTCAAGGCCGGCGGCGGGCTGGCGGCGACCCAGGCCGAAGTCGCGAAGTTCTCGCGCCGCGATGCCGAGCGCCTGCCCGCGTATTACGACATGGTCGAGCGCGTGGCCGCGGTATTGCGAACCCTTCTGCTCAGGACCCCGCCCAACGCCGGCGGCGGCCTGGGCAGCCTGCTGGATGCGTTGCCGCTGGCGCGCAGGATGCTGCGGCTTTCTGCGCCTGAAATGCAGGAAGTGGCTGATTTATTTACGAAATCCGCCGGCGAGCTGCTCGACTGGTGGTTCGAGTCCGAACCGATCAAGGCGGTGTTCGGCTTCGACGCGGTGGTCGGCAACTTTGCCAGCCCGTACACGCCGGGCTCGGCCTACGTGCTGTTGCACCACGTGTTCGGCGAGGTGAACGGCAAGCCGGGCACCTGGGGCCATGCCATCGGCGGCATGGGTGCGATCACGCAGGCGATGGCGACGGAGGCGCGCGCGCGCGGCGTGGAGATCAGCACCGATGCCGCGGTCGCCCGCGTGCTCGCGTCCAACGGGCGCGCCACCGGGGTGGTGCTGGCCTCGGGCGAGGAAGTCAGCGCACGCGCCGTGGTCGCCAACGTCAATCCGAAGCTGCTCTACCTGTCGATGATGGATGCCGCCGACCTGCCCGGGGAGTTCGTCGAGCGCATGCAGCGCTACCGCTGCGGTTCCGGGACGCTGCGCATGAACGTGGCGTTGTCGGCCCTGCCGGACTTCCGCTGCCTGCCCGGCAGCCACCAGCAGCCGCACCATGCCTCGGGCATCGTGTTCGCGCCTTCGCTCGCCTACATGGACCGGGCGCACGGCGATGCGCGCGCGCGGGGCTGGTCGGCGCGGCCCATCGTGGAGATCCTGATCCCCTCAACGGTGGACGACTCGCTCGCCCCGCCGGGTGCGCACGTCGCCAGCCTGTTCTGCCAGCACTTCAACCCGGAACTGCCCGACGGGCGCGACTGGGATGCCGTGCGCGAGCAGGCGGCCGACGAGGTCATCGCCACGGTGGACGAGCACTGCCCCAACTTCCGCGCCAGCATCCTGGGCAAGCGGGTGCTCACCCCGCTGGACCTGGAGCGGGATTTCGGCCTGGTGGGCGGGGACATCTTCCATGGCGCGCTCGGCCTGGACCAGGTCTACAGCGCGCGGCCGCTGGTGGGCCACGCCGCCTACCGCGGGCCGCTGGCCGGCCTGTACCTGTGCGGCTCCGGAACCCACCCCGGCGGGGGCGTGACCGGCGCCCCGGGGCACAACGCCGCCCGGGAGATCCTCGCCGACCGGCGCCGCGGCCGGCTGAAATAGCCGGTTTCGCCCCTCCCCCGCCCCGGAACACCCTGCGTGGCACCGGGCCGCACACCGGCCGAAAACTGGCCCGGTTTACCCCCTCTCCTCCCGGTTTAGTCCTGGCGGGCGCTGCCGATAATTCGTGTCGGGAAAGCCCAACACCGTACCGGAGAGCGCAATGAACCCCGCCAGCAACGCCCTGACCCTCGCGTATGACGCCAGCCTGCAGGAAGCCTCCGGCGACCCCCAACCGGTCCAACTGGCCGCCCTCAAGCAGGCCATGGCCCGGGTCGAAGCCGAAACCCGCGCCGAACTGACCGCGGAAGCCCGGCTGGCGATGGAAACCAGCGCCCGCGAAATGGCCGAGGCCCGCGCCCGCACCGAACATGAATCCAGCCGCGCCGCCGAAGCCCGCGCGCGTGCCGAACGCGAAGCCGAAGCGCTGGCGCGCGAGCGCCTCCAGCAGGAAAGCACGCTGCTGGCAACCGCCCAGGCGCGCAAGCAGGCCGAGCAGCAACGCCTGGACGAAGTCCGTGTCCGCCTGCAGGCCGAAGCCAGCGCCGCCGAGCAGGCGGAAGAGCGCCTGCGCGCCGAACACGAAGCGCACCGGATCGCCGAGGAGCGCGCCCGAACCGAACTCGAACTCGCCGCGCGCAGCAAGGCCGGTGCCGAGCAGTTGCGCGGCCTGCTGGCCGAACTGCACACGCTGGAAGGCGCGCGCAGCCGCGAGCAGGCCGCCGCCGAAGGCCGCGCCCGCGCGCGCATCGAAGCCGAACAGCGCGCCATCCTGGCGGCACGTGCCCGCGCCCAGGCCGAAGACCTCGCGGCGCGCAGCGCCACCGAGCGACTGGACACCGAGGCCGTCGCCGCGCGCGACGCCGACGCCCTGCGTGAAGGCGACCGCCACCTGCAGTCCCTGGTGTCCGGCCGCATTGAAGCCGAACAGGACCTGGCCCAGACCCTGGAACACAAGATCCGCGCCGAGGAAACCGCCGCAGCGCGCGCCCGTGCCCGCGCCGAGATGGAACACCGCGCCCATGCGGCCGCGGAGCGCCGCCTCGCGCTGGAAGCCGACCTGGAGCGCATCGCGCGCGAGCGCGCCGACACCACGGAACTCGCCGCCGACGCCGCCTCGCGCCGCCTGCAGGCCGAGCACAAGGAACTGGCCGATATCGAGGCACGCTACGCCGCCGAGCGCGAAGCCATGGACGCGGCCGAGCGCCGCGCCGAAGCGGAGAACACGGCCGCCGAAACGGCCCGCGAGCGCGCCCGCGCCGAGGAACTCGCCACGCAATCCATACGACTGCGCCACGAGGCCGAGCAACGCGCCGCAGCCGAAGCACGGGCGCGTGAAGCCACCGAGTCCGAGGCCGCCGCCGCCGCGCAGTGGCGCATCGCCGCCGAGCGCGACGCGCTTGCCAAGGCCGCAGCGCGCGAGCAGGCCGAAGCGGAAGCCGCCGCGAATGCGCGGGCACGCGAACAAGCCGATCGCGCAGCCGCGCAGGTCGCAGCCGAGCGTGCGCTGGCCGAGGCCGCCGCCGCGACGATGGCGCAGCAGAGGCTGGACGCCGAGCAGGCCGCCCGCCATGCCGCCGCCGCACGCGCCTCCGGGGAGCAGGAACTGGCCCGCGCCGAAGTCCTGCGTGCCCAGCGCGATGCCGAGGCCGCCGCCGCAGCGCAGTCGCGCGCTGCCGCCGAGCGGGAAGCGATGGCCCAATCCGGGATCCGGATACACGCCGATGCCAGTGCCGCGCAGGCAGCCGAGGCAGCCGCGCGCGAGCAGGCCGAGGCGGCGCGCGCCGCCGCGCAGCGCGCAATCGCCGAACAGGAAGCCGCCGACATCGCGCATGCGCGGGTGCTGGCCGAGCGCGACGCCGAGCAGGCAGCGATGCAACGGCACAACGAGGAAGCCCGCGCCCACCGCATCGCCGAACTGGCGCTGCAATCGGAACTGCAGGCGACGGAAGCAGCGCGTGCCGCCAGCGACGCGGCGTTCGAGCGCGAGCAGGCCGCCGAAGCGGCGCACGCCGCCGCGCAGGCGCGCCGCGCCAGCGAACAAGCCGCGAAGCAGGCTGCCGTGCGCTGTGTCGCGCTGGAAGCCGCGCTGGCGGACTCCGCGAACCGCAAGGCGCTGCTCGCCGGCCAGGCCGCCGAGTCGCTGGCCCTGGCGCTGGAACTGGAACAACAGGCCGTGCGGGCAGCAGGTGAACTGAACGCGGCCGAGCAGGAACGCCTGCTCGCCGCGGAACAGCAGGCAGGTGAACTGGCGGCCCGCGCCGCTGCGGAGCGCGATTGCGCCGCCGCCGCACGCGAGCGGGTGCATGCGGAGCGGGCGCTCGCCGCCGCCGCGCGCGAACGCGAACTGGCCCACCAGAAGGCCACCGAGGCAGCCACGGCGCGAATCGCCGGCGAGGAAGCCGCGGAAGCCGTGCTGCGCCAGCGCTTCGAATACGAGGCACAGGCCGAAGCGCGGGCGCACACCCGATCGGCAATCGAGCAGGCCCTGGCCGACCGCGCCCGCGAGCGCGCCGAGGCAGAACTCGCGCTGATCGACGACATCGCCGCCGCACGCGCCGCCGAGGAAACCGCGCTCGCCGCCACGCGCGAGCGCATCGAGCGCACCCGCCGCGCCACGCTTGCAGCCGAAGAAAGCGCCTGCGCGGAGCGGCGCCTGGAGCGCATCGCCGCGGAACAGGTGGCGCTTGCGAACACCGCAACCCGTGTCGCCAACCGCCGCTCGCGGGACGCCGCCACCCGCGCCGCCCTGCGCACGGCGAGCACCCTGGTTGCCGGCGTGGTGCTCTCCGTCGCCGCGATGCAGTGGCTGAACCTGGATGCGCGCATCGCCGCGCCGGCCCCGGCCGCAACGGCCGGCGTCATGCCGGTTGTCACGCCCTCGGCCATCGAGGCCACCGTGCCGGCCACGAATGCGGAACCGCTGTCCCTGAAGCTGGCGGCCGGACTCGCGTCCGCGTCGAACTGAGGATCACGCCGGGGCTGGACCGGAGGCGGAAGCCCGGGGCCCGGCAACCCGGGGTCCGGAAACTCAGCCCCGCGCGCCCATGCGCCAGAGGTAGACCGGGACGCCGTCCACGTCACGGCGCGCATCAGGCCGCCAGTCGCCCATGTGGAACTTGTGCGACACCACGCGCGCGCCCGGTGCAAGTTCGCGCCGGAACTTGGGGATCAGGCGCGCATTGAGGTCGTTGGAGAGGTACAGCATCACCACGGTGGCCCTGCGCAGGTCGGTATCGAACAGGTCGCCTCGCACGAAGCGCACGCGCTGCTCAACGCCGGCCGCGGCGGCCCGGTGCCGCGCGAGGTGCAGCGGGTGCGGGTCGATGTCCACGCCGAGTCCGCTCGCGCCGCGCTGCGCAGCCGCAATCAGGATCTGGCCGTCGCCGCACCCGAGTTCCACCACGAAATCGCCGGGCCCCACGGCGGCCAGGCCCAGCATGGCCGCAACCACGTCGTCCGGCGTGCGCACGTAGGGCACCTCCGGGATGAAGTTGGCGGACTCGCCGCCGACCATCACCGTCGGCTCAAGGCCCGCCCCGCCGCACCCGCCCAGCGCTGCCAGGGGCAGCGCCATGGCGGCGCCCAGCAACCGACGGCGACCCGGTGCCCGCGGAGCGGTTGTGCCGGCGGCGTGCGCCACGCCTACTTCGCGCGCAACCGGCCGATCACCAGCACCACCGCCCCCACCGCCAGCACGCCCACGCCGACCAGGGCATGGCCCTTGTGGTAGGTCAGGCTGGACCACAGCAGGTAGGCGCAGGCGGCGACGAAGATCGCGGGCAGCACCGGGTAGCCCGGCACGCGGAACGGCCTCGCCGCGCCGGGATCGCGCACCCGCAGCACGAACAGGGACACGCCGGTCAGCAGGAAGAAGCCCCAGAACACCGGCGCGGTGTACTCCACCAGCCCCGAAAAGCCGGTCTTCTGGATCGCGCCGAACACCACCAGCACCAGGGCGATCGCGCCCTGCACCAGCATCGCGTTGCGCGGCGAGCCGCTGGCGTCATCCCAGTGGCCCAGGTAGCGCAGCATCGGCCAGTCCCGGCCCAGCGCGTAGTTGGAGCGCGCCCCGACGATCATCGATCCGTTCACCGACGTGATCGCGGCGATGGCGATCATCACCGAGATCAGCTTTTCGCCCGTGTCGCCCCAGACGCGCTTGAGCAGGTCGGCGGCGACCGCGTCGGACTTGGCCATGCCCTCGAAGCCCAGGCCGCGCATGTAGGCCATGTTCACCAGCACGTAGAGCACCGCCACCAGCCCGATGGAATAGAACATCGCGCGCGCCATGTTGCGCTCGCGGTCGCGCACCTCGGCGGAGATGTAGGCCGCGTCGTTCCAGCCGCCATAGGTGAACAACACGAAGATCATCGCCAGCCCGGCGCCCGCATGCCAGGGCTTGGACTCGACTGCCGCGCCGGCTGCCTGCGCCACTGCGGGAACCGCCTCCACCGCGGGCGCGAGCACCAGGCCGGCGATGACGATCAGCACCAGCCCGCCCACTTCCAGCACCGTGAAGATGTCCTGGGTGGCCTTGCCGGCATCGATTCCCGCGTAGTTGACGGCGGTCAGCACGATCACCACCAGGCCGGCCCAGATGGCGGCCGAATGCTCGCCGAAGTTGACCACCCGCGAGATGTAGTCGCCGAACAGGAAAGCGAACACCGCGATCGATCCGGCGACGATCACCGTCATGCGCGCCCAGGCGTAGAGGAACGCCAGCGAGCGCCCGAAGGCACGGCCGATGAAGTGGTACTCGCCGCCGGCCGACGGGTAGGCGGTGGAGAGTTCCGCGTAGCAGAGCGCGCCTATCACCGAGATGAGGCCGCCCACCACCCACCAGACCACCAGCATGGTCTCGCTGGCGCTGAAGCCGGCCACCAGCGACGGCGTCTTGAAGATGCCGGCGCCCACGATCAGGCCGACGATGATGGCCGTGGCGTCCTTCAGGCCCAGTGTTTGGCGCGGGGCGCCGTCAGCGGCGCGGGCGTTCTCGGTCATGCTCGTTCCTCGAAGGGTGGACGGGGGTCGTGTTGCCCGGATGCGTTCGGGTCAGGCTGAAAACTTGAGGTACTGCGCGGTATGCGGGTTGCCGTCGAGCATGGTCGTCACCAGCCTGTCGAAGGGGAGGTCGAAGGCCTCGGACAGGTCGCGCGCCCGCTCGCGCAGCGCGGCGATCCCGACCCGGGACGGCCCGTCGCGCAGGGCCATCAGGATCGCGTTGACGCCGTCCAGCGCGCGCAGCTTCAGGACCTTCCCGCCGAAGGCCGAAGCCAGGCGCTCGCGGTGCAGGTCCAGCATCGGGTCCTCGGCCATGAAGTTGGCGACCAGCACGCCGCCGGGCTGCAGGCAATCGTGGGCCGACCGGTAGAAATCGTCCGTGACCAGCGCACCGACCTGGTCGCCGTCGTCGAAGGCGTCCATCACCAGCACGTCACAGCCGCCGCGGTGCGAGCGTACCCAGTTCGCGCCGTCGTCCAGCAGGACGCAAAGCCGCGCGTCGTCGCCGGGGAGGTTGAAGAACTCGCGCGATGCCCTCACCACCCGCTCGTCGATCTCCACCGCGGTGATGCGCGCGTCAGGCAGGTTCCGGTACAGGAACTTCGGGATCGAACCGCCGCCCAGCCCCACCACCACCACGTGGCCCGGATCGGGCCGGAACAGCAGGAAGGCCATCAGGGCGCGGGTGTAGTGCAGTTCCAGCGAATCCGGGGCGGACAGGCGCATCGCGCTCTGGATGGCCCCGCCGCCGATGTGCAGGAAGCGCACACCGCGCTCCTCCGTGATCAGCATCTCGCCGCCGCCGAACAGCCACTTGCGCAGGCGCTTCACCGCCGGGCGCCGCCGCGTAGAATGCCTGCCTGCATCGATTGAATGTCCATGGGAATCCCGATTATGCAATGCTTCAAGCGCTGCGCGGCCCTGATCCTGGGATTCGCCGTGCTGTCGGGCGCCTCCCTGGCCCTGGTGCTGCTGGCAGCGCCGCGCTGGCTGGCGGCCGTGGACGTGCCCGGCCCCGCGGATGCCATCGTCGTGCTCTCCGGCGACTACCGGCGCCTCTATGAGGGCGCCGAACAGTACCGGGCCGGACTGGCGCCGCGCATCGTCGGCACGCGCGAGGTCCGCGATCCCACGGTGCAGATGCTGGAGGCAGACGGCCTGCGTTTCCCGCTGCACGAGGACATCGTCCGCGCCGTCCTCGCCGCCAAGGGCGTGCCGGCGCAGGCCATCGGCTTCGTGGGGCGCGACGTGGTCAGCACCGCGCACGAGGCCGCGGCGCTGGCCGAGGCCTTTCCGTCCCCCGGCGTGCGCCTCCTGGTGGTGACCTCGCCCTACCATGTGCGCCGCACCCGCATGATCCTGTCCGACGCCTTGCCGCACGCCAGGCTGGCGGTCGTCGCCAACCGCTTCGAGACCCTGCCCGACGCCTGGTGGCGGGACCAGGCCGCGGCGCGCAACATCGTGCTCGAGTTCGCCAAGACCGCCTGGTACCTGCTGGGCGGGCGCTTCTACCGCCTGCAGCCATGACCGTCGCACCGAAGTACCCCGCCGGTGGACTGGACAATGCCGGGCAGACCCGGAGAATGGCCGGGTTGCGCGGCGCCTGGCGCCGCATGGGAACAAGAACGAGAACCGGGAGCACCCGCGCGTGGCACTGACCCTGGGCGCAACGCCCACCTTCGAGCAGGAAGAACTGCGCGGCGTCTCACGCACCGTCGCCGAGATCGAGTGGCTGCTGCTGATACTGGTGCTGCTCTACCTCACCACCGACGGCCCGATCCCGTCGGAACGGCCCGCGGTGCAGCTCGCGCTGTTCCTGTACGGCGCCTTCATCCTTGCCTTCCATTACGCGAACTTCTACAAGAGCGAGTCGCGCTGGAAGATCGCCATCGAGACCTGGGCCATGACCGCGTTCATCACCTGGGTGGTCTGGTTCACCGGCAAGCTTGCCAGCCCGATCCTCAACGGCTACACCCTGGTGGTCATCACCAGCGCGCTGACGCTGGGCAAGCTCATCACCCTGGCCGAGGTCGGCCTGATCGCCGCCTGCTACCTGCTGCTGAGCCAGGCGACGCTGTCGGTGGACACGTTCTTCTCCGCTCCCTTCATCGCGGGCCTGTGCATACAGCTCGCGCCGCTGGTGCTGGTCGCCTACGTGACCACCATGCTGTCGGCCGACATGCGCTACGGCCTGAGCCGCGCCAAGTTCCTGTCGCAGACCGACGAACTGACCGGCCTGCTCAACCTGCGCGGCTTCACCACCATGGCAGACCGCAGCTTCGCGCAGTCGGCGCGCTACAAGCACCCGCTCAGCCTGATCATGATCGACTCGGACAACCTCAAGCCGGTCAACGACAAGCACGGCCACGAGGCCGGCAACCAGCTGCTGCGCTACCTGTCGCGCAGCATCGTCGCGGAGCTGAGGACCACGGATACGGCCGCCCGCTACGGCGGCGACGAGTTCGTCGTCATGCTGCCGGAGACGGGGCCGGACGGCGCGCTGGACGTCGCCGAGCGCATCCGTGAATCGATCGCCTCCAGGCCGCTGGAGGTGGAGGGGCACCGCCTGCGCGTCACGGTCAGCATCGGCGTGGCGTCCTTCCCGGGCGACAGCAGCACCATGGAGGGCGTGCTGTCGCGCGCCGACCGCGCCATGTACGTCGCCAAGCAGTCCGGGCGCAACAAGGTGGTCCGGTTCCAGCCCGACGCCGGGGACGCCGTCGAGGAACTCCCCGCCCGCGGCTGAGGCGGCCTCCGGGCCCGTTCAGGCCTTGCGTACCTCGACCAGGCAGTCGTAGAAGGTCGCTGCGTTGCCGAAATCGGCGACCGCCTGCGACGTGACGTCGTTCGCGTTGGCGCCGTCGCCGGACAGCTTCTTCCACCAGAGCGACACCGCCACCGCGACGCCAGGACGCGCCGCGTCGGTCACCCGGGCGCTGGCGTTGAATCCGCCCCGGTCGTTGAACACGCGCACCGCGTCGCCGTGCGCGATGCCGCGGTCGGCTGCGTCTTCGGGATGCAGGTCCACCGTGGGACGCTGCTCCGAATCCAGGAAGGCCGGCAGGTTGGCAAAGCTCGAATTCAGCCCGTTGCGCGCCGGCGGCGAGATCATCGCAAGCGGATAACGCCGCGCCAGGTCGGGGTTGGAGTCCCGGTTCTCCCGTGGCGGGATGTAGGTGGGCAGAGGATCGAAGCCCATGCCGGCCAGCCACGCGCTCTCGAACTCGCACTTTCCCGAGGGCGTGCGGAATCCGCCTTCGGCATAGGGCGCCCAATCCGGCGGCACGGACAGGCGGCGCCACCCCTCGGCCTTGAGGCTTTCCCAGGTGGTGCCGGCGAGCATGGGGTGGTTCCATTTCAGCGCCTGGCGGCACAGGTCCTCGTCCGTGTCCCGGAACCATGGGTCATCGAACCCCATGCGCGCGGACAGGCGCCGGAACACCTCCGAATTCGGCAGGGACTCGCCCTGCGGGGGAATCGCCGGGAGGTTGGCCAGCACGTAGTAGTGTCCGTAGGCCTTGTGCACGTCGAAGTGCTCGAGTTGCGTGGTCGCGGGCAGCAGGATGTCCGCGTAGTCGGCGGTGTCGGTGGCGAACACGTCCATCACCACGGTGAACAGGTCCGGCCGCGAGAACCCCGCAACCACCCTGCGCGAGTCGGGGGCCACGGCGACCGGGTTCGAGTTGTACACGCAGACCGCGCGTACCGGCGGGTCGCGAAGGTCCAGCAGCGCGTCGCCGATGGCCGACATGTTGACCATGCGCGGTGCGGGATCGGGCATCAGTTCCGGCATCTCCAGCGCGCGCAGGTCCACGGGGGCCGCGCCACCGGTGGACATCAGCAGGCCGCCCGCGGGATGGCGCCACGCGCCGGTCAGGGCGGGCAGGCAGGTGATGGTGCGCACCGCCATGCCGCCGCCCGCGTGCCGCTGCATGCCGTAGTTCAGGCGTATCGCCGTGGGGCTGCTGGTCGCGTACTCCCGCGCGAGGCGCACCACGACGTCCGCCGCGATGCCGCAGGTCGCGGCGACCCGCTCGGGCGGCCATTCGAGGACGCGCCTGGCTAGCCCCTCGTAGCCCAGGGTGTGCCGTGCGACGTAGTCCTGGTCGACGAGGCCGTCGCGGATGATCACGTGCATCATGCCCAGCGCCAGCGCCCCGTCCGTGCCCGGCAGGGGCGCGATGTGCTCGTGGCACTTGTCGGCAGTCTGCGAACGGTAGGGATCGATGGCGACCACCTTCGCGCCGCGCCGCTTGGCTTCCTGCACCCGCGTCCAGAAATGCAGGTTGGACACGATGGGATTCGAGCCCCAGATCAGGATCAGCTTCGCATCGACCACGTGCTCGGGGTCCGAGCCGATGGACGCGCCCAGGGTCGCCTTCTGTCCCCAGGTGCCGGCCGTCGCGCAGATGGTGCGCTCCAGCTGCGACGCGCCCAACCGGTGGAAGAAACGCCGGTCCATGGAGCCGTACTGCACCAGGCCCATGGTGCCGGCGTAGCTGTAGGGCAGGATGGCTTCGGGACCGTCGGTCGCGATGATGTCCCTGAACCGCGCCGCAATCGTGTCCAGCGCCTCGTCCCACGACATGCGCTCGAAGCGCCCGCGGCCCGGCCCTTTGGGGCCGATGCGGCGCATCGGGTGCAGCACGCGGGTGGGCGCGTAGGTGCGCTCCAGGTAGCGCGACACCTTGTTGCACAGTGTGCCCTGCGTGAACGGATGGTCGGCTGCGCCCTCGACCCGGATGGCGCGCGCCTGCCTGCCCTCACCCTCGACCGTGACCAGCATCGCGCAGGTGTCCGGACAGTCGTGGGGGCAGGCGGCCCGCACCACGCGCTGCGCCATTGCGGGACTGCCGGCTTCAGCCATGCGGCTTGCGGCATGCGGCCAGCACGTCCAGGATCGCCTGGACGATGCCTGCATAGCCGGTGCAGCGGCACAGGTTGCCCGACAGTTCCAGCCGCACCCGCGCCTCGTCGGCGTCGGGCAGGCGGGTCACGATGTCATGCGCCGTCACCAGCATGCCCGGTGTGCAATAGCCGCACTGCAGCGCATGGCGCGCAGTGAACGCGGCGCGGAGTGCCGCCATCACCGCGTCATCGCCGAAGCCCTCCACGGTGCGCACGCTGCGCCCCTCGCAAGCCGGCGCATAGGTGATGCAGCTGCGCACCGGCGCGCCGTCCAGCATCACGGTACAGGCGCCGCATACGCCGTGCTCGCAGCCGACATGGGTGCCGGTGAGGCGCAACTGCTCGCGCAGCAGGTCGGCCAGGTTGGTGCGCGGCTCGACGCTGGCCGATTCCTCGCGGCCGTTGACCTTCAGCCGCAGGTTCATGGTCGTGCTCATGGCCTTGCCGCTCCATCGCGTGGCTGGGCCAGCTGCGCGCAGGCCCGGCGCAGCGCCGCAACGTGGACGCGATGCGCGTAGCTGCCGCGCGCCAGGCCCGCCGCCTCCACCTCGGACGCGGCGAACGCCTCGTCGAATCCCGACACCAGCCGGCCGGCGTCGGCGACCACATGCGGCACGTCGCCGGTGGCGCCCACCAGCGCGCGCGCGATGCCGCGCGCCGGATCCTGCAAAACCGCCGCCGTCGCGGTGGAGAACTCGCCCGGCTTGCGGCACAGCTTCCACCAGCCCCAGCGCGCACCCGCGCCGAAACGCGGCACGCGCACCGACACCAGGACCTCACCCAGCTCCAGCGAGTTGACCAATGCGGCCTGCATCCATGTCGCGGCCGGTACGGTGCGCTCCCCGCCGGGGCCGCGCACCACGAGCTTCGCATCCAGCAGCGGCATTAGGTTCACCCAGTCAGCAGCCGGGTCGCAATGCGCGAGGCTGCCGCCCAGCGTCCCGCGGTTGCGCACCGCCCGGTAGGCGATGCTGGCCGCGACCGCGCGCATCAAGCCGGCGGTCGCATCCGGCACCAGGCCGTCCTCGATCTCGGCATGCCGTATCGCGGCGCCGTAGGAGACCTCGTCAGGCTGCTCGCGGCAGGCGCGCAGTTCCGCCAGGTCGGACAGCGCCACCAGGGCGGAGGGCTGGGCCAGCCGCAGGTTGAGCATCGGGCCGAAGGATTGCGAACCCGACACCGGTTTGGCGTCGGCATCGCGCGCAAGCGCCTCGAGCGCGCCCGCGAGCGTGGCCGGTTGCACCCAGTCGAATGCAGCGGGCTTCATGCGCGCCCCTTCGCCGCAGATGCGGCTTCGATGGCCTCGACCACGCGCTGCGGCGTGATCGGCGACACCAGCAGTTCCGCGCCCAGCGGTGCGAGCGCGTCGTTCACCGCGTTGGCAATCGCGGCAGGCGGCGCGATCGCCCCGCCCTCGCCTATGCCCTTCTGGCCGAAGAAGCTCAGCGGGGAAGGCGTTTCCATGTGCTCGATGCGCAGCCGCGGCATCTCGGTCGCGCCGGGCAGCAGGTAGTCGGCGAGCGTGGTCGCCAGCGGCTGGCCGCGCTCGTCGTAGGGCATCTCCTCGTACAGCGCCGTGCCGATGCCCTGGGCGGTCCCGCCGATGATCTGGCCGTCCACCACCATGGGATTCACCAGGGTGCCGCCGTCCTCGACGATGACGTAGTCCAGCAGTTCGACCTCGCCGGTTTCGGTGTCGACCGCCAGTGCAACCGCATGGCAGGCGTAACTGAAGGTGCCGGTGTCCCTGACGCTGCGATAGCCGGTGGTGGCCTCGAGGCCGCCGGGGTCGACGTCCGGCGGCAGGCGCTGCGGCTGGCGGTACCAGACGTGCGCGACCTCGGCGAGGGTCATGCCGCGATCGGTTCCGCCGATGCGCACGGCGCCGTCCTCCAGCACCAGGTCGGCCTCGCCGACTTCCAGCAGGCGCGAGGCGATGTGGCGCACGCGCGCGGCGATCTCCTCGCAGGCACTGGCCACCGCGCCGCCCGACATCACCATGCAGCGCGATCCCCAGGTGCCGGTGGAATAGGGCGTGAGCGCGGTGTCACCATGCACCAGGCGCACCTTGTCCGGCGCGATGCCAAGCACCTCGCTGGCCACCTGGGCGAGCGTCGTCTCCAGGCTCTGGCCATGGGAATGCGCGCCTATGCGCAGTTCCAGGACGCCGTCGGGCGAGAGCCGCGCCGAGCACTGCTCGTAGCCCGGCACCATGGGAATGCCCCACCCGTGATAGACCGAGGTGCCGTGCGCGCCCTGCTCGCAGTAGACCGACACGCCGACGCCGATGCGCCGGCCATCCGGCTCGCCCCGCTTCTGGCGCGCCCGCCATGCCGGCAGGTCCAGCGCCGAGACGGCGCGCCGCACCGCTTCCGGGTAGTCACCCGAGTCGTAGTACTTGTTGGTGATGTTGGTGTAGGGCATCGCCTCGGGCGGCACCAGGTTCGCGATGCGCACCTCCCAGGGCTCGCGGCCGGCGGCGCGGGCCACCGCGTCCATCATCAGCTCGATGGCGAAGCAGACCCCGGTACGCGCCACGCCGCGATACGGCAGGATGGGCGGCTTGTTGCTCGCCACCGACCAGGTGCGGCAGCGGTAGCGCTCCATGGTGTAGGGACCGGGGAGGATGGAACTCACCTGCGCGGCCTCCAGGCAGGCGGAGAACGGGTAGGACGAGTAGGCGCCGGAGTCCACCACCGCCTCGCACTCGATGCCGAGCAGCCGCCCTTCGGCGTCGGCATAGGCGGTGATGTCGTAACCATGCTCCCGGCAGTTCGCGTTGGCGCTGAGCTGCTCGTAGCGGTCTTCCAGCCAGCGCACCGGCTGGCCCAGCCGCATCGCGAGCCAGCCGAGGCAGACTTCCTCGGGCAGCAGGATGCCCTTGTAGCCGAATCCCCCGCCCACGTCGGGCGAGATCACGCGTATGCGTCCCTGGTCCATGCCCAGGCACTCGGCCAGTCCAGCGCGGTTGATGTGCGGCATCTGCGCGGCTGACCAGACGGTGAGCTGGTCCAGCCTCCTGTCATGCTGCGCGATCACCCCGCGCCCCTCGATGGGCGACATGCTCTGGCGCGCGGTGCGCAGCCGGCGGCGCTCCACGATGGCGGCGCGTGACCTCACGCCGGACAGGTCGTCCTCGACCACGGTCTCCAGGAACACGTTGTCGGCCCAGTGGTCGTGCACCAGGGCTGCGGACGGATCGCGCGCGCGCAGCATGTCGGCTACGGCGGGCAGTTCCTCGAGTTCCAGTTCCACCAGCGAAGCGATGTCCTCGGCCAGGGCACGCGTGGGCGCGACGCACATCGCGACCAGTTCGCCCACATGCCGGACCTTCCCGCTGGCCAGCACCGGCTGGGCCGACGGCTTGAATCCCTTCAGACCCGAGTTGGCGACGATGGGCTGCACGCCCGCCAGGTCCGCCGCGCAGAACACCGCGTCCTCGTGGCCCGCGGGCTTGCGCACGGCGAGGATGCGTCCGTGTGCCATCGGCGAGCGCACGAAGGCCACCTCCAGCATGCCGTCCAGGCGAATGTCACCGACGAACTGGCCTTCCCCTGCCAGCAGGCGCGCGTCCTCCTTGCGCGGCAGGCTGGCACCCACGCCACCCGCCCTGCCCGACGGCGCCTGCGGCGAACGTTCCGAATAGTGCAGCGCCATGCTCAGTACGTCCGATCCCTCTGCGTTCGCATCATGCGGCCTGGGCGACCGGCAGGATGGGCGCATCCGCGTCGAAGCGGCGCCCGCCCTTGAGGCAGAACGCCGGCTCGAGCATGCGGGTGGCGACCACCTCGTGGTCCTCGTTGTCGCGCATCACCCAGCGGCCGCTGTGGTCGTGCAGCACGGTGACGTCGGCCTCGCGGCCGGGGGCCAGCGTCCCGACGGTGTCCTGCATCCGGGCCATGGCCGCGGCATTGCAGGTGGCCATGGCCACGACATGCTTGAGCGGGATGCCCAGCGCCAGCATCGCCGACATGGCAGAGGCCATGGAAAAGCCGACCTTGCCGGTGAACATGTGGCTCTCGAGCGGCTCGCCCGGCAGGCGCGTGTTGTAGCCATGCATGTCCGCGCCCAGCGTGTCGGGCACGATGCCGGCATCGAGCACGCGCCTGGCCATGTCGAAGCTGAAGTGCGAGCCATGCCCGACGTCGACCTTGAGGCCGCGCGCCAGCGCCTCGCGCACTACCGGGTGCAAGCCACCCTTGGCGTCGACGAAGCCGCCGGGATGCTTGGTGAACGGGTGGGCGAGGATGTCACCGGCCTTGAGCAGCGGAACCACCTCCGAGAGGATGGTGTCGGGATCGACCGGCATGCCGCCGCCTTCGGGCCGGCCCCACAACTGGCCGAAGTGCACGTACACCGGCAGGCCGGACTCGTGGCCCATGCGCGCCGACAGCTTGATCAGGTCCAGTCCCCAGCGGGCGAAG
>CAIVVS010000035.1 GCA_903909415.1 uncultured Pseudomonadota bacterium | reverse complement strand
CACGCCCGAGGCGTCCAAGAACAAGATCCTGTTCGAGAACCTCACCCCGCTGCACCCGGACACGCACCTCAAGCTGGAGCGTGACATCAAGGGCGAGGAGAACATCACCAGCCGCATCATCGACATCATCGCCCCCATCGGCAAGGGCCAGCGCGGGCTGATCGTCTCCCCGCCCAAGGCCGGCAAGACGGTGCTGATGCAGCAGATGGCGCACGCCATCACCACCAACTACCCGGACATCTCGCTGATCGTGCTGCTGATCGACGAGCGTCCCGAGGAAGTGACCGAGATGCAGCGCTCCGTGCGCGGCGAGGTCGTCTCCTCCACCTTCGACGAGCCGGCCAGCCGGCACGTGCAGGTCGCCGAGATGGTGATCGAGAAGGCCAAGCGCCTGGTCGAGCACAAGAAGGACGTGGTGATCCTGCTGGACTCGATCACCCGCCTGGCGCGCGCCTACAACACCGTGGTGCCGGCCTCCGGCAAGGTGCTGACCGGCGGCGTGGACGCGAACGCGCTGCAGCGCCCCAAGCGCTTCTTCGGCGCGGCGCGCAACGTCGAGGAAGGCGGCTCGCTCACCATCCTCGCCACCGCGCTGATCGACACCGGCAGCCGCATGGACGACGTGATCTACGAGGAGTTCAAGGGCACGGGCAACATGGAGATCCACCTGGACCGGCGCATGTACGAGAAGCGCATCTTCCCGGCGATCAACGTGAACCGTTCCGGCACGCGCCGCGAGGAACTGCTGATCCCGCGCGAGGTGCTGTCCAAGATCTGGGTGCTGCGCAAGCTGCTCTACCCGATGGACGACCTGGAAGCCGCCGAGTTCCTGGTCGACAAGGTGCGCGCGACCAAGTCCAACGACGCCTTCTTCGACAGCATGAAGCGCGGCTGAGGGACCGGGGCCGGAGGCAGCCCAAGCTGCTGAATTCGCAGGGATTTCCACCTGCAGCATTGCAAAACCCCGTCGCTTGCCCCATAATTGACGGTTCTGCCAAGCCTGCCTGCATGAATCGCGGACCGGGGACCCGGCCAGGGCGCCGAGGTCAGGACGCGGTCACCATGCGGGCCATACCAAAGGAAACGACATGAAAGCCGGAATCCACCCGAACTACCAGGAAGTGAACGTCGCCTGCAGCTGTGGCAACAAGTTCAAGACCAGCTCCACCACCGGCAAGGACATCCACGTGGAAGTCTGCTCGGCCTGCCACCCGTTCTACACCGGCAAGCAGAAGATCGTCGACACCGCGGGCCGCGTCGAGAAATTCCGCCAGAAGTACACCAGCAAGGCCAAGAAGGCTGCCGAGGCCGCCGAGGCCAAGCCCGCCGCCTGAACGGCAGCCCGGGCTGCCGGTCGGTTACAGTGCAGTTGAAGGCGACAAAGGCAGCTTCGGCTGCCTTTGTCATTTCCGCGGCCGGCGCGGCGGCCCTGCTCGCCGCCTGCGCGCAGAACCCGGTCACGGGCGGCTCCGACTTCGTGCTCATGACCGAGGCGCAGGAAGCTTCGCTGGGCGCGCGCTACCACCAGGAAGCACTCAAGGAATACCGGCTGTACGACCTCAAGCCGGTTTCACAGGCGCCGTCCGGGCCCGCAGCTGCACCAGCCGCAGCGCAGGGTGGCGCGGCACCGGCAGCCCAAGGTACAGCGACCCAAGGCATGGCGACCCCGGGCACGGCGACCCAGGGTGCGGCAGCCGAGGGTCTGGCGGCGTACGTCGAGGCACTGGGGCAGCGTCTCGCGCGCCAGTCGCACCGGCCCGGCCTCGCATGGCGCTTTACGCTGGTGGACAGCCCGGAGGTCAATGCCTTCGCCCTGCCCGGCGGCTACGTCTACGTCACGCGCGGCCTCCTCGCCTACCTGAACTCCGAGGCGGAGCTGGCGGCGGTGCTGGGCCACGAGATCGGCCACGTCACCGCGCGCCACGGCGTGCGCCAGGCCAGCGCGGCGCAGGGAACCGACATCGCGCTCACGCTGCTCTCGGTGTTCACGCCGGCCCTGCGCAACAGCGGCCTGCAGGGCATCTCCTCCGCCCTGGGCGGCGCCTTGCTGGCCGGCTACGGCCGCGACCACGAGTTGGAGGCCGACCGGCTGGGCGCGGAGTACCTCGCGCGCGGCAACTGGGATCCGGATGCGATGATCCGGGTCGTGGGCGCCCTCAAGAGCCAGGAACTGTTTGACGCCGACGCGGCGAAGGCCGAGGGCCGCGAACCACGCCGCTACCACGGCGTGTTCGCCACCCACCCCGACAACGACACGCGCTTTCGCGAGGTGGTGCAGGCCGCGCGCGCGCTGCAGCCGGCCAAACCCGATCCGTCCACCGAGGGCCGCGAGCGCTTCCTCGCGCGCACCGAGGGCATGGTGTTCGGCGACAGTCCGCAGGACGGCTTCGTGCGCGAGGGCCGCTTCTGGCAGCCCGAGCTCGGCATCTCCATCGCGGCGCCGGAGGGCTGGCGCGTGCAGAACCTGCCCGACCGCGTGGTGTTCGTCGCGCCGGGGGAAGCCGCGCGCATCCAGATGAAGGTCAGTCCGCGCCCCGGGAACCTGGCCCCGGCCGACCTGTTCCGCCAGCTGGTGCGCGCGAACCCGGCTGAACTCGACGTCGCCCCTGTCAACGGCCTGGCCGCGGCCCAGGGCACATGGCGCGGCCAGTTCGGCGCGGTGCTCTACCTTGGCGAACGCGCCTACACCATCGCCGGCATCCCGCGCACGCCGCAGGAGCTGGGCCGCAACATGGACGCGTTCCGCGCCGCGGTGCGCTCGTTCCGCCAGATGGACGCGGCGGAGCGGGCCCGGATCAGGCCCTACGCACTGAAGCTCATCACCGCGAATGCCGGCACGCGCTTTGCCGCGCTCGCGCAGGCCTCGCCGCTGGGCCGGCAGGCCGAGGGCTACCTGCGCCTGGTGAACGGCATGTACCCCAAGGGCGAGCCGCAGCCGGGCCAGCGCATCAAGGTGGTCGAGTGAGGATGGCCGGATGAGCCGCGTCGCCACCGGAATGCGCATCCCGCTGCCGCTGCCGGCGTTCGCGCTGGCGGCGCTGGCGCTGGCCTGGATACTTCCCGGCCTCGTGGGCCACCATCCGTGGAAGACCGAGGACGCGATCGGCATCGGCATCGCGCACCAGATGACGGCCCACGGGCAATGGTGGCTGCCCAGCCTAGCGGGTGAGCCCTACCTCGAGGACGGCCCGGCCTTCCACTGGCTGGCGGCGCTGTTCGCACAGCTCGCTTCGCTGCTCGGTGGCGTGGTCGCGCCGCACGATGCGATGCGCCTGGCCAGCGGCGCCTGGATCGCAGCCGCGCTGCTCGCGGTGCGCGGCATACAGACCGAGCTCGCCAGCCGCGCCGACGGCGACAACTCGATGCTGATGATGCTGGGCACGCTGGTGCTGCTCCTGCATGCGCACGAGGCCATGGGGGAGAATGCCGCCTTCGCGGGCCAGGCCGTCGTCCTCCTGGGAGCGGCGATGGCGCCGCGCCGTGCCTGGCCGGGCGGACTGGCCATGGGCCTGGGCATCGCGCTCGCATTCCTCGCCAAGGGCACGGTCGCCGTGGTCGCGCCGGTGGCCACGATGCTGCTGCTGCCGCTGTTCTCCGCCCGCTGGCGGCATCGCAACCACCTGCTGGCGCTGGCGATCGCCGCGGTGGCGCAAAGCGTGCTCCTGCTGGCCTGGAGCACGGCCGCGCACCGCGCCAACCCGGCCATGGCCGAGGCCTGGCTGGCGGCGCAGGGACTGGGCGTCACGTGGCCCCCGGCCGCGCAGCTCGACTACCTCGCGCAGACCCTGCCCTGGGCGCTGTGGCCCGCCTGGCCGGTGGCACTCTGGCTGCTGTGGGTGCGGCGCGCCTCGCTCACCCAGCCGCAGATCCTGTTGCCGCTGCTGGCGCTGGCCACGTCGCTCGCGATGCTGCTCACGCGCAACGAGCCGCGCACGCCCGAGGTGATGCTGGTCGCGCTGCCTTGCGCCCTGCTGGCCGGCGGCGGCGTATCGCTGTTGCGGCGCGGCGCGGCCAACGCACTGGCGTGGTTCGGCGCGATGAGCTTCACGCTCGCCGGCGGGTTCGTCTGGCTGGGGTGGATCGCGATGCTGACCGGCTGGCCGGCGCAACTGGCCGCCACCTTCATGCGGCTGGAGCCGGGCTTCGAGGCGCGATTCAGCCTCGCGCCTTTCGCGTTCGCTTTGGCAGTCACCCTGGCCTGGGCGGCCCTGGTCGCGCGCAGCGAACGCTCGGTCCTGCGCAGCACCACGTACTGGGCGGGCGGCGTGGCGCTGCTCTGGTCGCTGATCATGACGCTGTGGCTGCCGTGGATCGACTACGGCAAGAGCTACGAAGGCGTGGCCCGGGAACTGCGCCGCGCCATCCCCGCAGGCACCCGTTGCATCGAAAGCCGCAACCTGGGCATGGCGCAGCGCGCGGCATTCGACTACCACGTCGGTGTGCTGACGCACCGCGCCGAAGCCGGGCGCTCGGGAAAATGCAACATTGTTCTGGTGCAATTGCGCATTGGCGAAGAACGCGACATCGGCCCGGGCTGGAAACGGATCTGGGAAGGCAGCCGACCGCGGGAACGTGAACGCTACAGGCTATACGTAAAAAATTGAATAAAAACAGCCACTTGACACAAAAACCGGCTTGGATGGCGCTGCTCGGCCATGCGCGGGAGACGCGCGACCGGCCGGTGGCGGCACGCTTTGCCCGCGACCCGGAACGCGCCTCGCGCCTGTCGGTCGAGGTCGGGTCGCTGTTCCTCGATTACTCGCGCCAGCTGGTGGAGCCGCACACCATCGCCCTGCTCGCGGACCTCGCGGCAGAATGCGACCTGGATGGCTGGACGCGCCGCATGCTCGCGGGAGAGGCCATCAACGCCAGCGAAGGCCGCGCGGT
>CAIVVS010000034.1 GCA_903909415.1 uncultured Pseudomonadota bacterium | reverse complement strand
CGCGTCGGAGAACACCAGCGTGATCAGCGACAGGCCGGGCTTGTTCAGCGAGCGCATCTCCTCCAGCCCGGGCAGGCCGGTCATCGCCACTTCCAGCGGTGCGGTGATGAAGCGCTCGACCTCCTCGGGTGAGCGCCCGGGAGACTCGGTGGCGATCTGCACCTGCACGTTGGTGACGTCCGGGAACGCGTCCACCGACAGCTTGCGCGCCGCATTGAGGCCGAACGCCAGCAGCACGACCGCCAGCACCACCACGATCAGCCTCTGCGTGAGCGAGGCCCGTACCAGTGCCTCGATCACTTTTTGCCGCCAGTGGCCGCCTTGCCGGACGGCGTGCCGCCGGGCGCCTGAAGTTCACGGCGCTTGCGCTCGTTGTTCAGGTGGAAGGCGCCGTCGACGACGATGGGCTCGCCTTCGCGCAGGCCCGAGACAACCACGCGCTTGCCCTCGTACTCGCCGCCCAGGACGACCTGGCGCAGCAGGAAGCTGCCCGGGCCGGACCCGGACTGCACGAACACGTGGTCGCGGTTGTCCTCGCGGACCACCGCGGCGGCCGGGACCACCAGCTGGCGCGTGGGCTTGCCCTTCACCAGCACGGTCGCGAGCATCGCCGGCTTGTACTCGCGCTCGGGGTTGGGCAGGTCCATGCGCACGCGCACCGTGCGCGTCTCGGGGCTGACCGTGACCGAAACGAAGGTCAGCGTGCCCTTGAGCACCCGCCCCGGCAGCGCGGCGACCTCGGCATCCACCGCCTCGCCCACCTGCACCAGGCCGGAGATCTGCTCGGGTATGTCGGCCACCAGCCAGACCTTGGTCAGGTCGGCCACGAGGTAGACGCTGTCGGCGGGCTGCACCACCTGCCCCGGCGTGACCTTGCGCTCGATCACCGTGCCGCTGATGCCCGAGACGATCTGGGTGAGCGAGTTCACCGTGCGCGTCTCCTGCAGGCGCTGGATGGCGCGCTCGGACATGCCCAGCACCTTCATCTGGTCGCGCGCGGCGGACAGCTCGGCGTCGGCCTGGACCAGTTCACTCTGGCGGCGCTGCAGTTCGGCCTGGCCGATCACGTCGGCGTCGTACAGCTGCTGCGCGCGGCCGGCCGCGCGCTCGGCGAGCTGGCGCTGCGACATCGCCTTGAGGAAGCCCAGCTGCGCCGAGGACAGCTCGGTGGAGTTGATGCCGGCCAGCACGTCGCCGCGGCGCACGTTCTGCCCGACCGCGGCCTCCAGCTCGGTGATGCGGCCGGTGACCGGCGAGCCGATGCGCGCCAGGCGCGTCTCGTCCACCTCGATGCGCCCGGGCACGCGCAGCGTCTCGCGCACCTCCGCGACGAAGGGTTCCCCCAGCTTGAGGCGCGCGACCAGGTCGGGCGCGGCCTCGATGGCCATCGGGTCGACGGCCGCGGCGGCCGCAGCCGGCGCGGGCTTGTCGCCGCAGGCGGAGAGCAGGACGGCGGCAAGCAGGGCCGCAGCCGTGCCCGCGCCCCGGCGGATGTCCAGGCGGGGAATCATGGGCGGGTCTCCTTCAGGTCCGTGGCCCGCAAGCGGGCGATGTCGATCTGCGCGGACTGGAGCTCCCAGCGCGCATCGAGGAATTCAAGGCGCACGGTGCGCAGCACGCGCTGCGCGTCCAGCACTTCGATGAAGCCGCGCTCGCCGAAGCGGTAGGCCGCCTCGGCCACGCGCAGCGCCGCCTCGGCCTGGCGCAGCAGCCCGCCCTCGTAGGTGGCGATCTGCTGCGCCGCCGTGGTGCGGCGGTTGATCGCGGCCTCCAGCGCCGCGCCGAGTTCCAGCTCGCGCTGCGCCAGCTGCGCGGCGGCCTGCTGCGTGCCGGCCAGCGCCTCGGCGACCTGGCCCTGGCGCTGGTTCCACAGCGGGATCGGGATGCCGATGCCGATGCGCAGCTGGCGCGTCTCCGGGTCCTGGTCGATGGCGGCGCGAAGCGTCGGGGCGGGCGTGCGCTGGGCACGCTCGGTGTCGAGGCGCGACTGCGCCCGCGCCAGTTCGGCGCGCGCCTGCGCCAGCAGCGGATGGCGCGCGACCATCTCGGCGCTGGCGGCGCGCAGCAGCCCGGCCTTGTCGCTGTCGTCGATCACCACCAGCGGCCTGG
>CAIVVS010000033.1 GCA_903909415.1 uncultured Pseudomonadota bacterium | reverse complement strand
TCGACGAACCAGCGCGCGGATTCGGCCGGCATGCCCGACAGCCGCTCACTCATCCAGTCGGCCGCGAGCACGTTGGGCGCCGGTCCGAGCACTGCGGACGGCACGCCGCCCACGGTGTGGCGCGAGTCCTGGTAGACCACCAGTTGCCTGGGGCCGCGCAGGGTGCGCATCATGCGCTCGGCCCAGACCAGCGGACAGAGTTCGTCGCGTTCGCCGGCGATGCACAGCAGCGGCGCGCGGATGCGCTGCGCATGGCCTTCCCACGTGAGCGTTTTCCTGAATCGCTCGAAGCGCGCCTCGTCGCTGATGCCCGCCATGTACATGAAGCGGCGCTTGAAGGTCGGCGAGGCCTCGTCGAAGATCGCGCGGGCCCCGGGTTCGAGGCAGATGGACGAGAGCGCCACCGCGGCAAAGCGCGGCTCGGCGCTCGCGGCGATGGTCGCGAAGAGGGTGCCGAAGCTGTTGCCCACCAGCCCGATGCACTTTGCATCGACCTCGGGCCGCCGCGATAGCCAGTCGAAGGCCGCGCGGCCGGCCGCCTGCCAGGCCGGCACGCTCATGTGCACGCCATGGATCGCTGCTTCGTACTGGCCGGGGCCGTCCAGCACCAGCACCGCGACGCCGCGCGCCAGCCAGCGGTCGCCGTTCAGCGCGACGTTCGATTCCTTGAAGCCGTCCATGCCGGGGATGGAGACGATGGCCGGGAGCTTCTGCTTCGCGCCCGAAGGACATCCATGCGGCAGGTGGAACCAGGCGGGAAACTGGCGCCCATCGGGCAGGCTGATCCACACAGCCTCGACCACATGGTCGGCGAGCGTCGCGTAGGTCTCGTAGCAGGCGCGCTTGCGGGCGTTGTTCTCGAGGTTGTGCGCGTGGTTGTCATGGAACGGCCATTGCGAGGCCGCCCAGAACACCGCTGCCGTGTAGAAATGCTCGCGCGCCGTCACGCGGCGCCCCGCGTCCAGCGCCGCGCTGCCGGCGGCTTCGCGCCGCCGCGCCGCCGCCTCGAAGGCGGGCGCGATGTCGGCGTACTTCTGCACCCGCGCCCGGATCGCGTTCAGGTCGCCCAGCGCCTGCGGCCCGCAGGCGGTGCCGTAGTTGCCGATGCGCGGCTGGTCCCATTCCAGGCCGACCGAGCGGATGGTGTTGTCCAGCTGCCAGCGCTGTTCGGTCCAGCGCCGCATCACCGGGCCGGTCTCGTCGTCGCGTTCGCTGGACAGGCTTGGGCCGGCTGGCGGCTGCCTGCGGGCGGTGGCACGCCCGGGTGCACGTACTCGGGACTGCTTCGCCGCCGCGCGGCGCTTGCTGGATGCCTGATTCATCTACCGGAATTTACTCCATCGCCGCGCCCCGTTGCGGCGATGGCCTGGCAGACAAGCTGACAATCACCCCACGATCGAGCCCACGATCGAGCCCATGATCGGGAACGCCTCAGGCCACGCGCAGCGCGGGCGAGCCGGCTTGTTCCTCGGCGATGCGCCGGCGCAGCAGGCGGATCGCCTGGATCTGGCCGTTGTCGCCGTTCAGGTCCACGCGCGGCGCATCCGGGTCGAGGTCGATCCACTTCTGCTGGTTCTCGAAGATCTCCCAGTCCTGCAGGAAGGCTTCCTTCACCTGCTCGTAGAGCAGGTTGGTGACTTCCGGCTTGTCGAGCAGGAAGTTGTGCGCCTGCGCCCAGAAGTAATGGCAGGTCTTTTCCGACTCGGGCGTGATCGCGTTCAGGTTGCGCATCTCGATGCCGCCGGCCATCCTGCCCTCGCCGGCGAAGGCGGCGGTCTTGATCTGCGGCGCCCCCTTGCCGGTGTCCATCGCGCCCACGTCCAGGCGCACGAAGCACGGCAGGGTGAAGTTGATCAGCTGCCAGCGATCCACGTTGCCCTTGAAGCCGCCGGCGCGCACGTAGGTGGGCGGCGGCGGGGTGTCCACCATCCAGCGCACCACGGTCACGTCGTCCTCGGTGCGCAGGGTCCTGGTCTCCGCCGCCTCGGCGGTGGCGTAGTTGCCGATGGTGGACTTGTGCACGAAGGACAGGTGCGTGAGGTCCATCAGGTTCTCGATCACCAGCTCGTAGCTGCTCTTGACGTGGAACACCGTGCCCTTGGCGCGCCAGGCCGGGTCGTCCATCCAGTGGAAGTCGGTGACCAGCGACGGGTCGGCCAGCGCCGGGTCGCCCATCCAGATCCACACCCAGTGGTTGCGCTCCACCACCGGGTAGCTGCGCACCTTGGCCGACTCGGGAATGATGGCCTGGCCGGGCACGCGCACGCACTTGCCGCTGCCCTCGAACTGCAGGCCGTGGTAGGCGCACTCCAGCTTGTCCTCGACCACGCAGCCGCGCGACAGCGGGTAGCGGCGGTGGCAGCAGCGGTCCTCCAGCGCGACCACCGCGCCATCGCGCCGGCGGTAGAACACCACCGGCTCGTCCAGCAGGATGCGGCCGAAGGGGCGGTCGGACGTGACCTCGTGGTCCCAGGCGCCGACGTACCAGCAATTGCGCATGAACATGGGATGTTCCTCCTCGTGGTTCCGGAAAAAGTCCGGGGCCGCCAACCTTGGTGGCCTCCCGGATGGCCGCGGGCCTCTGCGGGCTTCGGCCGGCGTGGGCCGGCGTCGGCCGGAGTCCTCCGGGCGCAACGCATGCGCGCACGATAGGGCATTTTTCCCCTGCATGCCATCGCCGGAAACAATGCGACGCATGGACGAAACCAGGGGGACGAAATGCGGGCAGCGCGGCGTGGGCGCGATATAAAATGGCCATCCACCCTGTTTCGAGCGTTCCGCCCATGAAAAGCCTTCGCCTCACCGCACTCGCCACTGCCGCCACGCTGGCGCTGGCCGGCACCCTCGCCTCCCACTCGGTGCTCGCCGCCGACCGCGTCAAGGTCGGCTTCATCTCCACGCTGTCCGGCCCGAACGCCGCGCTGGGCATCGACATCCGCGACGCCTTCAACCTCGCGGTCAAGATGAACGGCGGCAAGCTCGGCGGCCTGCCGGCGGAAGTCACGGTGCTGGACGACCAGCTCAACCCGGACACCGGCAAGCAGCTGGCCGACCGCCTGGTGCGCCAGAACAAGGTCGACTTCCTCACAGGCATCGTGTTCTCCAACGTGCTGCTGGCGGCCGCGCCCGTGGCGTTCGAGTCCAAGACCCTGATGATCAGCGCCAACGCCGGCCCCTCGCAGCTCGCGGGCGAGCAGTGCAACCGCTACTTCTTCTCGGCCTCCTGGCAGAACGACACCAACAACGGCGGTCCGGGGATCCTCGCCACCCAGCGCGGCTACAAGAACATCGTGGCCATCGCCCCGAACTACCCGGCCGGGCGCGACGCCATCGCCGGCTTCAAGAATTTCTACAAGGGCAAGCTGTCCGACGAGATCTTCATCAAGCTCGGACAGCTCGACTACGCGGCGGAGCTAGCGCAGATCCGCGCGGCCAAGCCCGAGGCGGTGTTCTACTTCCTGCCGGGCGGCATGGGCATCAACTTCATCAAGCAGTTCGTCGCCGCCGGCCTGTCCAAGGACACGCTGCTGCTGACCGCCGGCGTGGGCGCCGACGAGGACATCATCAAGGCGGTGGGCGAGCCGATGCTGGGCGTGTTCAACGTGGCGCACTACGCGCACGACTTCGACAACCCGGAGAACCGGCGCTTCGTGGCCGCGTTCGAGAAGGAGTTCAACCGCCTGCCGACGGTGTACGCCTCGCAGGGCTGGGACACGGCCATGCTGATCGACGCCGCGGTGCGCGACGTGAAAGGCAAGGTCGAGGACCGCGAGGCCGTGATCAAGGCCCTGCGCGCCAAGCGCTTCAAGTCGGTGCGCGGCGAGTTCAAGTGGCAGAACAACAACTTCCCGTCGCAGGACTGGTACCTCAGGGTGATCGGCCGCGACACGAAGGGACGCATCACCAACAAGACGGTCGGCGTTGTGGCCAGGGACCTTGGCGACACGCACGCCGCGAAATGCCCGCTCAAGTGGTAAGCGCCGCGCACGGGTAAGCTACGCGCGAGCGGGACGAGCATTGAAGAACACCCACCCATCCGGAGGAAAAACCATGGCTGCAAACCGAAACATCCGCCGCGCATCTGGCCGTGCGGCATCGCTACTCGCGCTGGCCACGGCCGCGGCGCTCGCCGCCGTGTCCGCCCAGGCCGCCGACAAGATCAAGGTCGGCCTGGTGACCACGCTCTCGGGCCCCGCGGGCGCCCCCGGCATCGACGTGCGCGACGGCTTCAACCTCGCGGTCAAGCACCTGGGCGGCAAGCTCGGCGGCCTGCCGGCCGAGGTGCTGGCGCAGGACGACCAGTTCAACCCGGACACCGGCAAGCAGATCGCCGACCGCTTCGTGAAGCGCGACCGCGTCGACATCGTCACCGGCATCATCTACTCGAACATCCTGCTGGCCGCCGCGCCGGTCGCGTTCGAGTCCAAGACGCCCTTCATCTCGGCCAACGCCGGCCCCTCGCAGCTCGCGGGCAAGGGCTGCAGCCCGTGGTTCGTGTCGGCGGCATGGCAGAACGACGCCAACCACGAGGCCGCCGGCCAGCACGCCACGACCAAGGGCTACAAGAACACCTACATCATGGCGCCCAACTACCCGGCGGGCAAGGATGCGCTCACCGGCTTCAAGCGCTTCTACAAGGGCAAGGTGATCGACGAGGTGTACGTCAAGCTCGGCCAGCTCGACTTCGCCGCCGAGCTCGCGCAGATGCGCGCGGCCAAGCCCGAAGCCGTGTACGTGTTCATGCCCGGGGGCATGGGCATCAACTTCGTGAAGCAGTTCGTGGCCTCGGGCCTGTCCACCAGCACCACGCTGATCCTGCCGGGCTTCTCCGCCGACCAGGACACGATCCCCGCCGTCGGCGAGTCGATGATGGGCATCTTCAACACCAGCCAGTGGTCGCCCGACATGGACAACCCGGAGAACAAGCGCTTCGTCGCCGACTTCGAGAAGGAGTTCAAGCGCCAGCCGTCGCTGTACGCCTCGCAGGGCTACGACACCGCGCTGCACATCGACGCGGCGGCCAAGGCCGTCAAGGGCAAGGTCGAGGACCGCGAGGCCTTCATGAAGGCGCTCAAGGCGGTGAAGCTCAAGTCCACGCGCGGCGAGTACCGCATCGCCAACAACGGCTACCCGGTGCAGAACTACTACCTGCGCGTGATCGGCAAGGACGCCCAGGGCCGCATCACCAACAAGTCCATGGGCACGATCTTCACCGCGCACCTGGACCCGTATGCCAAGGAATGCCCGCTGAAGTAAGCGCGGGGCCCGGAGTCCCGGGAAGCCGTCACCCCGCACCCGCGGGGTGACGCCGGCGCTGGAGGGCGCCGCACACTAGGAGGAGGCAGCAATGCGCAAGGCAATGGCAATCCTTTTGGCGGGCGTGGCCGCGGGCGTGTTGTCCGTTCCGCTGACCGCATCGGCCCAGGCCTATCCGGCCAAGTCCATCCGGCTCGTGGTGCCCTACCCGGCGGGCGGCGGTACCGACTTCTTCGCGCGGCTGGTGGCCGGCAAGATGGGCGAGGGCCTCGGCCAGCAGGTGGTGGTGGACAACCGCCCGGGCGCCTCGACCATCGTCGGCGCCGAACTGGTCGCCAAGTCGGCACCCGATGGCTACACCCTGCTGGTGGGCGACAACGCCACCTTCGCGGTGAACCCGTTCCTGTTTTCCAAGATTCCCTACGACCCGATCCGCGACTTCCAGCCGGTCACGCGCACCATCCTCGCCGCGCTGATGCTCACCGTGCCGTCGCAGTCGAGCATCAGGACGGTGGCCGAGTTCGTCGCGGCGGCCAAGTCGCGGCCCGGCCAGTTCAACTACGGCTCGCCCGGTGCCGGTTCGCCGCACCACCTGGCGATGGAGGCCTTCCTGCAGGGCCACGGCCTGAAGGCGACGCACGTGCCCTATAAAGGCGCGGCGCCGGCGGTGCAGGACCTGCTGGGCGGGCGCATCGAGTCCATGTTCCTCGACCTGGGCACCGGCGGCCCGCAGGTGCGCGGCGGCAAGGTGCGCGCGCTGGCGGTGGGCAACGCCGCGCGCCTGGGCACCATGTCCGACGTGCCGACCGTGGCCGAGACCGGGCTGGCCGGCTACAACTACTACGCGTGGCAGGGCTTCGCCTTCCCGGCGGGCACCTCGCGCGACGCCGTGGCGCGGATCGGGTCGGAGTACGCCAGGTCCGTGGCCGACCCGCAGATCCGCCAGAAGATGGACGACGTCGGCTTCGAGCCGATCACCTCCACCCCCGAGGAGTTCACCGCCTTCATCCGCGCCGAGCAGGCCAAGTGGGCGAAGGTGGTGCGCGAGGGCAAGATCTCGCTCGACTGAAGGGCATCGCGCCACGAACGGCCGAACCGGAAGCACACCGGTCCGGCAACACGGACCACGAACGGCCGTACCGGAAATGCACCGGTCCGGCCGTTTGCATTTCCGCATGGGAACACGCGCCGGGCGCCGCGGAACCGGCTTGTTTCCATGGCAAAATCCGCCTGTAAGCGCGCGGCATCGCACGGCCCACCCGGCCCACCCGGCCTGCCGGCGCGCCCCTCTAGCCTGGCGGATACACCTTGTCCTGGGTCCTGATCACCGAACAGACGCTGAACGGCCTGCAATTCGGCCTGATGCTCTTCCTGCTGGCCGCCGGCCTGACGCTGGTGTTCGGCATCATGGACATGATCAACCTGGCGCACGGCTCGCTCTACATGGTCGGCGCCTACCTGATGGCCTCCATCGTGCAGGCCACCGGCTCGTTCTGGCTGTCGGTGCCGCTGGCGATCCTGGGCACCGCCATCGTCGGCATGCTGCTGGAAGTCAGCATCCTGCGCCAGCTCTACCAGCGCGACCACATGACCCAGGTGCTGGCGACCTTCGCGCTGCTGCTGATCGCCAACGAGGTGGTGCGCCTGATCTGGGGCGCGCAGCCCATCATGCTGTCCACGCCGCCGTCCCTCTCCGGCCCTGTCGAGATCCTTCCCGGGCTGATCTATTCCTCCTACCGCCTGATGATCATCGGCGTGGGCCTGGCGGTCGCGCTGCTGCTCTACATCCTGGTGACCCGCACCCGCACCGGCATGCTGGTGCGCGCCGGCGCCTCCAACCGCGAGAGGGCCACGGCCATGGGCGTGAACATCAAGCGGCTGTTCACCTTCGTGTTCGGCTTCGGCGCGGCGCTGTGCGCGATCGCCGGCACCATGCTCGGGCCCATCCTCGCGGTGCAGGTGGGGATGGGCGAGAACATCCTGATCATCGCCTTCGTGGTGATCGTCATCGGCGGCATCGGCTCGATCCGCGGGGCGCTGGTCGGCTCCATGCTGGTGGGCATCGTCGACACCATCGGGCGCGCCTTCCTGCCGCACCTGTTCCGCGAGTTCCTGCCGCCCGCCTACGCGTCCAACCTCGGGCCGGCGGTGGCCTCCATCCTGATCTACGTGCTCATGGCCGCGGTGCTGTTCTGGAAGCCGCAGGGCCTGTTCCCGGCGCGCGGCTGAATCCATGGAAAAACTCCACCGCCCGCTCGCCCTCGCCGGCATCGTCGCCCTGGTGCTGTTTCCCCTGGTGATGAACGCCCTGGACCAGGGTTTCTACATCTCGTTCGCCAGCCGCATCATGATCTACGCGATCGCGGCCTCCAGCCTGAACCTGATCCTGGGCTACGGCGGCATGGTGAGCTTCGGCCACGCGGCCTTCTTCGGCGCGGGCGCCTACGTGGTGGGCATCCTGATGGACGAGGGCGTGGCGAGCGCCTGGATCGCCTGGCCCGCGGCGATCGCGGTGTCCGCGCTGGTGGCGCTGCTGATCGGCGCGATTTCGCTGCGCACGCGCGGCGTGTACTTCATCATGATCACGCTGGCCTTCGCGCAGATGATGTACTACATCTTCATCTCGCTGAAGTCCTACGGCGGCGAGGACGGCCTGAACATGGCCACGCGCTCGCAGGTGGGCTTCGGCCTGAACCTCAAGAACGACCTCACCTGGTACTACCTGGTCATGGCGCTGATGGTCGGCTCGCTCTACCTGCTGCACCGCCTGATCGCCTCGCGCTTCGGCCGCGTGGTGCAGGCGATACGCGAGAACGAGGCGCGCATGGAGACCATCGGCTTTTCCACCTTCCGCTACAAGCTGGTGTGCTTCGTGGTCGCCGGCGCCCTGTGCGGCCTGGCCGGCGCGCTGATCGCCAACCAGAACTCCTTCGTCAGCCCCAAGCTGATGGAATGGACGCTCTCCGGCCAGCTGATGGTGATGGTGATCCTGGGCGGCGTGGGCTACCACTACGGCGGCCTGCTCGGCGCGCTGGTGCTGCTGGTGCTGGAGGAAGTGCTCTCGGGCTACACCATCTACTGGCAGCTGCCGGTGGGCATCATCCTGCTGGCCATCGTGCTGTACGCGCCCAACGGCATCTGCGGCGCGGTCTCGCGCAAGGCCGGCGGTGCCGCGGCCAAGCGCGACCAGATGAAGGCGCACTGACATGGCCGCGCTGCTCGACGTGCGCAGGCTGCAGAAGCGCTTCGGCGGGGTGGTCGCCACCGACGACGTGACCCTCGAGGTCGAGCCCGGCGAGGTGCATGCGCTGATCGGCCCCAACGGCGCGGGCAAGACCACGCTGATCGCGCAGCTCTCCGGCGCGCTGCGCCCGGACACCGGCCAGATCCTGTTCAACGGCGCGGACGTGACGCGCACCTCCTCCAGCCAGCGCGTGCGCCAGGGGCTGGCGCGCTCCTACCAGATCACCAGCATCTTCCGGCGCTTCACGGTGCTGGACAACGTGGCGCTGTCGGTGCAGGCGCGCAGCGGCTCCAGCCTGTCGTTCTGGCGGCCGCTGTCGGCCGAGGCCGCGCTGTTCGACGAGGCGCGCGCCATGCTGGAACAGGTGGGCCTGGCCGCGCGCGCCGACGAACTCGCCGGCAACCTCGCGCACGGCGAGCAGCGCCAGCTGGAAGTCGGCCTGGCGCTGGCCACGAAACCGAAGCTGCTGCTGCTGGACGAACCCATGGCCGGCATGGGCCCGGAGGAGTCCGAGCGCATGATCGAACTCATAGGGAAGATCCGCGGCGCGGTCACTGTGCTGCTGGTGGAGCACGACATGGACGCGGTGTTCCGCCTGGCCGACCGGCTGAGCGTCCTGGTGCAGGGCCGCGTGATCGCCACCGGCAGTCCGGACGAGATCAAGTCCAACCCGGAAGTGAAGAAGGCCTACCTGGGCGACGAGGTGCAGGCCGAGGTGAACGCATGAGCGGCGACGTCCTGCTCAGCGTCCAGGGCCTGGAGACCGCGTACGGGTCCTCGCAGGTGCTGTTCGGCATCGACCTGGAAATCCGCGCCGGCGAAGTCGCCACCCTGCTGGGCAGGAACGGCATGGGCAAGACCACCACGGTGCGCTCGATCTTCGGCCTGACGCGCGCGCGCGGCGGCGCGATCACCTGCCTGGGCCGGCGTATCGAGAAGACGCCCACCGACGCGATCGCGCGCATGGGCCTGGCGCTGGTGCCCGAGGGCCGCCAGATCTTCCCCAACCTCACGGTGCGCGAGAACCTGGTCGCGTTCGCGTCCAACCGGCGCGGGGCGAAGGATCCCTGGACGGTGCAGCGGGTGTACGAGTTCTTCCCGCGCCTGGCCGAGCGCGCCGGCAACATGGGCAACCAGCTCTCCGGCGGCGAGCAGCAGATGCTGGCCATCGGCCGCGCGCTGATGACCAACCCGCACCTGCTGGTGCTGGACGAGGCCACCGAGGGCCTGGCGCCGCTGATCCGCGAGGAGATCTGGAAGTGCCTGGCCGCCCTCAAGCAGTCCGGCCAGACCATCCTGGTGATCGACAAGTACGTCGAGCGCCTGATCGCCATCGCCGACCACCACACCATCATCGAGCGCGGGCGCGTCGCGTGGCGCGGCAGTTCCGCCGAGCTGGGCGCCAACCGCGAGCTCTGGCACCGCTACCTCGGCGTCTGACCGTTCGCGCGCGGCGGGCCGGACGATGATCCCGCGCAAGCGCCTCGACATCGGCTGGCGTGGCATCGCCTGCGGCCTGGCAGGCTGCCTGCTCCCGGGAAATGCCGATTCGGAACGCCGGCTGCGTGACACCTTCAGCCTTCCCGGCGGCACCGCCATCCCCGCGCTGTCGGTGCGCAGCGCCTTCGACGCCCTGCTCACCGCGCTGGCGCTGCCCGAGGGCAGCGAGGTGCTGATGTCGGCGCTCACCATAGCCGACATGCCGCGCATCGCGCACGAGCACGGACTGGTACCGGTACCGGTGGACATGGACATCGCCTCGCTGTCGGTGGACATGGACTCGCTCCGGCGCGCCGCCGGGCCGCGCGCGCGCCTGCTGGTGGTCGCCCACCTGTTCGGCGCGCGCATGCCCATGGACGCCATCGCCGCCTTCGCGCGCGAGCGGGGCCTGCTGCTGGTCGAGGACGCGGCGCAGGCCTGGGCGGGCGACGGCTGGCTGGGCCATCCCGCGAGCGACGTGGCGCTGTTCTCCTTCGGGCCGATCAAGACCGCGACCACGCTGGCCGGCGCGATGGCGCGCTTCCGCGACCCGGCGCTGGCCGCGCGCGTCGCCGCGGTCCAGCAAGCCTGGCCGCTGCAGCCACGCGCTTCGTACGCCGCGCGCTTGCTCAAGTACGCGCTCCTGCAGGTGCTGGCGGCGCGCCCGGTGTATTCGCTGTTCGTGCTGGCGTGCCGGCTGGCGGGCGCCGACCACGACCGCATCGTCAGCGGCAGCGTGCGCGGCTTCGCGGGTCCGGGCTTCTTCGCGCGCATACGCCGCCGTCCCTGCGCTGCGTTGCTGGGCCTGATGGCCGCGCGGCTGGCGGGCCCGCGCGGCCGGCGTGAACAGGCCGACGCGCTGGCGGACCGCCTGGCGCATGCCCGGCGCGTGCATGCCGCGCTGCCGCCGGACATCGCCGCGACGCTGCCCGGCGCGGCCTGCGCGTCGCACACGCACTGGGTGTTGCCGGTGCTGGACGCCGAACCCGATGCGCTCGCGCGGCGCTTGCAGTCGCTGGGCGTGGATGCGACGCGGGGCGCATCCAGCCTGCGCGTGGTGGAAGCTCCAGCGGGACACCGTTCCGCGTCCCGTGCAGCCGCCGCCTGGGCAAGCCTGCTCTACCTGCCGGGGTGGGCCGCCCAGTCGCAGGCCGCTTCCTGCCTCGATGCGACGCGCATCGGCGCGGCCCTCACTGATCAAGGACGCGACGCTGTCGGGGCGGACGCGGAAATCCGCCAAAAATACACTAACCCGCTGTTTTAATTGATTATTTACCGATCCTCATCCGCCCGGCGTCTGGCGCTCCGACATCACCGATTCGTGCCAGGGAATGACGAAGCGACGCAGCAACCCGATCAGCAGGTAGAGCAGGAAGCCGATCACCGTCAGCAGGATGATCACCGCGAACAGCATGCCGACCTTGTAGTCGTTGAGCGACGCCACCGCGAGGTGGCCCAGCCCGGTGCTGCCGCCGAGGTACTCGCCGACCACCGCGCCGATGATGGCCAGCACGATGCCCACCTCCATGCCGGCGAGGATCGCGGGCAGCGAACTGGGCAGCTCCAGGGTGAGGAAGGAGTCCCAGCGCCCGGCGTTCAGCACCGTCATCACGTCCTTGTGGCCCAGGTCCACGGACTTCACGCCCAGCACCGTGTTGGTCAGGATGGGGAAGAACGCCAGCACCGCCGCGACGATGATCTTGGATTCCGGGCCGAAGCCGAACCAGAGGATGAACAGCGGCACCAGCGCGACCTTGGGCACCACCTGCGTGGCGACGATGAAGGGGTTGATCGCGCGCTCCAGCCACGGCGTCTTTCCGAGCACGGCGCCCAGGCCCACGCCGACCACGCAGGCGATGGCGAACCCGGCAAGCGTCTCGTAGAGCGTGATCCAGGTGTGGCGCCAGGTGCTGGGCGTGGACAGCAGGTCGAGCAGGCTCTCCCACACCGAGGCGGGCGGCGGAATGATGAACTTGGACACGCCCGACCACTTCACGTAGAAGTGCCAGGCCAGCACGAAGGCCACCAGCAGCGCCGGCGTGGTGAACCAGGTCAGGTCGAGGCGGCGCTTCACGTGATCCTCTCCAGGCGCTCGCGCAGTTCGCGAACGATCTCCTGGAACGCCGGCTCGCTCTGGATCGACGTCGGCCTGGGCCTGGGGAAGGGCACGCGCAGTTCGGTGTCGATGCGCCCTGGGCGCGGCGAGAGCAGCAGGATGCGGTCGGCGAGGAATACCGCCTCGGCGATCGAATGGGTGACGAACACCACGGTGCACGCCTGCGCCATCCAGAGGCGCTGCAGTTCCAGGTTCAGCTGGTCGCGCGTGATCGCGTCCAGCGCGCCGAACGGCTCATCCATCAGCAGGATGTTGGGGTCGCGCGACAGCGCGCGCGCGATCGCGGCGCGCTGGCGCATGCCGCCGGACAACTGGCGCGGCCAGGACCGCTCGAACCCGGCGATGCCCACCAGCCGGCACAACTCGCGCGCCTTGGCCAGGCGCTCGTCCCGCGGGACGCCGCGCAGCCGCAGCGGCAGGGCGACGTTCTTCTCGATGGAGAACCAGGGAAACAGGTTGGCCTCCTGGAACACCACGCCCAGCTCGTTGACCGCCGCGTCGTCGCGCCGGTCGCCGCGCCACAGGTCGCGCTCGCCGATGTGGATGCCGCCGGCGCTCGGGCGGATCAGGCCCGCGATCATGCGCAGCATGGTGGTCTTGCCGCAGCCCGACGGGCCCAGCAGCACCAGGAACTCGCCCCCGGGGATGCGCAGGTCGGTGCGGTCCACGGCGAGCACGGACTCGCCGCGGCTTTCGTAGCGCTTCGCGACGCCCGCCAGGCTGATGTCCGGGACGGCGAGGTGCCGCCTGATGGTCGCTTCGGATGACACGTGCAGGCCCGGTTCCGGTTGGTTGTCGGCCGCTGGAGGCCGGAGGTTGGACGCCGCAGGTTGGACGCTCAATGCAGCGGATGCTAGTCTAAACGCAACGAATACCGTTGCGATGCGCAATCAACCGAGGGGTACTGCCATGACCAGCCATGCACGTCGACACTTCCTGGGCGCCGCGGCGACGCTCGCAGCCGGTTCGCTGGTCGGGGGCCGCGCCCTGGCCCAGCAGCGGCGGGAAGTCACCTTCATCACGCCGTTCGGCTACCTGGTGGGCTATGCGCCCACGTTGAATGCGCAGGCCGGCGGACACCTCGCCAAGGAGGGGCTGCAACTCAACGTGCTGCCGGGCAAGGGCTCGGCGGTGGCGGTGCAGCAGGTGATCGCCGGCCGTGCGCTGTACGGCCGCGGCGACCCGCTGGCCATGGCCAAGGCCATCGTCGAGGGCGCACCCATCGTCGCCTTCGCCACCATCGAGCACCGCTCCCCCATCGTCGTCTACAGCTCGCCGCAGAAGCCCATCCGCAACGCCAGGGACATGGTCGGCAAGGTGATCGGCATCGCCGCCAAGGGCAGTGCCTCGGACAACATCATCGACATGATGCTGGCGATCAACGGCCTGCCGCTGGACAGCGTGCGCCGCGAGGCCATCGGCAACAGTCCCGGCGGCTGGGGCCTGATCCAGCAGGGCCGCGTGGACGCGCACATCGTCAGCATCGGCACGACGACGACGCTGACCGAGTCGGGCGAGAAGATCCTGATGTGGAGCACCAGCGACGCGGTCGCGATGCCGGGGCAGGCCTACTTCGCGCTGCGCGAGACGGTGCAGAAGGAGCCCGACCTGCTGCTGAGGATCCTGCGCGCCGAGAAGGCCTCCATCCTCGAACTCAAGCGGGGCGACGGACGCATGCTGGTCGAACGCATGGCGAAGTCCTGGGAGATCGAGGGCGCCAAGCAGGTCGATTTCACGGTGAAGGCGATGCGCGACGAGGAAGCGCTCTGGTGGCATGACGACACCAGCAAACTGCTCAAGAACGACCCGGCGGCCTGGAAGTCGATGGTGGACGCCATGCTCAAGGCGGGCCTGATCAAGTCCGGCACGCCGGGGCAGTTCTACACCGACGCGATCACCTCGCGCCTGTAACCCGCCGGGGCGCGGAAGCCATGGGACAGGTCGACGACCTCATCGCGTTCTACGACCGGCGCGGCTACGGCTTTCGCATCGGCCGCGGGACGCGGCCGGCCGTCCTGGTGATCGACTTCAGCCGCGCCTTCACCGAAGGGCCGTCCGCGTTCCCGGGCGGCGAGTTCGGCGCGGAGATTGCCCAGACGCGCCGGCTGCTGGACGCGGCGCGCGGCCGTGTTCCGGTCCTGTACACCACGCTGGCCTACGAACCGGACCTGCGCGACGCCGGGCTGTGGGGCATCAAGGCGCCCTGGCTGCGCCATTGCCCGCTGGGCGATCCCGTCGTCGGCATCGACGCGCGCCTGGGCAGGACCGAGGACGAACCCCTGATCGTCAAGAAGTACCCGTCGGCCTTCTTCGGCACCGACCTGCATGCGCGCCTGCAGGCAGCCTCGGTCGACACCCTGGTGATCGCCGGGTGCACCACCAGCGTCTGCGTCCGGGCGAGCGTCGTCGATGCGATGCAGCACGGCTACCGTCCGCTGGTCGCGGCCGAGGCCGTGGGCGACTTCCTGCCCGACCTGCATGCGCTGCACATGAAGGACATGGACTCGCGCTACGCCGACGTCGTTCCCGTGGACGACCTGCTTGGCTACCTGGGCGACCCGTCCGGCTGACGACTGGCCCGCCTGACGGCTGGTACCCGGGCGCAGGCCCTGCGCCCGGTACGGCGCTCAGTCCTGCAACTCGATCTTCGCCTTCTTCACCGTATCCGCCCAGCGCGCGATCTCGGCGCGCACCCGGGCGCCGAACTCCCCCTGTGAGGACTTTGCCGGGCGCAGGCTCAGCGCCTCGAAGCGCGCGAGCACGTCCGGGGACTGCAGCGACGCCAGCACCGCGGCGCGCAACCTGGCCTGCGGCTCCGCCGGCGTGCCGGTGGGCGCGAACAGACCGTACCAGAGCGTGAAGTCGTAGCCCGGCAGGCCCTCGGCCATCGCGGGTGCATCGGGAAACTGCGGCAGGCGCGCGGTGTTGGTGGTGGCCAGCGCGCGCAGCTTGCCGGCCCTGATGTGCGCGCTGGTGTCCAGCAGTCCCGCCACCGTCATGTCCACGCGTCCCGCCAGCAGGTCCTGCAATGCCGCCGACACGCCCTTGTAGGGCACGACGGTGATGTCGGCGCCGGTGAGCGCCTTGAACAGCTCGGCAGGGTGCTGGGCCCCGCCCGAGCCATAGGTCAGCTTGCCGGGATTGGCCTTCGCGTACTTCGCCAGCGCGTCGATGCCGTCCACCGGCAAATCGGCGCGCACCACCCACACCGTGGGCGAGACGCCCAGTTCCACCACCGGGACGAAATCCGCCGCCATGCCGTAGCCGAGCTTGCGGAAAAAGCTCTGGTTGGCGGCATGGATGGTCGACAGGATGGCGATGGTGTAGCCATCGGCGGCGGACTTCGCCGCAGCTTCCGCTCCTAGGTTGCCATTGGCGCCGGCGCGGTTCTCGGCCACCACGGGCTGGCCCAGCAGCTCGGCGGCCTTGTTGCTGACCGTTCGCGCGACCACGTCGGTGCCCGCGCCGGCGGCAAACGGGATCACCAGCCGCACCGGCCGCGACGGCCACGAGGCCGACTGGGCATGGACGAGCGCGGGAAGCAAGGCGCACAGGGCGGCGATGGCATGGCGGCGGACGGGGACGGTCATGGCGGTTCCTGCGCGGTCGGGAAGCGACGATGGTACCGAACTCCCCCGCCAGCGCCGCGCACGCCAACCACATTCCTGCCTGGCATTTGCACAAATGTATCCATTCCATGGAGAATGGCTCGTCGCAAGCGCACACCCACCCGAGGACACAGCCATTCCTGACGCAAACCACGCGGACGCGAGCCAGGCGCGCGGCGTCATGCTGATCACCGGCGGCAGCCGCGGCATCGGCGCGGCGACCGCGCTGATGGCGGCGGCGCGCGGCTACGACGTGGCGCTGCTCTACCGCGAGCGCGCCGACGCGGCCGGCCGTGTCGTGGCCGCGATCGAGTCCGCCGGCGGACGGGCGCTGGCGCTGAAGGCCGACGTGGGCGACGAAGCCGACCTGGTCGGTGCCTTCGCCAAGGTGGATGCCTTCGGGCGCCTGGCCGTGCTGGTGAACAACGCCGGCATCATCGGCGCGCGCACCCGGCTCGAGGACCTGGACGCGGCGATGTACGCCGAGGTGGTGCGCGTGAACCTGTTCGGCGCGGTGGTCGCCGCGCGCGAGGCGGTGCGGCGCATGTCCACGCGCCGTGGCGGCAGGGGCGGCGTGATCATCAACGTGTCCTCGGGCGCGGCCGTCACCGGCGCGCCCAACACCTTCATCCATTACGCCACCACCAAGGGCGCGATGGACTCGCTCACCGCCGGCCTGTCCAAGGAAGCCGGCCCCGACGGCATCCGCGTGAACGGCGTGCGCCCGGGACTGATCGCCACGGACATCCAGGCCGACCGACCGCCCGAGCAGGTCGAGCGCATGAGCCGCGGCGTGCCGCTGGGACGCTTCGGCACGGCAGAGGAAGTCGCCGAAGCCATCCTGTGGCTGGCCTCCGACGCCGCCTCCTACGTGAACGGCGCGCAGCTGGACGTGCGCGGCGGCTGAACCCGACACCGAATACCCCGAACCAATCTCAACCCAGGGAGTTCCCGCATGAGGAAGCTGTCCATCGTCGCCGCGTTCATTGCCGGCACCACGCTGCTCTGCGGTGCCGCGCAGGCGCAGGACTACCCGAGCAAGCCGGTGCGCCTGATCGTGCCCTTCCCGCCCGGCGGCGGCACCGACCTGATGGGCCGGGTGATGGCCACGCGCATGTCCGGGCCGCTGGGCCAGCAGGTGGTGGTGGAGAACCGCGCCGGCGCGGCCGCCACCATCGGCGCGGTCGCCGCCTCCAAGGCCGCGCCCGACGGCTACACGCTGCTGATGGGCGCGATCACGGTGCACGCGAGCTTCCTCGCGCTGCAGGCGCAGAACGCAGGACAGGCGCCGGCCTTCGACCTGGACCGCGGCTTCGCGCCGGTGGCCATGGTGGCGTCCATCCCCTCGGTGATCGCGGTCAACCCGAACGTCAAGGCGAACAACCTCGCCGAACTGGTGGCGCTGGCCAAGTCCAAGCCCGGCGCCATCACCATGGCCAGCAGCGGCAACGGCGCGCTCACCCACCTCGCGGGCGAGATGTTCCAGCGCATCGCCGGCGTCAAGCTGCTGCACGTGCCCTACAAGGGCGTGGGCCCGGCCATGGCCGACCTGGTCGGCGGGCAGGTGGACATGATCATCACCGACGTGGCCGCCACCGGCCCCAACATCCAGGCCGGCAAACTGCGCGGTCTGGCGGTGCTGGCGCCGCAGCGCATGGCGACCATCCCCGCGGTGCCGACCTCGGCCGAATCCGGCATGAAGGGCTTCGAGGTCAGCGCCACGCTGGGCATCCTCGCCCCCGCCGGCACGCCCGCGCCGGTCATCGCGAAGCTGAACGAGGTGCTGCGCGGCGTGATGGGCTCGGCCGACCTCAAGGAGCAGCTTCTGGGACAGGGTGTGTTCGCCACCTTCTCGTCCCCCGAGGAAGCCTCGCGCCAGATCCGCGCCGAGCTCGCGCTCTGGGCCCGGGTGGTGAAAGAGGCCAACATCAAGCCGGACTGAGGCGCGGGGCGGGCCGCCTGCCGCTGGCCTGCCCGGCATCCCGGTTTGCCTAAATGTATTCATTTCTGTGAAAATGCCTGCCCGTCCCCGGCCGACGGGTCCGGCGGATCCGCCCCAACCCGCACCATGACACCCAGCCAGGAAGGACCCGCGTGAGCACTGCCCTGTCGCTTCGCAAGATCTGGAAGGAAGGCAAGCCGGTATTCGGCCTGTGGGCCGCGCTGCCCACGCCCTTCTCCATCGAACTGATGGCCTACCCCGGCGTGGGCTACGTGTGCGTGGACCAGCAGCACGGCGTGATCGACTACGCCGTGGCGGTGGACATGTTCCGCGCCGCCGAGGGCCGCGGCCTGGTGCCGTTCACGCGCGTGCCCGCCAACGAGACCTGGATGATCTCCAAGTCGCTGGATGCCGGCGCGCAGGGCGTGATCGTGCCGCTGGTGAACACGCGCGCCGAAGCCGCCGCCGCGGTCGCGGCGTGCCGCTACCCGCCCAAGGGCATACGCTCCTACGGCCCGATACGCTCGTCGGTGATCAGCGCCGCGCGCGACATGGCGACGCTGGGCGACTCGATGCTGTGCTTCGTGATGGTCGAGACGCGCGAGGCGCTGGACAACATCGAGGACATCGCCTCCACGCCCGGGCTGGACGGCATCTACGTCGGCCCGGCGGACCTGGCGCTGGGCCTGGGACTGCCCCCGGACCTGGACAAGACCGAGCCCGAGCACGTGGCCGCGGTGGACAGGATCCTCGCCGCCTGCAAGCGCCACGGCATCGTCGCGGGCATCCAGTGCGCGAGCGGCAAGTTCGGACGTGCCTACGCCGAGAAGGGCTTCGGCCTGGTGACCATCGCCAAGGACAGCGCGGTGCTGCAGGCCGGCACCCGCAAGGAAATCCAGGTCGCCAACGGCGGCGGGGATGAGATCGCGAAGATCGGCTATACCTGATCCAGCCACACCCGATTCGGCTGACCTCCGGCCGGCGCGGCGCCCGCCCGGCGACAACGTACAAGGCGTAAAGCACTGATGGGCTCTCCCTCGCACCACGACGCGCTGCTCCACGAACTGGCGGACTTCACCACCCGCGTGCCGCTGGCGCTGGACGGCGCCGCGCTGCAGGCGGCGCAGGCCGCGGTCATCGACACCCTCGCGGTCGCGCTGGGCGCGCTGCGCCATCCCGCGGCGATCGCGGGGCGGCGCTACGCGCGCCATTCGGCCGTGGCGCGCGGCGCCACGCTGTGGGGATCGGGCGAGGTCGTGACCGCGGAAGCCGCGACGCTTGCCAACGGCGTGCCGCTGCGCGGCTACGACTACAACGACCTGTACATCGGGCGCAGCGGCGGCCACCCGAGCGACGTCGTGCCGGGCGCGATCGCGCTGGCGCAATGGCGCGGGCTGTCCGGCGAGGCGCTGCTCGGCGGCATCGCGCTCGCCTACGAGGCGCAGCTCGCGCTGTTCGACACGCTGGAGCTTGACGCGGGCGGCTGGGACTACCCGGTGGTCACGGCGCTGGGCGCGGCCTGCGGCTACGCGCGCATGCTCGGGCTCACGCAGGCGCAGGCGCGCGAGGCGCTGGCCATCGTCGCGGTGACCCACATGGTGAGCGACGAGGTCGAATCCGGCGAGTTGAACGCGCGCGGCGACCTGACCATGTGGAAGCGCTTCAACGGCAGCAACGCGGCGCGCACCGCGCTGTCGGCCTGCGTGATGGCGGAAGTGGGCATAGAGGGCGCGATCCGCCCGTTCGAGGGCCGCACCGGCATGCTGTCCAAGCTGGGCGAGGGCAATGCGAACACGACCCGCCTGTTCGACCTCCTTCGCGGCACCAGGGCGCTCAAGCGCGTCGGCGAGGTGACCTTCAAGCGCTGGCCGGTGGGCTCGCGCGCGCAAAGCGCCATCCAGGCCGCGTTGCAGGCGCGCGCCTCGATGGTCGCGCAGGGCGCGGACCCGCGCGCCGCGCGCTCGGTGCGCGTGCTCGCCGACGAGCAGGTCTACGACCACCTGCTGCGCCGGCGCGCCGACCCGTTCCACCCGATTTCGCGCGAGACCGCCGACCACTCGCTGCCCTACATCGTCTGCGCGGCGGTGCTGGACGGGCGCGTAGGCACCGATGCGTTCGAGCCCTCGCGCGTGCTCGACCCGGGCCGCCAGGCCTTCCTCAACGACCGGGTGAAGGTGGAAGTGAGCGCCGAGATCAGCAAGGGCGCGGCAGGCGGCTTCCTGTCCGGCGTGGAGATCACCGACGACGCCGGGCGCGTGCACGCAGGACAGGCCAAGGCCCCGCCCGGACACCGGCTGCAGCCCTTCACCGGAGCCGAGTTCGAGCAGAAGCTGCGCGAGAACGTCGAACCGCTGTACGGCGCCGCCCGTGCCGGCGAGATACTCGCCGCCGTGCGCGCGCTGCCGCAGGCTGCCAGCCCGGACGCGCTGTGCGCGCTGCTGGCGGTGGCCGACGCGCGCAAGATCGACGCCGCGGCGGCCTGAACGCGGCCGCGCGGCGAAGCAATACCCCAGGGACCACACAATAACAATGCGCAACGGCAATGCGGACCAAACCTCCAGGAGAACCGGAATGAAACACGTGATGGCACGATGCTTTGGCAGGGCGACCCTCGTCGCCGCGGCGGCGCTGTTCGCCGGCGGCGCGATGGCGCAGGACTTCCCCAACCGCACGATCAAGCTGATCGTGCCATTCACCGCCGGCACCGGCATGGACAACATCGCCCGGCAGGTGGGGGAGAAGATGCACGCCCGCATGGGCCAGGCGGTGGTGGTGGAGAACCGCCTGGGCACCGCGGGCAACCTGGGCGCCGAGATGGTGGCGCGCGCCCCCGCCGACGGCTACACGCTGCTGGTGACGGCCAGCAACATCACCATCACCGCCAACCTGTACGCCACGCCCGGCGGCTTCCAGCCGATGAACGACCTGGTGCCGCTGGCCATCGCGGCCTGGGGCAACGCGACGCTGGTGGTGAACCCGTCCTCCAAGGCCAGTTCCCTGCCCGAGTTCCTCGCGCTGGCGAAATCCGCGCCGGGCAAGGTGACCTTCGCCTCGCCGGGCATGGGCTCGCCGCAGCACATCGCGCTGGAGCTGTTCCAGCAGCAGGCCGGCGTGCAGTTCCTGCACGTGCCCTACAAGGGCACCGCGCCCGGCATCACCGACCTGATCGCGGGACACGTGGACGCGATGTTCGTCGCCACCCACACCGTGATGCCCTACGTGACCAGCGGCAAGCTCAAGGCGATCGCCGTGGGCAGCCAGAGCCGCCACAAGGCCGCGCCGCAGCTCGCGTCCTTCGGCGAGATGGGCATCAAGAACTTCACCACCGACGCCTGGTACGGCTTCCTCGCCCCGAGGGGAACGCCGCAGCCCGTGCAGGACAAGCTGTCGGGCGAGATCCGCACCATCCTCAACCTGGCCGACGTGCGGGGCGTGCTGGAGAAGACCGGCCTGGACATCCGCCCCTCGACGCCGGAGGAGATGCGCGCGGTGATGCAGCGCGAGTTCACCGAGTACGGTGACATCATCCGCAAGAACAACATCAAGCCCTGAACGACATGGCCGACGCGCAGCAGAACGAGTTCGCCGGCGTCCCGGTGGTGGTCGCGGGCGGCCACCTCGGAGTGGGTCCGGCGGTGGTGCGCGCGTTCGCCGCGCAGGGCGCGAAGGTCGTGGTGGGCGAGCTGGCCCACCAGCCGCCCAGCGAGGCGCAGCGCCAGGCCTGCGCGCTGCCCGGCGTGCAGGTGCTGCCGCTGGACCTGTCCGGCGCCGCAACGATTGCGTCGTTCTTCGACGCCTGCGAGAAGGCGAACGGCGGCCTGTCCATCGTGGTGATGGTGCCCCCGCCGGTGAAGGTGCGCGCCGCGCTCGACATCCCGGAGGCCGACTGGCGCGCGGTGGTCGAGCAGGAGCTCACCGGCCCGCTGCTGGCCATCGTCGAGGCCGGCCGGCGGCTGGCCGCGCGGGGGGGCGGTCGCATCATTTCGTTCACCTCCATGTCGGGCAAGACCGGCATGCACAGGAACGTGGCGCCGTACGCCGCGGCCAAGGGTGGCGTGATCGCGTTCTCGCGTGCCTTCGCCTCGGACCTCGCGCACACCGGCGTGACCGTGAACGTGATCGCCACCGCGCTGTTCGACGTGCAGGTCGCGGCCGGCAGCGAGCACATGGCCGAGGTGCTCAAGGGCATCCCGGTGGGCCGCGTCGGACGCTCCGAGGAAGCCGCGCACGCGGTGCTGTTCCTGGCATCGCGCAACGCGGGCTATGTCACCGGCGAGACGATGAACCTGTCCGGCGGACGTTTCATGGATTGAGCACGGCCGCGCCAGGGCGGGCGGCGGCGCGCGCGGTGGCGTCGCACCGCGCGGTCAACAAGGAGAGCAGCATGTCACACAGCGACAGAGAACCCCTATCCCGACACGCGCGTCCCGAGGCCGGCGGCTTCGACGCGCTGGTGGACACGCGGCCGCACCGCTTCCGCGTGCACACGCGCGCCTACACCGATCCCGCGGTGTTCGAGACGGAGATGGAGCGGATCTTCAACAGCACCTGGTCCTTCATCGGGCTGGAGAGCGAGCTGCCCGAACCGGGCGACTTCAAGACCGTGAGCATCGGCCTGCAGCCGGTGATCGCCTGCCGCGGCGAGGACGGCAAGATCAACGTGATGGTCAACCGCTGCGTGCACCGCGGCGCGGTGGTCACGCGCGAGGCGCGAGGCAACGTGCGCGAGTTCAACTGCCCCTACCACGGCTGGGTGTATGCCCGTGACGGCAGGCTGGTGGCGATCTCCGAGCGGCGCGACACCGGCGGCTACTCCGAGCACTTCGACGCGCCCGAGGGCCTGCACCGCCTGCCGCGCGTGGAGTCCTACCGCAGCTTCATCTTCGCCAGCCTGAACCCGGACGTCGCGCCGCTGGAGCAGCACCTGGGCCATGCGAAGACGCTGATCGACCGGCGCCTGGCGATGTCCCCGACCGGCCAGATCCGGCTGCGCTCCAAGCCCTATGTGGCGCGCTACCAGGGCAACTGGAAGTTCCAGATCGAGAACATCAACGACGCCTACCACTTCATGCACACCCACAAGGGCTTCGTCGCGCTGCAGGCCAAGTACGGTGACACGACCGGCGACTTCGGCCTGCACCAGGGCGGCACCGACAAGGCGATGCGCGCGGTGCGCTTCCGCGGCGCCACCTGGGACCTGCCCGGCGGCCATGCCCAGATCGAGCGCCCGGCGCTGCACCTGGAGGAAGACCTCAAGGGCGAGTTCGCCGACTACTTCGGCGGCCTGCAGGCGCAGCACGGCGCCGAGGCAATGGAATGGATCGCGGGCAAGACCAGCGGCACCATCTTCCCGAACATGGGGATGATCCACCAGCAGATCCGCACCTGGCGCCCGATTGCGCCCGACCTCACGGAAATCGAGATCTATCCCTATGAACTGGTGGGCGCGCCCGATGCGTTCAACGAGGGCATGCTGCGCAGCCAGGAGCGCTTCTACGGCCCGGCCGGCCACGGCATGGCCGACGACGTGGACATCTTCGCGCGCAACCAGCAGGGCCTGGCCGGCACGGCGGTCGAGTGGATGATCCTGGAGCGCGGCCTGGACACCGACCAGCTGCAGCCCAACGGCGACTACAAGGGACAGGCCGGCAGTGAGGCGCCGCAGCGCGCCGTGTGGCGCGAATGGCTGCGCCTGATGGCGGGAAAGGGAGAGCGCGCATGAGCACCGCCACCCGGGACCGCAATGGGGACCGCAACGCGCTGGCATTCACCCGCGCCCAGGCCGAGGATTTCCTGATCCACGAGGCGCGCCTGCTGGACGACCTGAAGCTGGAGGAGTGGAACGCGCTGTTCACCGCCGACGGCCACTACTGGATCCCGCTGGACGACCGCGAGCCGATCGCCACCAGCGCGTCCATCATGAACGACACGCCGCTGCGCCGCGAGGAGCGGGTGCACCACCTGCTGCACAACGCCTTTCCCGCCCAGTCACCGCGCTCGCGCACCCTGCACTTCGTGTCCAACGTGGGCGTCACCATCGAGGGCGGCGTGGCGGTGGTGCGCTCCAGCCAGGTCATCTACGAGATGCGCACCGGCGACCACAAGCAGGTGGGCCTGGGCGTGCCGCAGGCGATCGTCGCGGACGTGGAGCACCAGCTCCGTCCGGTGGACGGGCAGATGCGCATCGCGCGCAAGAAGATCCTGCTGCTCAACCGCGACTCCTGGTTGGGCAACCTCACGTTCCTGCTGTGAGGCGGCGCGGCGGCGCGCTAGCGCCGGGAACGGGCCGGCCTCGCCACGGGGGCGGCCGACATGCCGGGGGGCGTGCCGCCGGCCGTCAGCACGCCGCCCAGCGCGCTGGCCAGCACCAGGCCGTCCGGCCGGACGGCCAGGGCCAGCGCCTCGCGGATGGCGCGCGGCTCGTGCGCGGGGTCGATGCTGCCGATCACGGTGAGCGCGATGCGCGTGAGCTGGCGGCTGATCACGTAGATGGCGCGCGGCACCGAGCCTTCCGCGTAGGCCTCCACCATGTCGCGGTGCTCGGTCTCGGACTCCTGCCAGGACTGCGGCGAGGAGCGCATGTAGGCGCGGCGCGCGCGCTCGGAACGCGCCCAGCAGGTGTCGATCGCCGCCCCCAGCACCGGGCCGGCGCGGGATACCAGCAGCCGGTGGAACTCGTGGTGCAGCGGCTCCCATTCGGCCTGCGAGCCGGTGCGCCGCGGCGAGCGGGCATTCATCGCGGCCAGCGCGCGGCGCAGTTGCGCCAGCTCGTCGCGGCTGATGCGCGGCACGGTCAGCGAGACGGCCAGCGCCGACAGCATGATCCACATCGCATACACCGTGTCGACCTCGTCGGCGCTCACCGCGGTGACGCGCATGCGGTGCTGGAACTGCGCGTCGACCAGGCCTTCGGCCTGCAGCATGCGCAGCGCCTCGCGCACCGGCGTGCGGCTGACCTTGAACTGGCGCGCCACGTGGACCTGGTTGACCACCTCGCCGGGCGGGATCGATCCGTTCAGGATCGCCTGGCGCAGGCGGAAATAGACGTCGTGCAGGTCGCCACCGGACCCGCCGGCCTGCTCCTCGGCCAGCGCCGAGCGCGAATCGCCCTGGCGCGGACCGGCCGCGCGCGCCTCGGGCGGGGCGGAAGCGGCCACCCCGGCGGTCCGCGTTGCGGCCTTGCGTGCGCGCCCTCGGGCGGGTATCCGGTTCACGTGTGCTTGCACCCTTCGGTTTTCGGGCATCTTAGATCAATCCAATGCAAGGAGAGCGCATGACCTCCCGACGTAGCTCCTGGCGCGCGGCCAGCCGTGCCGCCGCCTCGCTGTTCACGGCGGCGCTGCTGGCCGCCGCCGCCTCCCCGGCCGTCCGCGCCCAATCCCAGCCGGCCGGCCAGGCCTGGCCGCAGAAGGGCATCAACATCGTGGTGTTCTACGCACCCGGTGCCAGTGCCGACACCATGATGCGGCTGATGGCAGCCCGGGTCGGGGACGCCCTCGGCCAGAACATACGCATCGACAACCGTCCCGGCGGCGGCGGCGTGATCGGCACCATGGCGGTCAAGCAGGCGCTTCCCGACGGCTATACGCTGTTGCAGGCGACCATCAGCTCGCACGCGGCCAACGTGGCGCTGATGAGCAAGCTGCCCTACGACCCGGTGAAGGACTTCCGCGCCATCACGCTGCTGTGGAGCTACCCGAACTTCCTCATCGTGCCCGGCAGCAGCCCGGCCAGGACGGTGGCCGAACTCGCGGCGCTGGCCAAGACGAAACCCGGCGGCATCAGCTACGCCACCCCGGGCGTGGCCACCGGCGGGCATTTCCTGGGCGAGATGCTGGGTGCGCGCATCGGCACGCCGCTGGTCCACGTGCCCTACAAGGGCGCGGCGCCGGCGATGGTGGACCTCGCGGCCGGCCGCGTGGACCTGCTGTTCCTGTCGTACTCGTCGGTCGCGCAGTACGTGGCGGAGGGCAAGATGCGGGTGCTGGCCGTGGCGTCGAACGCGCGCATGGCCCAGTTCGCGCAGATTCCCACCATGGCCGAGGCCGGCTACCCGGGCGTGGAGTACGAGACCTGGATCGGCCTGGCCGCGCCCGCCGGCACGCCCGATGCGGTGGTCGCGAAGCTGAACGAGGAGTTCGTGCGCGTCGGGCGCTCCCCCGACATCATCAAGCGCATGACCGACGAGGGCATCATCCCGCGCAACAGCTCACCGCAGGAGATGGCGGCGCTGATCGTGAAGGACATCGAGCGGCTTAGGGTGGTGGTGAAGGCCGCGGGCATCAAGGCGGAGTAGCGCGCAGGCGGCCGGGCCGCGCTACAGCCCGAGCATGGCGCCGATGCGGCGCGCGTAGTCGGCCACCTCCACCGCCTCGGCGGCCACGGCGTCCACCGCCTCGTCGAACAGGCCGTGCAGCCGGTGCAACTGGCGGGCGATGCCCTGCTCGTCCGGATCCTGCGCGCCCAGCGCCGCGCTCAGGGCCCGCGCCTCGGCGCGCAGCGCTTCCACCGCATGCGAATCCGTGCCCACCTTGGCGAGGTCGGCTTCCAGCGCCGCCAGCAGTTTCGCCACCTCGTCCAGGTCCACGGGGCGCTTGCCGCCCGCGACATCCTTGTCCATTGTCCGCCTCCCTGTTGCTCCGCCGGCACGGGGCCGCGCCGGGTCTCCATCGCATTGTGCGCCGGGCGCACGACCGCCGGTTGACCTGCGTCAACGGCCCGTCCGGGCGGGACGATCGGTACGCGAATACTTGTGATCGCACCCTGTTCTCCCGCAGTGCAGCAGTGCGTATTGCACCCACGGTTCGCCGATTGGTTGCAATCGCACCTAAACCGGCGTAGCGTCACAACCGGACATCCGGAACGACCATGCCGCGCCCCGCCCACGCCAGCCAGCCCGCAGACGCACCCGACTTCGACCTCGACCGCCATCCGTTCTTCTGGATGACGCAGGTGATCTCGGCGCGCGACGCGCAGCTCGCCGCCGTGCTCAAGCCCTACCGGATGCGCGCGCCGGAATGGCGCGCGCTGGCGTCGATCTACGGGCGCAAGCGCTGCTCCATGAGCGAGCTGTCCGACCTGTCGTCGATCGACCGCACCACGCTGTCGCGCACCGTGGACCGCATGCAGCGCGCCGGCCTGCTGGTGCGCCTGTCCGACGCCGAGGACGCCCGCGTGACGCGCCTGTCGCTCACCACCAGGGGCGAGCAGCTGTTCGGCCGCATCTGGCCCGCGGTGGACCGGCTCAACGCCGCCGCGCAGGCAGGCTTGCCCGACGGCGCCACGGACATGCTGCGCTGGACGCTGGCGCGCATGAAGGCCAACCTCGACGCGGCGGGACAGGTCACCGCGCAGCTTGCCGGCGACGCGGCCTGACCGGTCCTGCAACGTACCCCGCTTTCCACACGCCCTTTCCACCTCCAACCGAACCCTCCCGCCAGGAGACCGCCATGCTGCATGAACGCATCCCCAACCTCGCCAAGCTGGTCGAGGAAGACCGGGTCAGCCGCCTCTGCTACTCGGACCCCGATATTTTCGAGCTCGAGATCAAGAACATCTTCGAGAAGACCTGGCAGTACTGCGGGCACGAGTCCCAGATCCCCAAGCCCGGCGACTACACCACCTTCCAGATCGGGCGCCAGCCGATGGTGATGGTGCGCGGCGAGCCGACCAAGGCGGACCCGGAAGGCCCGATCAGCGTGCTGTACAACCGCTGCCCGCACCGCGGCGTGCAGGTGTGCGGCTCGCGCGCCGGCAATGCCGGCCCGACCATGACCTGCCCGTACCACGCCTGGCGCTTCCACCACGACGGCTCGCTCGAGTCGGTGCCGCTGGAGCGCGGCTACCGCGACACGAAGTTCGACAAGAACGACCCGCAGTTCCAGATGAAGCCGGCCGCCGCGACCGACAGCTACCGCGGCTTCGTGTTCGCGCGCCTGGCCGAGGGCCCGTCGCTGATGGAGTGGATGGGACCGGCCAAGATCGCCATCGACGACATGTGCGACCGCTCGCCGGTGGGCAAGGTCGAGGTGGTGTTCCCGTCCAACCGCGTGGTGCAGCGCTCCAACTGGAAGTTCTTCATGGAGAACCAGATCGACGCGGTGCACCCCTCGGTCACCCACATGTCCACCGGCTATGCCGCCGCCGAGGTGGAGCGCAAGCTCCTGCGCGAGAAGGGCGAGAAGCCGCTGCATTACCACATGCTCTCGGCGTTCACGACGCCGTTCGAGAAGTGGGACACGCTGGTCAACACCGGCTATCCCTACGGCCACATCGTGTTCAGCGGTTACATGGGCCTGCGCCCCACCGACCCGGACACCAAGGCGCACGAGGCGGTGCTGACCAAGGCCTACGGCAAGGACAAGATGGACGAATACCTGTCGCGCAACATCCACCACGTGCTGCTCTACCCGGCGGTGTCGATCCAGTCGCCGCTGCAGCAGCTGCGCGTGCTGCGCCCGATCGCCCCGGACCGCACGCTGTCCGAGATCTGGCACTTCCGGCTGGTGGGCGCGCCCGAGGCGATCTACCGCCGCGCGCTCTGGTACTTCAACCTGGTCAATTCGCCTGCCACCCTGATCAACGCCGACGACCTGGAAAACTGGCAGCGCGGCCAGAAGGGCCTGAGTTCCCAGGGCGGGGACTGGGTCAGCTTCCACCGCGACTATGGCCGTGACAAGGACGATGGCAAGGTGATCGAGTCCACCAACGGCTGCTCCGAGGCGCCGATGCGCTCGCAGTTCCGCGCGTGGGTCAAGTTCATGACGGCAAAGTCGTGATCGCGGGCTGAGACGCCAGCCACGCAGACCCGAGCCGCACACCAGACCAAGGATTGAATGACCATGGCAACCAAGAAGACCGCAAAGAAGCCCGCCCGCAAGCCCGTGGCGGCAAAGAAGTCACCCGCGAAGAGGGCCGCAGTGAAGAAGTCCGCCGCCAAGCCGGTGAAGCAGGCGGCCGCCGCCGACCTGCACCGCGCCGTCGAGCAGTTCCTGTACCGGCAGTCGGAGCTGCTGGACGGCAAGCAGTGGCAGGACTACATCAACCTGTTCGACGCCAAGGGCGTGTACTGGGCACCGCTGCTGCCCGAGCACACCCACTGGGACGGCGTGCCCTCGATCTTCGTCGAGGACGTGGACCTGATGACGGTGCGCATGAAGCGCATCCAGCACCCCAACGCCTGGTCGCAGCAGGCCGAGTGGTGCACCACGCACGTGGTGTCCAACGTGGTGATCGAGAAGGTCACCGCGACCGAGGTGCACGTGCGCTCGCGCTTCCACATGATGGAGCTGCGCCGCGACGACCTGCGCCACTTCGGCGGCACCTACCGGCACCAGCTCAAGCGCACCAAGGATGGCTTCCGCATCCTGCTGCAGCGCGCGGACCTGTTCAACGCGCAGGCGCCGTTCGAGTACGTGCTGCAGATCTGGGTCTGAGCCGCGCCGGTTCGAGCCTGCAGCAGGCCTGATCCATGGCGGGGCCCCTGACCGGGCCCCGCTATAATCGCGGTTGCGCCGCTCCCGGCACACGGAACACCCGCCATGGCCGACACCCGCCCCTTTCCCTGGACCGACACCTACCTCCTCGGCTACACGCCGATGGACGAGACGCACCGCGAGTTCGTGCAGATCGTGGACGCGATGCTGGCCTGCCCGGACGCCGAGTTCGCCGCGCACATGGAATCCTTCGCCACGCACGCCGAGCGGCATTTCGCCGAGGAGAAGCAGTGGATGGAGTCCACCGAGTTCCCGGCGCGCGAATGCCACATCGACGAGCACACCGCCGTGCTCGCCTCGGTGCGCCAGGTGCAGGAAGTGGTCGCCAAGGGCGACGTGGAAGAAGGCCGCCGCCTGGCCGGCGCGCTGAAGGACTGGTTCCCCGGCCACGCCGACTACATGGACTCGGCGCTGTCGCACTGGATGGCAAAGAAATCCTGGGGTGGGAAGCCCGTGGTCCTGCGCCGCAACGTCCCGCAGGAAGATGGTCCGCTTCAGATCAAGGCCTCGCGGCCCGCGCCGCAGAAGGCCTGAACCCGGCCGCCTCCGGTTCCTGCCGGCGGGTCGATTCCAACCGGCGCGCCGTGGACCGCGGCCTTGCCGCGTTCTAGGATGCGGCTTGCGCAACCGCCCTCCCCCGCCATGAACGCCGCCCCCGACGTCGAAGTCCTGATCCGTGAGCACATCGCCGACCGCGTGATGGCGCGCCGCGGCCGGCTGCACTGGTTCGACCGGCTGGACCCGAAGCGCACCGCGCTGGCGGTGATCGACATGCAGTCCACCTTCTGCGAGCCGGGCGCCCCCGCGGAGGTGCCCGTGTCACGCAGCATCGTGCCGGCGATCAACCGCCTGACGGCGGGGTTGCGCGCGCGCGGCGTGCCGGTGATCTGGGTGCTGCATGCGAACAGCCACCGCGACGGCATGTCGGACTGGGAAGGGTTCTTCAGCAACGTGGTGGCGGCGGACGTGCGCGAGCGCACCATAGACAGCCTCGCGCCCGGCCGGCAGTCGGTGTGGAAGGAACTCGACACCAAGCCGGCCGACCACGTACTGGTGAAGAACCGCTACAGCGCGCTGGCGCACGGCGCCTCGCCGCTGGAGCGCGTGCTGCGCCAGATGGGCGTGGACACGCTGCTCATCGCCGGAACCAAGACCAACGTCTGTTGCGAGTCCACCGCGCGCGACGCGATG
>CAIVVS010000032.1 GCA_903909415.1 uncultured Pseudomonadota bacterium | reverse complement strand
GGTCTTCTTCGACGGGCCGAGAGGTGCGGTGGGCTTGTGCGTCTCGCTGACCATGGCCTTGGGCAGCCCGCGGTAGACAAGGGCTGAAGCGGCGGCGAGGAGCGCGTAGAACAGGAACATGCCCTGCATCGCCGCCAGCGGCGCGATCCCGAGGGTGCCGAGCCAGGACGGCAGCCCGGCCGCGAGCGAACCGAACGCGGCGACCAGCGTGCCGATGAGGCTGTAGCGCGCGAACACCGCCGTGCGCTCGCGGTCGGTCACCACGCGGGACATCACCGCGTGCTCGAGCGGCAGGAATACGCTGACGTCGCCGCTGGACGGGTTCAGGGTGCCTAGGAGCGCCACCAGCGCCAACGGCCAGAAGGTGGTGAAGGCCGCGAAGCCCAGGCCCGTGCACGCCATCAGGACCGTGGCCGCGAGGAGCAGCGACCGATAGTGGAAGCGGTACGCATGCAGGCCGACCGCCAGCGTGAGCACGCCCGAGCCCAGCAGGGTGGTGGTGGCGATCACGCCGACCTCGAACGGCGTGAAGCCGAGTTCGAGCAGGTACAGCGGCAACAGCAGGCTGACGAAGCCGTCGCCGAAGGCGCGCAGGCCCTTGGCGGCCAGGAGCCGGTTGACGTGCAGATGGGACGCCGGAATATTCACCTGTCTGGTACTGTAATCCATTCGTTCCCCACTCCGACCGGAGATTCCCATGAGTTCGGACCACGCCCTGCACAGGGCGCTCGCACGCGTAGTCGCCGTGCGTCCCGGCGAGGCACGTGCGCTGCTGTGGTCCTTCGCGTACTTCTTCTGCCTGCTGGCGGGCTACTACGTGCTGCGCCCGTTGCGCGACGAGATGGGAATTGCGGGCGGAGTGCGCAACCTGCAGTGGCTGTTCACGGCGACCTTCCTCATCATGCTGGCGGCGGTGCCGGTGTTCGGAGCAGTGGTCGCACGCCTGCCACGCAAACGCTTCGTGCCGCTGGTCTACCACTTCTTCGTCGCCAACATCGCCGTGTTCTGGGTCCTGCTGACGCTGGATATCGAGAAGGTCGTGGTGGCGCGGGTGTTCTTCGTCTGGATCAGCGTGTTCAACCTGTTCGCCGTCTCTGTGTTCTGGTCGTTCATGGCGGACCTGTGGCAGAGCGAACAAGGCAAGCGATTGTTCGGCTTCATCGCGGCGGGCGGATCGGCGGGGGCGTTGCTCGGGCCGGTCGTCACCGTGGCGCTGGCCGTGCCACTGGGGCCGGTCAACCTGCTGATCGTCGCGGCGCTGCTGCTGGAACTGGCGGTGCTGTGTGCGCACCGGCTCGAGTCGGCGGTGCCGAAGGCGGAGAAGGGCGGGACTGCCAAGCCGGCCGATTCAGGCGCCATCGGTGGGGGCTGGCTTTCCGGAATCCTGATGGTGCTGCGCTCGCCCTATCTCGCAGGGATCGCGCTGTGGGTTGCGCTGCTGTCGCTGGCCGGGACGTTCCTCTACTTCCAGCAGGCGAGCATCGTCGCAGCGGCCTCGGACGACCCGGCGGTGCGCACGCGTATCTTCGCGACCATCGACCTCGCGATCGGGATCCTGACGATCCTCGTGCAGTTCCTCGCTACCGGGCGGCTGATTGCGCGGTTCGGCGTCGGGCCGGCGGCGGCGGCGCTGCCGCTGGTGTTCGCGCTGGGGTTCCTCGCGCTCGCCTTCACGCCGGCACTGTTCGTGGTGATCGGGTTCCAGGCGCTGCAGCGGGCGACCAACTTCGCGCTGTCCAACCCGGCGCGCGAGGTGCTCTTTACCGTGCTCGACCGCGAAGAAAAGTACAAGGCCAAGAACGTGATCGACATCGTCGTGTTCCGCGGCGCGGACGCGGGCAGCGGCTGGGTGTTCTCGGCGCTG
>CAIVVS010000031.1 GCA_903909415.1 uncultured Pseudomonadota bacterium | reverse complement strand
GGTCGCGGCGCTGGGCGCGGGCATGGCGCTGGGAGAGGTGGACCCGAAGCGGGTCACGGACGCGGTGATCGCGGCCGACCCCACGCTGCATTCGCGCCGCGCGCAGACCTTCGCCGGCCCCGAGGTGACGCGGGTCGAGGTGATCGTGCTGGGCAACAAGCCCGGTGCGGGCGGGGACCTGATGGCGGTTTCCACGCTCACCGACGACCTGATCGACGCGCTGTCGCTGAAACGCATGCTGCTGCGCGCCGGGCTGAAGCTGGATGCCGAGGGCGAACTGGCCGACGCGCAGCGCGTTGCCGCGCTGTTCATCAAGGCCGGCCCCAGCGCCGACGGCCGCATCCGCGGCGCGCGCACCACGATCTACAACTCCGGCATCACGCCCGAGAAGCACATGCGCGCCGCGCAGTCCGGCATGCTGGGCGCGCTGCTGGGCACGACGCGCGTGTTCAACACCGGTGACCCGGTGCAGCAGGCGCCGGAAGGCGGCGCCGTGGCTTGTGCCTTGATCCGGATGGAGTGAAGGACATGTTGCGCACCCACGGCCGTTACCCCTATTCGCCGATCACCCGGCGCCCCGCCTGGGACTGGCCCAACGGCAAGCGCATGGCGGTGTACGTCGCGATCAACGTCGAGCAGTTCCCCTTCGGCGAGGGCATGGGCCCGGAACTCAACCCGCGCCAGCCGGAGCCGGACGTCACCAACCATTCGTGGCGCGACTGGGGCAACCGCGTCGGCGTGTGGCGCCTGCTGGAGCTGCTGGACGAGCACGCCATCCCCTGCGCCGCGCTGATGAACACGGCGATCTACGACCACTGCCCCGAGGTGGCGGCGGCGTTCCGCGCGCGCGGCGACGAGGTGGTCGGCCACGGCCGCACCAATGCCGAGCGCCAGGCGGAGATGGACGAGGCCACCGAGCGCGCGCTGATAGCGGAAGTCGCCGCGCGCATCCAGCAGGAGGAAGGCCGCCCGCCGCTAGGCTGGATGGGGCCGTGGGTGAACGAGACCCATGTGACGCCCGACCTGCTGCAGGAAGCGGGCTTCCACTACCTGATGGACTGGGCGCATGACGACCAGCCGGTGTGGATGCGCACCCGCTCGGGTGGCCGCATCCTGTCGGTGCCGTACGCGCGGCCGCTCAATGACCTGCCCAGCATGCACGGCAACAAGGCCATCCCCAGCGCCTGGGTGGACATGCTGATCGACCAGTTCGACGAGATGCTGGCGCAGTCACGCCGCCAGCCGGTGGTGTTCAACCTGTCGCTGCACCCCTTCCTGATCGGCCACGCGTTCCGGCTGCGCGCCTTCCGGCGGCTGGTCGAGCACATCGCCGCGCACCGCGAGCAGGTGTGGCTCACGCGGCCCGGCGCGATCGCCGCGCATGCGCGCGCGCTGCCCGAGGGACTGATCGTCTGAACACGGTGCCACGAGAAATGGCACGAAAATTGCATAAGTGGCTGATTTAATTGAATAATTCGGAGCCCCTGTGAACCAAGCGATGACTCAAGCTTCCCTGATCCTGCGCCGGCTGCGAGCCTGGACGCCCACCGGCACCAGCGCGCCCATGGACCTGGCCGTGGTCGACGGCAAGTTCGCCGCGGTCACGCCGGGCATGAAGGCCGAGCGCGAGATCGACGCCGACGGCCGCATCGCGGTGCCCGGCCTGATCGAGCCGCACATCCACCTGGACAAGGCACTGATCCTGGAATCGGTGCGGCCCAATGTGTCGGGCACGCTGCCCGAGGCGATCGAGATCATCTGGGAGCGCAAGCGCAGCTACACCGTGGAGGAGATCGCCGCGCGCGCCGCGCGCGTGATGGCCACCGCGGTGGACAACGGCATCACCCACATCCGCACCCACGTGGACGTGGACACCATCGGTGGGCTGCGTCCGCTGCTGGGCGTGGCCGAGGCGGCGCGCCGCATGGCGGGCCTGGTGGATGTGCAGATCGTCGCCTTCCCGCAGGAAGGCATCCTGCGCGACCCGGGCACCGAGAAGCTGATGTGGGAGGCGATGGAGGCCGGCGCGCACGTGGTCGGCGGCATGCCCTTCAACGAGGCCTCGCCGGCGGACAGCGCGCGCCACATCGACATCGCCTTCGAGATCGCGAAGAAGTACGACGCCGACATCGACATGCACGTGGACGAGACCGACAACCCGGACGCGCGCACGCTGGACATGCTGGCCGAGCGCACGCTCAAGCACGGCTGGCAGGGCCGCGTCACCGCCGGCCACACCTGCGCGCTGGCCGGCTACCCGGACGACTACGCCGCGATGGTGATGGACAAGGCGGTGCGCGCCGGCATCCACGTGATCACCAACCCGGCCACCAACCTGATGCTGCAGGGGCGCCTCGACAAGAACCCCAAGCGCCGCGGCATCACGCGCGTGCGCGAGTGGCTGGCGCTGGGCGCGAACGTGAGCTTCGGCCAGGATTGCGTGAAGGACACCTTCTACCCCTTCGGCCAGAACGACATGCTGGAGGTGGCGCTGATCACCGCGCACGCCGCGCACCTGTCGATGCCGGACCAGATCGAGCAGGTGTTCGCGATGCCCACCTTCAATGCCGCGAAGGTGATGCGCCTGGAAGGCTATGGCCTCGCGCCGGGGAATCCTGCCAACGTGGTGGTGCTGGAGGCCGACAGCGCCGCCGAGGCGATCCGAACCCGCCTGCCGCGCCGCTGCGTGGTGCGCAACGGCCGGCTGCTGGCCGAGGCCAGCATCACGCGCACCCGGCATTTCAGCGTGCCGGCCTGAACCGGCTTCACCAATGAAAACGGGGCGCCGCGGCGCCCCGTTTCGTTTCGCCCGTCGGTACTGGGCGGGCTATCCCGGCCTGCTTACTTGAACCATCTCACTTGAACCACTTCTGGTCGAGCTTGCTGATCGTGCCGTCCTTCTTCAGCGCGTCGATCATGCGGTTCATCTCGGCCAGCAGCGCGGTGTCTTCCATGCGGGTGTTGATCCCGACCTCGGCGGTGGTCCACGGGCCGGCGATCGCCAGCTTGTTGCCGCGGCGCGCGCTGTTGTACTTCACCACCGGCAGGGTGTTCACCACCGCGTCGGAGCGGCCGGCTTCCACGTCGGCGAAGGCCAGCGGGAACTCGTTGAACACCTTGATCTCCTTGGCCACGCCGGTCAGGTTGTCGCGCACGAAGCGCTCGCCCGAGGTGCCCACCTGCACGGCGACGATCTTGCCCGCCAGGTCCTTGGCGGAGGTGGCGGTGACGCCGGCTTTGAGCGCGGCGGCGATGCCGGTGTCGTAGTACGAGGTCGAGAAGGCAATGCGCGCGGCGCGCTCGGGCGTCTTGGTCATCGCGGTGATCAGCACGTCCACGCGCTTGGAGGTAAGCGCGGCGATCAGGCCGGCGAAGTCGATCTTCTCCCACTTCACCTTCACGCCCATGCGCCGGCCGATCTCCTCGCCCATGTCGATGTCGAAGCCGGCGAGCTTGCCGTCCACCACCATGTCGAAGGGCGGGTAGGCGCCGCCGTTGCCGACGACCATCTCGCCCTTCTGCTTGATCTGGGCGAGGGTGTCCTGGGCGTGGCTTGCCGGCGCGGCGAAAAGGCCGGCGAGGGCGAGCGCGGACAGCGCGAGGGTGCGGATGCGATGCAGGGGTGTCATGGGTGGCTCCTGTACTGGGAAGGGTGGGGATTGCGAATTGTTGCAGCGATCGGGTGCGGCGGGTCAGTGCGACTGGCTGAGCGGTACGACATTCGAGGCGCCCGCCCCATCGGCGAGGAACTTGGCGAGGAAGGCGCGGGTGCGCGGCTCCTGCGGGTTGCTGAACATCTGCTGCGGCGGGCCCTGCTCGACCACCACGCCGCCGTCCATGAACACCACGCGGTCGGCGACGTCGCGCGCGAACGACATCTCGTGGGTGACGATGACCATGGTCATGCCCTCGCGCGCGAGCGAGCGCATCACCGCCAGCACCTCGCCCACCAGTTCCGGGTCCAGCGCCGAGGTGACCTCGTCGAACAGCATCACCGCCGGCTCCATCGCCAGCGCCCGGGCGATGGCCACGCGCTGCTGCTGCCCGCCGGAGAGCTCCGAGGGCCAGGCCTTCTCGCGCGCGGCCAGCCCGACCTTCGCCAGCAGCGCGCGGGCGCGCTCCTCGACCTCGGCGTGCGGGCGCTTCTTCACCTGCACCGGCGCCTCGATGAGGTTCTCCAGCACCGTCATGTGCGGGAACAGGTTGTACTGCTGGAACACGATGCCCACGCCGGTGCGCACCGCGTCGAGCTCGGCTTCGCTCATCCGCGTCGGGGGCAAGCTGCCTTCGGACGGGATCCAGCCGATCCAGCGCCCGTTCACCTGCACCGTGCCGGCCTCGAAGGGTTCGAGGAAGTTGATGCACGACAGCAGCGTGCTCTTGCCCGAGCCCGAGGGGCCTATCACCACCACCACTTCGCCTGCGGCGACCTCGATGTCGATGCCCTTGAGCACCTCGTGCTCGCCGAAGCGCTTGTGCAGGCCGGCGATGCGCAGCATCGGCGGGGCGTCAGTCTTTTTCATCATTGCTTGCCCAAGTCGCTCATCAAGTCACGCCTCATGTCACCCTGTACTTGCGTTCCAGCCAGCCGTTCAGCGCCAGCAGCGGCAGCGTGAGCAGCAGGTAGATCAGCACCACGCCCGCGAAGGGACTGAAGGTGTTGGCCTTCCAGGTCATCGCGTCGATGCCGGCACGCAGCAGCTCGGAGATCGCGATGGTCGACACCAGCGCGGTGTTCTTCAGCAGGGTGATGGATTCGTTGGTCAGCGGAGGCAGCACCCGGCGCAGCGCCTGCGGCAGGATGATGCGGCGCATCGCCATCGGGTAGGACATGCCCAGCGACCGGGCCGCGCGCATCTGGCCGCGGTCGATGGACTGGATGCCCGAGCGCACGATCTCGGTGACGTAGGCGCCGTTGGTGATGGCCAGCGCGAGGATGGCGACCGCGAGGCTGGGCAGTTGCACGCCCAGCACCGGCAGTCCGTAGTACAGGAACATGATGGTCATCAGCAGCGGCACGGCGCGCAGCAGGGTCACGTAGGCCAGCGCGAGCCGGCTCAGCCAGCGGCGGCTGGAGACGCGCGCCAGGCCCCCGAGCGTGCCGATCACCACGCCGATCAGCGCCGACACGAAGGCCAGTTGCGCCGTGATCAGCGCGCCCCGCAGCAGCGAGGGCAGGGTCTCCATGAAGATGGAATATTCGAAGTCCATGCAGTGCCTTCAGGCCGGTTTCCGAGGGTGCTTTATAGCAGCATTCAGGCCACGCGCAGGGACGGCCAGCACGGTCGCGCCGGGCGCCTCGCCGGCTTCCGGCCCGAAATCCAGCGGCTCTGGAAACAGCGGCTCGGCGCGCGCCCGCTCGATCAGCTGCGCCACCCAGGGGTCGAAGCGCTCGGCGGCGCGCGCCATCTCGGGCAGCCAGTCGCGCCGGTAGCACTCGGCCGCCTCGACTATCTCCGCGCGCAGCGCAGCCTCGTCCAGCAGCGTGAGCCGCCGGCCCTGCATCAGTACGCGCCCGGCGACGACCACGGTATCGACGCAGGACGAGGTGGCCGCGTAGGCCAGCTGGCGCACCGGGTCGTTCAGCGGCACCAGCGCCCAGTCGTTGCGGTCCAGCAGGATCAGGTCCGCCTGCGCGCCCGGCACCAGTTCGCCGACCTGTCCGGAGAGGCCCATGCTGGCTGCGCCGCCGCGGGTGGCCATGGCGAAGGCCTCGTCCGCGGCGATCCAGCGCGAGGCATCGGCTTCGCCCGGGGTGTGCACCAGGCTCGCCATGCGCACCGACTCGAACAGGTCCACGGTGTCGCTGGTGCTCGCGCCGTCGCTGCCCAGCGCCACGTTCGCGCCGGCCCTGAGCAGGCGCCGCACCGGCGAGATGCCGCTGCCCAGCTTGAGGTTGGAGAGCGCGTTGTGCACCGTGCTGCAACGCGCCGCGCCGACCTGCTCGATGTCATGCCGCGTCAGCCAGACGGCATGGTTCAGCGTCAGGCGCTCGTTCAGCAGGCCGCAGGCGTGCAGGTGGTCGATGAAGCTGCCGCCGGTCTGCAGCTTGCCGGCCACGGCCTGGGTGCGCGTTTCCAGCACATGCATGTGGACGGCGAGGCCGTTGTCATGCGAGGACTGCGCAACCCGTTCCAGCAGCTCGCGCGAGCAGCGTTGCGGACCGCGCGGCCCGATGGCCACGCGCAGCCGCCCGGATTCGGCGCCGTGCCATTGCGCGCGCATCGCCTCCAGGTGCCCGAACTGGCGCGCGAGCGGGGGCGGCGCGGCCACGTCCAGTTCCTGCTGCATGTCTGCCGGGAACAGTTCGCGCGCGAACGGCATGCCGTCCAGGTAGCGCCGGTCGGTCAGCGTGACCGCGACCTGTGCGCGCAGCCCGGAATCGCCCCAGGCCTGCATCGCCTGCGCGTACAGCGCCGGGTCGCATCCGGGATTGAGGAAGTCGTCCTGCACCGAGGTGACCCCGGCGCGCAGCGACTGCACCGCTGTGAGCATGGTGCGCAGGTAGTGCATGCGCGCCGGCAGCACCGGCAGCGGCGGCCGGGCGAGCGGGGGGTAGGCGCGCAGCAGCCAGCGCTCCAGCGGCAGCTTGTCCCAGGCGCCCTGCTCGAAGGCCTCGTTGGAATGCACGTGGGCGTTGATGAGGCCGGGCAGGGCGATGCGCTGCGAACCGTCGACCTGCGCGGTGCCGGGCCGGCTGGCGAGCAGCGCCGCGCCCGCGTCGGGGCCGATCGCGGTGATCCTGCCGTCCTCGACCACGATGTCGGCGCGCGCGTAGCGGGTGTCCGCGGCATCGCCGCACACCACCATGGCGTTGCGCACCACCAGCGCGGCCGCGGGCATCGTGCTCGTTGCCTGGCTCATTGGCCGGCTCATTGACCAGGTACGCCCGCGTAGCGGTTGAACGGATGCGCCTGCTCGATCAGCGTGCGGCAGAAGGCGGCGATGTGCGGCGAGAGGCGGTCGGCGTTGCGCTTGAGCGGCTGGGTCGCTTCCAGCAGCGCGGCCGCGGTGTCGTTGATGCGCGCGCGCAGCGCCTCCAGGTCCATGGACACGAGTTTGCGGTCGCGCACCGCGAAGCGCCCGTCCACCATCACGTGTTCCACCGCCGTGCCGTCCTCAACGTTCACCACCTGGTTGAGCAGGTCGTTTGCCGGCAGGTAGTTGATGTGCGCGAGGTCGATGAACACCAGGTCCGCGGCAAAGCCCGGGGCGATGCGGCCGCACAGGTCCTGCAGGCCGGCGGCGCGCGCCGCGCCGATGGTGGCCATGTGGAAGGCCTCGCGGCTGGACAGCCATTGCTCATGCGGCAGGCCGTGGGCGCGCGACACGAAGGACGCGAGGCGCATCGCCTCGAACAGGTTCAGGTTGTCCGACGAGGTGCAGCCGTCGGTGGCCACGCCGACGTTCACGCCGGCATCCAGCATGGTGCGTACCTTCGCGAGGCCCGAGCCGAGCCGGAAGTTGGACGCGGGCATGTGCGCCAGCGACGCGCCGCGCGCGGCGAAGCGGTCGTAGTCGGCGCGGTCCATCCAGATCGCGTGCGCGCCGGTGAAGTCCGGCCCCAGCAACCCGAGCCCGTCGACGAAGGCGGCGAGCGTCCTGCCGTAGGCCTTGAGCGCCGCGACCGCCTGCACCTTGGACTCGGACAGGTGCATGTGCATGCCGATGCCGTGGCGCGTGGCGATGTCGCGGCAGGCGAGCATGAAGGGCTCGCTGCAATGGAGCGGGATGGTCGGCGCGATGGCAGGGCGCACCCTTTCGCGCGGGAACGCCCACCCCTTGAAGGCTGCCTCGCAGGCGGCGAGCGAGCGCTCCATCGGTTCCAGCTTGAAGCCGCCGACCATCGCCTGGAGCTCGGGCGGCAGCGCGTCGAACACGCCGGGGATGGCGTCGTAGAAGCTGCGGTCCGCGATCATGGGCGCGATCACCGCGCGCATGCCGCTGTCGAAATAGGCCTGGCCGATCGCGTTCAGGCCCTCGGGCGAGGGGACGGGGAACTCATAGACCAGGTCGTAGCAGGCGGTGCAGCCCTTCATCAGCATCTCGGCCGCGCCCAGCGCCGCCGACAGGTACTTGGCTTCGGTCGATCGATTGCCCGCGACCCAGGGTCCGGCCACCAGCGAGAGCTCCAGCGTCCAGCGGTCGCCCAGCCCCTTGGAGATCGCACCATGGCCGTGGGTGTGCGGGTTGATGAGGCCGGGGATCAGCAGCTTGCCGGCGGCATCGATGCGCCCGGTGTCGGGGCCGAGGGCCGCATGGGGCGGCAACACATCGGCGATGCGTCCCCCTTCGATCACCACCGTGGCGGGCTCGGCCCGCTCGCGCAGCGCATCCAGCACCAGCGCGCCGGTGATCGCGTTGCGCCGGCTTGCCTCGGGGGCGGCCACTAGCGGATCCCGAGGCTGCGCGCGATGTCGCGGGCGACCGACAGCAGCAGCCGGTCGTTGCCGAAAGCGGCGACGATGGACAGCCCCACCGGGCAGCCGTCCACTTCGGCGGCCGGCAGCGAGATCTGCGGCAGGCGCGCGAGCGACGCGACCGACACCAGCGCGACGGTGCGCAGCCGGTAGGCGTCCAGTTCCGCCTGCGGCCGGCCCAGCAGCGGGGCGATGTCGTGCGTGGTCGGCATCAGCATCACCTTGTTGCCGGCCAGGCGCTCCTCCAGCGTGCGCGTCAGCGCCTCGCGCTGCGCGGAGGCGGCGGCGAACTGCGCGCCGTCCACGCGCGAGGCATTCTCGAAGCGCTCGGCGAGGCCCGGTGCCAGCATGGGCTTCTCGCGCCGGTACCACAGGCCGTTGGCGTTCCACAGCTGGCGGCTCATCACCGGCCAGAATACGTCGACGTTGTGCTTCGGGCCGTCGATGAAGGCCTGCACCGTGCCGGCGACGGACAGTCGCGCGAGCACCGGCTCCAGCGCGCGCGCCATGCGCGGCTCGGTCGCGGCGAAGGCATCGTCCGCGACGAACAGGCCGCCGCACGCGCGCGGCGCGCCCGCGGGCAGCAGCACGTCGCCGATGCGCTCCAGCAACTCCGCCTCGCGCGCGAACCAGCCGCAGGCGTCGAAGGTCGGCGCCATCGGGATGGCGCCGGTGAGGTTCACCCGGCCGTGCGAGGGCCGGATGCCGTAGATGCCGCAGTAGGCGGCGGGCACGCGCATGCTGCCGCCGGTGTCGGTGCCGATGGCGAAGTCCACCGCGCCTGCTGCGACTGCCGCGGCCGATCCGCCGGAGGAGCCGCCCGGCACCCGGTCCGGCGCGCGCGGGTTCAGCGGCGTGCCGTAGTGCACGTTCTCGCAGAACATGCCGCAGGCCAGGTCGTCGGTCATGGTCTTGCCGGCGAGGCTGGCGCCCGCGTCCAGCAACTGCAGGATCACCGGCGCGGTGGCGTCGGCCGGGCCGTGGGTGCGCGCCCAGTCCGGGTTGCCGCCGCCGGTGACATGGCCGGCCACGTCGAACAGGTCCTTGGCGGCGAAAGCCAAGCAGGCGAGCGGGCCGGATGCGGTGCCGGAGAGCCGGACCGGCTCCCCGGGGCAGAAGGCGCGCGGCGCGAGGGCCTGGACATCGGGACGGGCGTGGGTGTTCATGCACGAAGCTTGCGGCCACCCAAGGCGGGCCGCAAGCCCCGGCTCGCCCCGTTTCCCATGCGGTGAGAGGCGCTTGCCAGAATCCTCGGGGCGCGGTGCATACTGGTTTTTCCATGAATGCCTCCGTACCCGCAGCCGCGCCCCCGGCGGAGCAGGCCGACCACGCGTCCGCCCCGTCCGCATCGTCCCCCGCATTGCGCGAACTCGAGGCGCGGATCGCGCGCGACATCGCATTGGTGACCTATCCCGCGCGCGACTGGGTTCCGCCCCTCACCGGTCCCGACGGAGCCCGCGTGCTGGACGTGGCCATCATCGGCGCCGGCCAGTGCGGCCTGACCGCGGCTTTCGCGCTGCGCATGGAGAAGGTGGACAACGTGCGCATCTTCGAGCGCGCCGCGGCCGGCCAGGAGGGACCGTGGGTGACCTACGCGCGCATGAGCACGCTGCGCACGCCCAAGCACATCACCGGCCCCGACCTGGGCATCCCGTCGCTCACGCCGCAGACCTGGTACGAGGCACGCTACGGCGAGGCGGCGTGGCGCGCGATGCCGCGTATCCCGCGCGAGCAGTGGATGGCGTACTTGAACTGGTACCGCAGGGTGCTGCGCCTTCCGGTGGAGAACGGCGTGGAACTGCTGTCCTTCGAGCCCGTTGCGCATGCCGGACGCAATCTGCTGCGCCTGGCGCTGCGCGACGCGGACGGCGAGCGCAGCTGTTACGCGCGCAGGCTCATCCTCGCCACCGGCATCGACGGCGCCGGCGCCTGGGAGCCGCCACCCGTGGTCGCCGGGCTGCCGGCGTCGCGCTGGGCGCACACCAACGCGGACATCGACTTCGCGGCGCTGGCGGGCAGGCGCATAGCCGTGCTGGGCGCGGGCGCCTCGGCCTTCGACAACGCCGCGGTCGCGCTGGAGGCCGGCGCGCGCGAGGTGCACCTGTTCTATCGCCGCGCGACGCTGCCGCGCGTGAACCACAACCGTTGGATGGAGCGCACTGGCGTGCTGGCGCACTGGGGCGACATGCCGGACGAATGGCGCTGGCGCTTCCTGCGCACCTTCCACGTGGAGAACCAGCCGCCGCCGCAGGACACCTTCGAGCGCTGCACGATGCACAAGGGCTTCGTGCTGCACCCCGGCGCGGATTGGAGCGCGACCCGCGAGACACCCACCGGCGTGCGCGTCACCGCGGGCGGCGGGGAACACGAGTTCGATTTCCTGATCACCGGCACCGGATTGTCCTCGGACCTCGGCCGCCGCCCTGAACTCGCGCCCTGGGGCGCGCAGTGCGCGCGCTGGCGAGACCGCTACACGCCGGCGGCCGGCGAGGAGCACGAGGGGCTGGCCGGCCACCCCTACCTCGGACCTGCCTTCGAGCTGCTGCCGCGCGTGCCGGGCGAACTGCCCTGGCTGTCGCAGGTGCACCTGTACAACTGGGGCGCGTGGCTGTCGCTCGGGCCCTCGGGTTCCACCATCAGCGGCATGAAGTTCGCGCTGCGCCGCCTGGCGCGCGGCATCACCGAGTCGGTGTACCGCGAGGACATCCCGATGCACTGGCAGTCGCTGCAGGACTACGAGGAGCAGGAACTGGTGTCGCCGGAGCTGGACCGGATCGAGGCGGCGGCCGAGGGTAACCGAGGGTAACCGAGGGCAGCCGGGGGCGGATGGGGGCAGTTGTCCCAGCCGGGCGCGGGCAGGACTGCAACAAAAAAGGGCCGCTCGCGCGGCCCTTTTCGCATCCAGCGCCGCCTTACTTCGGCGTGCGCTCGCCCTTGGGCGGCAGGAAGCTGGAGTTGAAGATCAGGTCGGCGTTCGGCTTGGTCTTCAGGCCGAAGGCGGCCGCGACGTCGTCCACCTGCTGCTCGAGGTCGAGCTTGCTGATCGACCCCAGGCCGTTGGCGCGCGAGAAGTCGGTGACGATGGAGTTCAGCGTCAGCTTGAGCTTGGCCAGCTCCAGCTGCTCGTTGATCAGCGCGTCGAACTGCTTGTTGTACTTGATCGCCTCGGCCGGGTCGGCGATGGTGTCCCTCATCGCGCGGTTGGACGCGCGCACCAGGCCGGCCACCGCCTTGGGGTTCTCGGCGATCAGCTTGGAGGACACCAGGATGGCGTTGCCGTACATCTTCAGGCCGTAGTCGGCGAGCTTGAGGATGACCATGTCCTCTTCCTTGACGCCGCGGCTCATCAGCGTGAGCTTGTTCAGCTCGAAGCCGGTGGAGGCGTCGGCTTCGCCGCGCGCGACCAGGGTCTCGCGGATCGCCGGGTCGACGTTCAGGTAGGTGATGGACTTGGGGTCCATGTTGAACAGCTTGGCCCAGACCGGCGTGGACTTGCGCACCGAGTCGAACACCGGCGCGGCGACCTTCTTGCCGGCCAGGTCCTGCGGCTTGGTGATGCCGCTCTTCTTGGTGGTCATGATGACGAAGGGCGAGCGATTGTAGATCATGTACACCGCCTGCAGCTGCGTGCGTCCCGGGTTGTTGCCCAGGTACTCGATCATCGCGGTCATGTCGCCGGTGCCGGCGTCGTGCGAGCCGCCGACGATGCGGTTGATCGCGGTGCCGGAGCCGGCGCCCGCGTCCACCGTCACGTCCAGGCCTTCCTTCTCGAAGTAGCCCTTGTTCTTCGCCAGCATGAACATCGCGAGCTGGCCCTCGAAGCGCCAGTCGAGCGTGAAGCGGACCTTGGTCAGGCCTTGCGCCGTCGCGGAGGCGGCGAACAGGCCCAGCAGCGCGCCGGCGATCCAGCGGTTCAGTCGGGGGCGGTGGGTGTTGCCTGTGGCTTGCATCGTGTTCTCCGGTTGGGTGGGGCCCTGAAAGTGTAGCCCAGTTGTCTGCGCGGCCAATGCCTCGCAAGGCCCGTGCCCGGACCGCGTCCCACAGTGCAGGACTGCTGGCGGGGCGGGGTCGCCGGGCCGGACGGTCGCCGTGGCGGCCTGGCTAGCTGGCTACAATGGCCGACCAGATCACCCGGGAGCATCCATGGCCGCGAACACACCCCTGCCCACCCACGACCGCTTCGACTATTCGCCGCTGCGCAAGCGCGCCGACTACTCCTGGCCGGGCGGCAAGCGGCTGGCGATGTACCTGGCGCTGAACGTCGAGACCTTCGGCTACGGCATGGAAGTCGGCCCGGTGCTGGGCGGGGCCCTGCCCATGCCGGACCACCGCAACTGGTCCTGGCGCGAATACGGCAACCGCATCGGCATCTGGCGCCTGCTGGACCTGTTCGACGAGCTGGGCCTGCCCGCGACCCACCTGATGAACTCCTACCTCTACGACACCCACCCGGAGGTGCCGGCGGCGATGCGCGCGCGCGGCGACGAGATCGTCGGCCACGGCCGCACCAACTCGGAGAAGCCGGGCCACCGCCCCGAGGAGGACGAGAAGAAGCTGATCGCCGAGGCGACCGAGGCGATCCGCCGCAACGAGGGCAAGGCGCCCACCGGCTGGATGACGCCGCTGATGATGCCCAGCGCCGTGACGCTGGACCTGCTGAAGGAAGCCGGCTACCGCTACGTGCTGGACTGGCCAGCCGACGACCAGCCGTTCTGGATGAAGACCCGCTCCGGGCCGCTGCTGAACCTGCCGTACCCGCTGGAGACCAACGACTTCGTGCCCATCCTCCAGCTGCACCATGATCCGGTGCAGTTCATGGACACGGCGGTGCGCCAGTTCGAGGAGATGCTGGAGACCAGCACCCGCTATCCGCAGGTGTTCGCGATCTCGCTGCACTCGATGGTGTTCGGCCAGCCGCACCGCATCCGCGCGCTGCGCGACGGCCTGAAGCGCATCCTGTCGCATCCGGGCTTCGACCGGGTCTGGCTGACCCGGCCGGGCGAGATTGCCGCTTACTGCGAGACGCTGCCCAATGGCGTGGTGCCGGGAAGCTGAGCGGGAGGCCCGCCGGCAGGCCAGGCGCGGAGCCCGGCGGCCCTGCGGGCCGTGGTCAGCCCCAGAAACCGTCGTGGGGCTTGGCCGCCTCGGTTTCCAGGTGCGGCCCTATCACCTCGATCGGGCGCTGGCCGCGCGCGAACACCTCGCGGCAGGGCAGGTCCAAGGTCGGGTTCCAGGTGTGCGCGCCGGTGAGCGCCTTCAGGCCGCGCTCGGAAAAGCCGTACACCAGGCGCCCGATGCCGGTCCAGTAGGTGCCGCCGGCGCACATCGCGCAGGGCTCGGTGCTCGCGTACAGCGTCGCGCGTGCCAGCACTTCCGGCGGGTGCAGCGCCGAGGCCGCGCGCAGCGCGGTCATTTCGGAGTGGCCGGTCGCATCGCGGTCACGGCTCTTGAGGCTCTGCGACTCGGCGACCACCTTGCCGTCCAGCACCACCAGCGAGCCGAAGGGATGGCGCCCGGCGTCGCGCGAGCCCTGCGCCAGGGCGATAGCCCGGCGCAGCCAGGCGTCGTCCTCGGGCCCGGGCGTGCCTTCGCGCAGCGGCGAGCCCACGCGCCTCAGAGGCCCATGTCCATGCCGCGCGTGGCCCAGCCGGTCATGCGCTTCTCGAGCACCGCGAACAGCTCGTACATCACCATCGCCATCACGCTGATCACGATCAGGCCGGCGAACACCAGCGGCATGCGCATGGACGAGCCGGCGGACATCATCAGGTAGCCGATGCCCTCGTTGGCCGCCACGGTCTCGGACACCACCGAGCCGACGAAGGCCAGCGTGATCGCGACCTTGAGCGAGGCGAAGAAGTAGGGCAGCGAGCGCGGCAGGCCGACCTTCCACAGCACGTCGAAGCGGCTCGCGCCCAGGGCGCGCAGCACGTCCTCGAGCTCGGGCTCCAGCGTCGCCAGGCCCGTGGCCACGTTCACCACGATGGGGAAGAAGCAGATCAGGAAGGCGGTCAGGATGGCCGGCACCGTGCCGATGCCGAACCAGACCACCAGGATCGGCACGAAGGCCGCCTTGGGGATGGAGTTGAAGCCCACCATCAGCGGGTACAGCGCGTTGTACATGAAGCGCGAGGACCCGATGATGAAGCCGAACAGCAGCCCGACCACGATGCCGATGCCGAAGCCGGCCATGGTGGTCCAGTAGGTCTGCCAGGCGTGGCCCTGGATCGGGCCCCAGAACTCGACCAGCGACTTCACGATGGACCACGGCCCGGGAAAGATGAACTCGGACACGTTGAACCCGGTGCAGATCGCCTGCCAGACGATGATGATGCCGGTGAGCATCAGCCAGGGTGCCCACTTGTCGATCTTGGATTTCTTGGTTGCCATGTGGCTCTCCGGTGTTGCTCAGGTCTTGCGGACCGCGCCGATCAGGCTGCGCAGTTCGTGGACGATGGACGTGAAGCGGTCGGTGTAGGTCTCCTCCAGCTCGCGCGGGCGCGGCAGGTCCACTTCCCGGCGCAGGAGGATCCTGCCGGGGCGCTTGCTCATCACGTACACGGTGTCGGCGAGGAAGGTCGCCTCGCGCAGGTCGTGGGTCACCAGCACCACGGTGAACTTCTGCAGCGCCCACAGGTCGCGCAGCACGCACCACAGCTCCTCGCGGGTGAAGGCGTCGAGCGCGGCGAAGGGCTCGTCCAGCAGCAGCAGCTTGGGCTCGTGCACCAGCGCGCGGCAGATCGAGGCGCGCTGCTGCATGCCGCCCGACAGCTGCCAGGGGAATTTCTCCTCGTTGCCGGCCAGGCCGACGGTCTTGAGCAGCGCCTCGGCGCGGGCGCGGTACTCGTCGTAGTTCTTCTTGAAGTTGGAGCGGTAAGGCTCGACGATCTCCAGAGGGAGCAGCACGTTGTCTATGGTCGTGCGCCAGGGCAGCAGCGTGGCGTTCTGGAACGCCATTCCGACGATCTTGAGCGGCCCCGAGACCTCGCGGCCTGCCACCAGCACGTGGCCCTGGTTCGGCGGGCGCAGGCCCGACACCAGCTTCATGAAGGTGGACTTGCCGCACCCGGAGGGGCCGACGATGGCGATGAACTCCCCCTCCTGCATGTTGAGGGTGACGTCCTCGATGGCGTTGCCGGTGTCGTCGTAGGCGAGGTAGACCTTGTCGAACTCAACGAATGCGTTGGCCATTCCGGGCAATTCCTTCTAGGCGATCGGTGTGCGTGGTCAGGATGTGGCCCCGTCCTCGCGGACGGGGGCGCTGCGCTTGCCTTGCTGGACTCAGTTCGCGAGATTCAACTCGCGAACCTCACTTCGAAAACACCTGCCGCTCCGACCTGCTGGGCAGGAAGCTGGAGTTGAACAGGGCGTCGACGTTGGGGGTGGCCTTGAGGTTGAAGGCGGTGACCACCTGGGCGACGGTGTCCTCGAAACGCAGCTTGTTGATCGCGCCTATGCCGTTGGAGCGGAACTCCGGCGTGGCGATCGCGTCGCGGATGGCCATCTGGATGCGTCGCTGCTCGAGCGGCACGTCGATCAGCTGGTCGCGCTCGCGCACGTACTGGATGGCGCCCGCCGGGTCGGCGATCACGTCCCTGATCCCGCGGGTCAGGGCGCGCAGGAAGCCGGCCACCGCCTTCGGGTTCGCGTCGATGAAGCGCTGGCTCACCACCACCGAGTTGCCGTACAGCTTGGCGCCGTGGTCGAGGTAGCGCAGCACGACGATGTCCTCGTCCTTGATGCCGGCGCGGTTCAGGTTGAACATGCTGGTGAAGGTGAAGCCGGTGATCGCGTCGACGTCGCCGCGCACCAGCATGGTCTCGCGCAGCGGCGGGTCCATCGAGGTCCAGGCGATGGACTTCTCGTTCAGGTTGTTCGCCTTGACGAAGATCGGGAAGGCCTTGCGCCCGGCATCGAACACCGGCGCGCCCAGCTTCTTGCCGTTCAGGTCCGAGGGCTTGGTGATGCCTGACTTCTTCAGCGCCATCACGGCGGCCGGAGTGGCGTCGTACACCATGTACACGGCCTGCATGCGCGCGCCGGGGTTGCCCTGGTTGTTGGCCAGGAACTCGATCATGGCGCTGATGTCCGGGAAGCCCATGTCATAGGCCCCCGAGGCCACGCGCGTGACCGCGGCGCCGGAACCGGTGCCGGCATCGATGGTGACGTCAAGGCCTTCCTGCTCGAAGTACTTCTTCGCCTTGGGCAGGAGGAACAGCGCCGACGGGCCCTCGAAGCGCCAATCCAGGATGAACCGGACCTTGGTCAGCGGCTGGGTCTGGGCGTGCGCACCGAAAGCGAGCGCCCCCAGCACCAGCATGGTGAGTGCTGACACGGTGGTTCTGACATTGCGGATCATCGACATGGCTTGGGCCTCCTCGGGCGAATGAGCCCGGGGATTATCCGCGAATAGGCGGTTGAAAGGGGGGGCTCATGATGCTACGCAGCAGCAAGGGCCGTGCCACGAGGCCGGACGGGGGGCGGGCGGGCCGGGACAGGCGGTGTCCGGTGCATGGTTTGGTGCGCGGCACGCGTGCCCCGGCGAGCCATCCGGCGTCAGGGCGCGGGGTCGCCTTGCTCCTGCTCGACCAGCCGGGCAACCATGCGCCGCAGCCGGGTGAGCCCGGCGTCGCTGGCGATGCGCACCGGCTGCATGCCCGGCTGGGCGGTTTCCGCCGCCTCGATCGCCTCCAGCAGCACCCTGTCCTCCTCGAAGGTCAGGTCGTAGAGGCGCTCGAACTCGGCGGTGACCTGCGCGTCGCCGACGGCGACGTTGCGCAGTTGGAACCAGAAGTAGGGCGTGGAATGGGCCGTCTCCGGGGCCAGCATCCCGTAGGACAGCACGCGGAACGGAGCCGCAGCCTGTTCCGCCGCAGTATGCGGCCGGCCGGCCGGCATCGCGCCGAAGTCCACCCAGGCCACGCAGGGCGCGGTGACCGAGTAGAACTGCCATCGGTCCACCAGTCCGCCGCTGGCGGCGAAGGCGCCGGGCAGGAAGCGCTCCACCAGCGGGACCGGCGGCGAGGCATCCACCCAGCGCCCGGCCGTCACGGTGTCGCCGCGCTCCGAGGTCATGATCGGCACGTCCCCGCCGGAGGCGCTGCCTATGGTGCGCTTGTGGACGAAGGACGTGTGCGCCGGGTCGATCAGGTTGTCGGTGATGTTCTGGAAGTTCGCCCCGAAGCGCGAGTAGCCCGCGGAGACGGTCCAGCCGGGCTGGCCGTACTGCGGGATGTCGGGCAGCCGTGCGGCATCGGCGCGCGCCGGCTCTCCCATCCAAACCCACACCAGGCCGTACCGCTCGACGGCGGGATAGGCGCGCACGCAGGCCCCGGGCGGGATGCGGTCCTGGCCCGGCACGTGGGTGCAGGCGCCGTCCGGCCCGAAACGCATGCCGTGGTAGCCGCACTCGATGCCGTCGCCGTGGCGCGTGCCCATGGACAGGGGCGCGAAGCGGTGCGGGCAGCGGTCGGCCAGCACCACCGGCGCGCCGGCACCCGTGCGGTAGACCACCAGCGGCTGGTCGAGCAGCCTGCGCGCGAGCAGGCCGTCACCGAGTTCGGTGCCGGCCGCCGCGGGATACCACTGGTTGCGGACGTACATGTCAGGCGCGCTGCCGGGCCCCGGAGGGATGCATCCGGGACCCGGCGGCACGCGCGGCTCAGATGCGCCGGTCGGCGGCCGGGGGCAGGAAGGAGGAGTTGATCATCCAGTCCAGGTTGACCGCGTTCTTCAGCCCGAAGCCCCACATCACGGATTCCAGGCCCTGCTCCAGGCGCAGCTTGTTGAAGCCGCCCAGCCCGTTGGACTTCGCCCCGGGGGTGGCGATGTAGCCGTCCAGCGCCAGCTTGAGGCGGCGCAGCTCGATTTCCTCGTTGATCACCGGGTCGCGCTGCTTCAGGTACTTGATCGCGGCGGCCGGGTCGGCGATGGTTTCCTTGATCGCCTTGTTGGTGGCGCGCAGGAACCCGGCCACGGCCTGGGGCTTCTCGGCGATGAACCTGGGGCTGGCGAAGATCACGTTGCCGTAGAGCGGCACCTTGTAGTCGGTGTACTTGAACATCACCACGTCCTCGTCCTTCACGCCGCGTGCGTTGAGCGACAGCAGGCCGCTGAAATGGAAGCCGGTGATCGCGTCCACCTCGCCGCGCACCAGCATGGTCTCGCGCAGGGCCGGCTCCATGGTCTGCCACTTGATCTTGCCCATGTCGATGCCGACCGCCTTGGCGAAGATCGGGAAGGCCTTGCGCCCGCCGTCGAACACCGGCGCGCCCAGGGTCTTGCCCTCGAGGTCCTTGGGCGACTTGATGCCGGACTTCTTGAGGGCGAAGGCCATCGCCGGGGACTGCTCGTACAGGACGTAGATCGCCTGGATGCGTGCCGACGGGTTCTGCTGGTTGTTCGAGTAGAACTCGAACAGCGAGGTGATGTCGCCCAGCCCGATGTCGTGGGTGCCCGTGGCGACGCGGTTGATGCCCGCCGGCGAGCCGGTGCCTGCATCGATGGTCACGTCGAGCTTCTCGTCCTTGTAGTACCCCTTCGCGGCGGCCATCAGGAAGGGCGTGGCCGGCCCCTCGAAGCGCCAGTCCAGCGTGTAGCGGATCTTGGTCACCTCCTGGGCCTGCGCGGCCGGGAGGAAGGCCAGCGCGCAGGCGGCGGCGCAGCCTGCGGCGACGGCGCGCAGGGCGGAACGGCGGGGCTTGGACCTCGGCGTGGAATGCGGGGACATGGTCGCTCCTTGGTTCATCGTGGTTCGCAATGCCGGGCCCGGCACGGCTGTCCGGGGATTTAGCAATTACGGTGCCAGACGCCGCGCGCGCCGTTCCGGCGCAGTCGTTGCTGCGGGCGTGAAGGCAGCCTGCCGTCGGGCTTCCCACGTCGGCGCGACGCGGGGCGGTGGTGTCGCGTTGACAAAGCGCTTACCCCGGCAGAACATCGACGCGCCGCAGATTCGTACCAACCCACTGATCCCAAACAGGTTTGCAGCACGATGAACCAAGCAAGCGAAAGCCGGCCGATCCGCTTCCTGCTCGACGGGGAGGTCAACGAGGTGCGCGATGCACCAGTGACGCGCACTGTGCTCGGCCACCTGCGGGAGACGCTGGGCCGCACCGGCACCAAGGAGGGGTGTGCCGAAGGGGACTGCGGTGCGTGCACCGTGGTGCTGGCCGAGCCCGACCCGGCCGACGGCTCGCGCCTGCGGTACCGGGCGGTCAATGCCTGCATCCAGTTCCTGCCCACGCTGCATGGCAAGGCGCTGGTGACGGTCGAGAGCCTGAAGCGCGCCGGCGGCGGCGCAGGCAGCGGCGCCCGCGTCGTTGATGAGGCGCTGCACCCGGTGCAGAAGGCCATGGTGGACTGCCATGGCTCGCAGTGCGGCTTCTGCACGCCGGGCTTCGTGATGTCGATGTTCGCGCTGTACAAGTCCGATCCGGCGCCGGACCGTGGCGCGGTCGAGGATGCGCTGTCCGGGAACCTGTGCCGCTGCACCGGCTACCGCCCGATCGTGGAGGCGGCGCTCGCGATGCGCGGCCTGGGCGAGGCCCTGCCCGAGGCGGATGCCGACTGGCTGGGTGCGCCCTGCGGCCGGCATGCCGCGGCGTGCGCGGACGGCGAGCGCAAGGTGCTGGAAAAGCTCAAGGAAATCAGGGGTGAACGCGATTTCTCCTATGGAGATGGCCAGGCCGGTTTCCATGCGCCGCGCAGCCTGGACGCACTGGCGCGGCTGCGCGAGGCCCTGCCCGGCGCGCGCCTGCTGGCCGGCGGCACCGATGTCGGCCTGTGGGTGACCAAGCAGCACCGCGAACTCGGCGACCTGATCTACACCGGCGAGGTGGCGGAACTGCGCGCGATCAGCGGGTCCGGCGGCTGGCTGGAGATCGGCGCCGCGGCGACACTCACCGAGGTGATGCCGGTGCTTGTCGGGCGTCACCCGGAACTGTCCGAACTGCTGCGGCGCTTCGCCTCGCCGCCGATCCGCAATGCCGGGACGCTGGGCGGCAACGTCGCCAACGGCTCGCCGATCGGCGATTCCATGCCGGCGCTGATCGCGCTGGGCGCGTGCATCGTGCTGCGCCGTGGTGCGGCGACGCGCGAACTCGCGCTCGAGGACTTCTACCTCGGCTACCAGAAGAACGCACTCCAGCCGGGCGAGTTCGTGCAGGCGCTGCGCCTGCCGCCGCCCGCGCCCGGGCTGGTGCTGCGCAGCTGGAAGCTGTCCAAGCGCTTCGACCAGGACATCTCGGCGGTATGTGCGGCCTTTGCGCTGCAGGTCGAGGGCGGGCGCATCGGCGGCGCGCGCATCGCCTTCGGCGGGATGGCTGCGGTGCCGGCGCGCGCGCGCGGCTGCGAGCAGGCGCTCGCGGGCGGCGCCTTCGACGAGGCGACGCTCGCCCGCGCGGTGGACGCGCTCGGCGCGGACTTCCAGCCGATCAGCGACATGCGCGCCAGCAGCGCCTACCGCAAGGCCGCCTCGGCCAACCTGCTGCGCAGGCTGTTCCTCGACGCCGGGCCGCAGCGCCCCGACGCGCCGCTGTCGCTGTACGACCTCAAGGCGGTGCCGGCGTGAACGCGGGCACGACCACGGAACCGGGTGCCGCGGCGCAGGGCGGCGTCGCGCAGGGCAGCGTCGCGCAGGGCAGCATTGGAGAAGCGGTGCGCCACGACAGCGCGCACCTGCATGTCAGCGGCGCCGCGGCCTACACCGACGACATCCTCGAGCTGCGCGGCACGCTGCACGCCGCCTGCGGCCTGTCGGCGCGCGCGCATGCGCGCATCGTCGCCATGGACCTGTCGGCGGTGCGCGCCGCGCCCGGCGTGGTGGCGGTGCTCACCGCCGCGGACCTGCGCGGGGAGAACAATGTCGGGCCGGTGCTGAAGGACGAGCCGCTGCTGGCATCGGGCACCGTGGAGTACCTGGGCCAGCCCGTGTTTGCCGTCGCTGCGCGGACCGTGGACCAGGCACGCCGCGCCGCGCGTCTCGCGAAGGTCGAGTACCAGGACCTGCCCGCCATACTGGACATCGACGCGGCGCTGGCGGCCGGCGCCTTCGTGCTGCCGACCCGCACCTTGGAGCGCGGGGATGCGACCGCCGCACTGGCTGCCGCGCCTCACCGGCTGTCGGGCAGGCTGCAGATCGGCGGGCAGGAGCAGTTCTACCTCGAGGGCCAGGTCGCCTATGCGATTCCCGGCGAGGACGGCCAGATGCTGGTGCACAGCTCCAACCAGCATCCCGGCGAGGCACAGCTGCTGGTCGCGCACGCGCTGGGGGTGGATGCGCACAAGGTGTCGGTCGAGTGCCGCCGCATGGGCGGCGGCTTCGGCGGCAAGGAGACGCAGGCGGCGCCGCCGGCCTGCATCGCCGCCGTGCTCGCGCAGGCCACCGGCCATCCGGTGAAGTACCGGCTGGATCGCGACGACGACATGATGGTCACCGGCAAGCGCCACGACTTCCGCGTCGACTGGCAGGCCGGTTTCACCGACGAGGGCGTGATCACCGCGCTGGACATGGTGCTGGCCTCGCGCTGCGGCATCTCCGCCGACCTGTCGGGGCCGGTGAACGACCGCGCCATGATGCACGCGGACAACTGCTACTTCCTCGCCAACGTGCGCATCGTCTCGCACCGCTGCAAGACCAACATGCAGTCCGCCACGGCGTTCCGCGGCTTCGGCGGGCCGCAGGGGATGATGGCGACGGAGAACGTGATCGACGAGGTGGCGCGCCACCTCGGCCTGGACCCGCTGGAAGTGCGCAAGCGCAACTTCTACGTGCCGGGCGTGCGCGACGAGGCGCCCTACCGCCAGAAGGTCACCGACTTCGTGATGCACGAAATGGTGGCCGAACTGGAACGTACGTCCGACTACGCCGCGCGGCGCGAGGCGATCCGGCGCTGGAACGCCGGCAGCCCGGTGATCAAGCGCGGCATCGCGCTCACGCCGCTGAAGTTCGGCATCTCCTTCACCAGCACCATGCTCAACCAGGCCGGCGCGCTGGTGCACATCTACACCGACGGCACGGTGATGCTGAACCACGGCGGCACCGAGATGGGCCAGGGCCTGTTCACCAAGGTTGCGCAGGTGGTGGCGCACGAATTCGGCATCGACATCGGCCGGGTACGGATCACGGCTTCCGACACCGCGCGGGTGCCGAACGCCTCGGCCACCGCGGCGTCCTCGGGCAGCGACCTGAACGGCATGGCGGCGATGGCGGCCTGCCGCGAGCTGAAGTCGCGCCTGGCGGCGGTGGCGGCGGAGCAGTTGGGCGTTGCCCAGGAGTCGGTCCGATTCGAGGGTGGACGCGTGCATGGCGGCGGGTCGGAGGCTGCCGGGTCGCTGTCCTTCGGCGAACTCGCGAAGATGGCCTGGATGAAGCGCGTGTCGCTCTCGGCCACCGGCTTTTACCGCACACCGGGCATCAGCTACGACCCCAGGACGCTGTGCGGCAAGCCGTTCTACTACTACTCCTACGGCGCGGCCGTGTCCGAGGTGGCGATCGACACCCTCACCGGCGAGATGCGCCTGTTGCGCGCCGACATCCTGCAGGACGTGGGCAAGTCGCTGAACCCGGCGCTGGACCGCGGCCAAGTGGAAGGCGGCTTCGTGCAGGGCATGGGCTGGCTCACCGCCGAGGAACTGGTGTGGGACGCGCGTGGCGCGCTGCGCACGCATGCGCCATCGACCTACAAGATTCCTGTGGCGGGCGACATCCCGGCGGACTTCCGTGTGTCCCTGTGGGCGGCAGGCCGCAACACCGAGGAGAACGTGCACCTCTCCAAGGCGGTGGGCGAGCCGCCGCTGATGCTGGGCATGTCGGTGTTCCATGCGGTGCGCGACGCCGTTGCGGCCTCGGGTGGATATGTCGCCAGCCCTTGCCTGGATGCGCCGGCTACACCCGAGCAGATACTGAAGTCGGTGGACGAGTTGCGCGCCCGCGCTGTCGGGAAGGCTGCCTCCTGATGGAATGGATGCGCGAACTGCGCGCCTGGCTCGCCGCAGGCACGCCCTGCGCCAGCGTGGTGGTGGCCGGCGTGCGCGGCTCCATCCCGCGCGAGCCGGGCACGCGCATGCTGGTTTCGGCCGATGCGATGCACGGCACGGTGGGCGGCGGCAACCTGGAGTTCAAGGCCCTCGAACTGGCGCGCGGGATGCTCGCCGGCGAGGGCGCGCGCATCGCCCAGTACCGCTTCCCGCTCGGGCCCAGCCTCGGGCAGTGCTGCGGTGGCGCGACCTGGCTGGTGATGGAGCGCTTCCTGCCGCAGGACGCCGCGGCGGGCCTGGCGATGCTGGATGACCTGGACGCCGCGCTCGCCGGGCACCCGCCGGCGCTGCTCGCCACCTGGCTGGACGGTGGCGAGCGACCGCGCGTGTTCTCGCGCCGGGATGCAGGCTGCGCCGACGGCGTGGCCGGGCCGCTGCCGGCACAGCACCGTGCGGCTGCGTTGGCGCTGCTTGAAGACGCGCAGGCCGGCGCGCTGATGGCCGACGGGGTGTTGCTGGAGCGCGTCGCGCTGCCGGCCTTCGAGGTCATGCTGTTCGGCGCCGGCCATGTCGGCCGCGCGCTGGCCCGGGTGCTGGGCGAGTTGCCGGTGTCGCTCACCTGGGTGGACAGCCGCGAAGCGGAATTCCCCGCCGACGCCGCCGGCAACGTGCGCAAGCGGCTTGCCGACGACCCGCAGGACGAGGTCGCGCGCGCCGCGCCCGGCACCGCCTTCCTGGTGATGACCCACAGCCATGCGCTGGACCAGGACCTGTGCGAGCGCATCCTGCGGCGCGGCGACTTCGCCTACCTCGGCCTGATCGGGTCGGGCACCAAGCGCGTGCGCTTCGAGCAGCGCTTCGCGGCGCGCGGCCTGGATGCGGCGCTGGTGGCGCGCATGACCTGCCCGATCGGCATCCCCGGGGTCACCGGCAAGGAGCCGGGCGTGATCGCGGTGGCGGTGGCCGCGCAGCTGATGCAGTTGCGCGCCGCGCGGCCGGCGGCAACGCCCCGGGCCGTCCCGGGAGCCGCGCTTGCCTGAGGCGGGCTGGCCCGTGGTGCGAATCGCCCAGTTGCTGCTGGTCGGGCAGGTCGGCCTGTTCGCGCTGTCGGTGGCGTGGAACAATGTCGCCGACCCGCGCACCAACTTCGAGTTCGTGCGCCACGTGCTGTCGATGGACACGGTGCATCCGCAGAGCCGGCTGCGCAGCCGCGCGATCCATGCGGAATGGTTCCACCGGCTGGCCTTCGTGATGGTGGTGCTGGCCGAGGCGCTGGTCGCGCTGCTGTGCCTGGCCGGCGCCGCCCGCATGGCCATGGCGCTGGGTGCGCCCGCGCCGGCGTTCGAGGCCGCGAAATCCGCGGCCTACGCCGGCCTCCTGCTGGGATTCTGCGTCTGGTTCGGGGGCTTCATGATCGCGGGCGGGCAGTGGTTCGCATCCTGGCAGTCCGATCGCTGGAACGGCAGGCAATCGGCCTTCATGTTCTACACCGCCATCGGCATCGCGCTGGTGGTGCTCATGCAGCCGGCCTGAGGCGGGCGGACCGCGCCGGTCCGCGGGGTATCATCGGGCCCTGCTCCGCCCAACGACCACGACTACGGGAACGCTCAATTGGAAGCCTACATCGTCGATTGGCTGGCCATGCTCGCGCGCTGGCTGCACATCATCACCGGCATCGCCTGGATCGGCGCTTCGTTCTACTTCATCTGGCTGGACAACCACCTGGAGCCCTACCAGGGCCCGAACAAGCGCATCTACGGCGAGGTCTGGTCGGTACACGGCGGCGGCTTCTACCACAAGCAGAAGTACCTGGTCGGCCCCGAGGTCATTCCCGAGACCCTGCACTGGTTCAAGTGGGAGGCCTACTGGACCTGGATCAGCGGCACCCTGCTGCTCGGCATCGTCTACTGGTGGGGCGCGAGCGCCTGGCTGATCGACAAGTCGGTGGCCGACCTGAGCCCCGGCACGGCGATCGCGATCAGCGCCGGCAGCCTGGTGGCGGGCTGGGTGGTGTACGACCTGCTGTGCCGCTTCATCCGCAACGACAGGGCGCTGGGCGTGGTGATCTACCTGCTGCTGGTGGCGGCGGCCTGGGGCTTCCAGCAGCTGTTCTCGGCGCGCGCGGCCTACATCCACGTCGGCGCGGTGATCGGCACCATCATGGTCTGGAGCGTGTTCTTCGTGATCATCCCGGGCCAGCGCAAGATGGTCGAGGCGATCAAGGCCGGGCAGGTTCCCGATCCCGCGCCCGGCATCGACGGCAAGCGCCGCAGCGTGCACAACAACTACTTCACGCTGCCGGTGCTGCTGATCATGATCAGCAACCACTACCCGATGACCTACGGTCACAAGCACGCCTGGCTGGTGCTCGCGGCCCTGGGCGCGGCGGCGGTGCTGGTGCGCCACTTCTTCAACCTGCGCCACAAGGGCCGCATCGCGCCGGGCTACCCCGTCGCGGCGCTGCTGCTGATGCTGCTGGTGGCCTGGCTGATCGCGCCCGCGGCGCCCAAGGCGGGCGAGGCGGTGTCGTTTGCGCAGGTGCGCAAGGTGATGGATGCGCGCTGCGTGAGCTGCCATTCGCCGGTGCCCACGCAGCCGGGATTCGCGCAGCCGCCGGGCAACATCATGCTGGACACGCCGGACCGCGTGCGCACGCTGGCCGCGCGCATCAACCAGCAGGTCGTGTCCGGCAAGGTGATGCCGCCGGGCAACCTCACCGGCATCACCGATGAGGAGCGCGAGCTGATCGGGCGCTGGGTCGCGCAGGGCGCGCGCACCGACTGATGCGCGGTCGCCGGAGGACGGCGTGACCACGAACCCGCACCCGGGCGCGCGGGCGCGCGCCTTCCGCGGGCGGATTGCCCACTGCATCGCCGATCCCGCCGCGGCAGGCGCCGAACACGCGGTCCGGGCGCACGAGGACGGGGCGCTGGTGGTGCGTGACGGGCGCGTGGTCGAATGCGGCGAGGCGGGGGAGGTGCTCGCCCGCCACCCGGACGCGGATGTCGTGCACCTCGGACGCAGGCTCATCGTCCCGGGCTTCATCGACACCCACGTCCACTACGCCCAGACCGACGTCATCGCCTCGGGCGGCGAGTCCCTGCTCGGCTGGCTGGAGCGCTACACCTTCCCGGCCGAGGCCGAGTTCGCCGACCCGGCGCATGCCGCCGACGTCGCCGGGTTCTTCATCGACCAGCTGCTGCGCAACGGCACCACCAGCGCACTGGCTTTCTGCACCGTCCATCCGCAGTCGGTGGATGCCTTGTTCGAACAGGCGCTCGCGCGGCGCATGCGGCTGGTCGCGGGCAAGGTGATGATGGACGCCAACTGCCCGCCGTTCCTGCGCGACACGGCGCAGTCCTCGGAAGCCGACAGCCTGGCGCTGATCCGGCGCTGGCACGGTCGCGGCCGGCTGGGTTACGCGATCACGCCGCGCTTCGCCGGCACCTCCACGGCCGCGCAGCTGGAGGCCGCCGCCCGCCTCGCGGCCGGTCATCCCGACGTGCACTTGCAGTCGCACGTCGCCGAGAACCGCGACGAGGTCGCGTGGATCGCCGGCCTGTTCCCCGGGCACCGGAGCTACCTCGACGTCTACGACCGTTTCGGGCTGCTGCGGCCGCGCGCGGTCTACGCGCACTGCATCTGGCTGGACGAACACGACCGCGCGCGCATGGCGGCCACCGGCACGGCGGCGGCCTTCTGCCCTACCTCCAACACCTTCCTCGGCAGCGGCCTGTTCGACGGCGCGGCGGCGCGCAAGGCCGGCATGCTGGTGGGGCTGGCGACCGACGTGGGTGGCGGCACCTCATTCTCGATGCTCGCCACCATGCACGAGGCCTACAAGGTGGCGCGCCTGGGCGGCTGGCCGCTGGGGGCGTGGGACGCGCTGTACCTGGCGACCCTGGGCGGCGCGCGCGCGCTGGCGCTGGATGCCAGCATCGGGAGCTTCCAGCCCGGGCGCGAGGCGGACTTCGTCGTGCTGGATCCGGCGGCCACGCCGCTGCTCGCGCGCCGCACCGCCCGCTGCGACTCGTTCGAGGAACTGGTGTTCGCGCTGATGGTGCTGGGAGACGACCGTGCAGTGGCGGAAACCTGGTTGCTCGGCGAGCCCGCCTGGCGTCGGCCGGATTCCTGAACCGCGGCCCGGCGCTGGCGTGGTGCGGGTACACGCGTGCCGCGCACCAAGTGCGGGCGCGCAGCGCTGCTGCCTGCCACCCGGTTCGCGGCGGTTAGAATGGGCGCCATGAACGCAGCCGACAACGTGGAGACGCCCGCAGCGCCGGTCGTCGAAGTGCTGTCCGCGGAGAAGACCTACCCGAACGGCACCCGCGCGCTGGAGCGGATCAACCTCACGGTCCAGCCCGGGGAGTTCGTGACGCTGCTCGGGCCCTCCGGCTGCGGCAAGTCCACGCTGCTGAAGATGGTCGCCAACCTGATCTCGGCCACCGCTGGCCGGCTGCGCTGGTGGCATGGCGGCTTCGACGCGGTCGGCGAGGCGGGGCGCAAGCTGGTGTTCGTGTTCCAGGAGGCCACGCTGATGCCCTGGGCGCGGGTGCGCGGCAACGTGCGCCTGCCGCTGGACCTCGCCGGCGTGCCGCGCGCCGAGGCGGACTCCCGGGTGGACGCCGCGCTGCGGCTGGTCGGCCTGGAGGGGTTCGCCGCCAGCTACCCGCGCGAGCTTTCGGGCGGCATGCAGATGCGCGCGTCGATCGCGCGCGCGCTGGTCACCGAGCCCAACCTGCTGCTGATGGACGAGCCCTTCGGCGCGCTGGACGAGATCACCCGCAACCGGCTCGATGCGGACCTGATCCGCCTGTGGTGGGAGAAGAAGCTCACCGTGATGTTCGTCACCCACAGCATCTACGAGGCGGTGTTCCTGTCCACGCGCGTGGTGGTGATGGCCGCGCGGCCCGGGAGGATCCTCAGGGAAGTCGTGATCGACGAACCGCACCCGCGCGATGAATCGTTCAGGGTCACGCAGAAGTTCGCCGCCTACTGCAAGGAGCTCTCGGAGCTGCTGGCCGAGGCGAGCGACGCCGGGGCGCGGGAGGGCTGATGGCCGCGCCGCTGGTGCAGGACCCCCGCTTCCTGCGCGTGGCCATGCCGGTGGCCATCGGCGTGGTGATCCTGCTGGCCTGGCACGTCATCGTCCTCGCGCTGGAGGTGCCCAAGTACCTGGTTCCCTCGCCGGTGCTGGTGTTCGAGACCCTCGTCGCCGACCGCGTGCTGCTGTTCTCCTCGCTGATGATCACGCTCAAGGTCACCTTCCTCGCCTTCTTCTGGGCGGTGCTGCTGGGGACGCTGGTGGCCTTCCTGTTCGTGCAGAGCCGCTGGATCGAGATGTCCCTGTTCCCCTACGCGGTGCTGCTGCAGGTCACGCCGGTGGTGGCGATCGCGCCGCTGATCATCATCTGGGTCAAGAGCCCGGACGCGGCACTCACCATCTGCGCGACCATCGTCGCGCTGTTCCCCATCATCTCCAACACCACGCTCGGCCTGCGCAGCGTCAATCCGGGCCTGGTCAACCTGTTCCGCATGAACAAGGCCACGCGTATGCAAACCCTGCTGCGCCTGCGCATCCCCTCGGCGCTGCCGTATTTCTTCGGCGGGCTGCGCATCTCCAGCGGGCTGGCGCTGATCGGCGCGGTCGTGGCCGAGTTCGTGGCGGGCACCGGCGGCAATGCCGCGGGCCTGGCCTACCAGATCCTGCAGGCCGGTTTCCAGATCAACATCCCGCGCTTGTTCGCGGCGCTGTTCCTGATCACGGTGACCGGCGTGCTGCTGTTCCTGCTGATGGTGGTGCTGTCCCGGCTGGCGCTGGGCAACTGGCACGAAAGCGAGATGGTGGCGGACTCATGAGCCCGGCAGGTCCCGCATCGCGCCCCCGGGCCGGCAGCATGCCGGCACGCGGCGCGCCGACCGTCATGGCCGGCATGCGCGGCAGCAAGGCGGGGGAGCACCTGGGGAAGCCGAACTGATGGCCGCCTCTTCCAGGCGGCCGTTGGGCGCGCGGCCCGGCAACCAGTGGCGGGTGGATGCGCATACCCTGGACATGACCCGTGCGGCGCGGCCGGTGCGCCGCGCGCGCATCGCCGCCACGCCGCAGGCGATCGAGCTCGACCTCGCCAAGACGGCGATGGTGGTCATCGACATGCAGAACGACTTCTGCCATCCGGACGGATGGCTCGCGTCCATCGGCGTGGACGTGTCCGGCGCGCGCTCGCCGATCGCGCCGCTGTCGCGCCTGCTGCCCAGGTTGCGTGGCGCGGACGTGCCGGTGGTCTGGGTCAACTGGGGCAACCGGCCAGACCGCGCCAACCTGAGCCCCGCACTGCTGCATGTCTACAATCCCGACGGGCGAAGCACCGGGCTGGGTGACGCGCTGAAGCGCGGCATGGGGCGCGGAGCACGCGTGCTGCAGAAGGACAGCTGGGCGGCGGCCGTGGTGGACGAGCTGCGCATCGCGCCGGCTGACCTGCGCGTGGACAAGTTCCGCATGAGCGGGTTCTGGGACACCGAGCTGGACAGCATCCTCAGGAACCTGGGCATCACCACCTTGCTGTTCGGCGGCGTCAACGCCGACCAGTGCGTGCTGGCCACACTGATGGACGCGAACTTCCTGGGCTACGACACCATCCTGGTGGAGGACTGCAGCGCGACCACCTCGCCCGGCTACTGCATGCAGGCCACGCTGTACAACGTGCGCACCTGCTTCGGCTGCGTGGTGGATTCCGCCGCCGTGCTGAAGGCGCTGGGCGGTACGCGCCCGGCGAGGAAGGCCCGGAAATGAAAGGCCGGGAAACGAAAGTGCGGGCCCGCTCCATCGCCGATTGCAGGGTGTTCCGCATCCAGGCCTCGGACACCAACAAGTTCGCGCTGCTGGCGGACCCTGCCGCCGAGGGCACGAGCTTCGTCACCGTGGTGGAGATCTTCGACGTGAGGGGGAAGACGCCGCCCAATACGCACCGCGCCGCGGACGAGTTGTTCTACGTGCTGCACGGCAACGGCGTGGCGAAGGCCGGCGGGCGCGAGTTCCCCATCGCCCGGGGCGACTCCTTCCTGGTGAAGGCGGGCGAGGAACACGTGGTGGAGAACACCGGCAGCGGACGGCTCTACTGCCTGACCACCATGGTGCCGGACGAGGACTTCGCCGCGCTGATCACGCGCGGCGTGCCGGACGCGCTGGATGCCGCGGACCTTGCGGTGCTGGCCGGCTGAGCGGGGCCGCCGGTCGCGCGCTCGTCAGTCCGTGGTTCGCTCCAGGATCCAGCAGCCGCGGATCCGGTCCAGCAGGTAGATCAGGCCGCGGTCGTCCACGGTCACGTCGTTCGAGCACACGCGCTTGGCGCCGAACTGCACGTCGGGCATGTACCAGGCGACCTCCTTGGGGGCATGCGGCTTGGCGATGTCGATCACCCGCAGGCCGCTGGCGAACCAGGCCACCGGGATCTCGGTGCTGGTGATGATCTCGCAGGGCTGGTGGCAGCCGGTCTCGGGCGGTTGCGGCGTGCCGTCCACGCTGTCGACCTGGTAGCTCGCGAAGGGCACCGGCCGCGTCTCGTCGGAGATGTCGAACAGCCACAGGAAGGAACCGTAGGAGTCCCGCTTCTTGGCCACGTCCTCGTCGGCCACCAGCAGGATGTCGCGGCCCTGCACCTGGAACGGCACCTTGATGGCGGTGTGCGTCGGCCAGGGGAAGGGGGGGCTGGTGTCGTAGCCGGAGACGAACTTCGGCTTGCTCATGTCGCTGATGTCCAGGATCACGAAACCGCCGAACCAGTAGCTGGTGTACAGGCGGTTGCCTACGCGCAGCGGGTGGTGGCACTTGTGGTCGGCCTTGTCCCAGGTCGGCACCTCGCCGCCCTCGGTCCACTGGCCGGGCATCCACCAGCGGCCGACTTCCTTCGGCCGCGCCGGGTCGGCGAGGTCGAGGATCATCACGATGTTGCCGAGGTATCCCTTCACCGTGGGCGAGATGTAGGCGTAGCGGCCGTCGAAGTCGAACCGGTGCACGCCCATGCCCTCGGTTTCCCAGTTGGTGATCAGCTTGGGCTTGCCCTTGCCGGACACGTCGTAGATGCCCAGGCCACCCTTGAACGCGTCGGGCGCGCCCAGCTGGTAGGGATTGCGCTCGCGGTTGATGACCATCAGGTCGCCCTCGACCCGCACCTTGTGCGAGTGGGTGCCGGTGATCATCCCCATGCGCGAGAGCTCTCGCGGGTTCTTCGGGTCGCTCACGTCGAAGATCACCGTGCCGTCGGGCGCCGACATGTTGCCGATGTAGGCGATGTTGTTCCGGATCGTCACCTGGCCGCCGCCGGCGCAATCGATGTAGCCGACCTCGCGTATTCCCCTGCCTGCTCCCATGGTCTTCCCGCTTCCTGTTCGGTTTTGCCTCG
>CAIVVS010000030.1 GCA_903909415.1 uncultured Pseudomonadota bacterium | reverse complement strand
GCGCGCCGTGGTCGGCGCGTCGGAAGCCGATCAGGTTCCAGGCATCCACCGAGAACCAGCGCCGGCGCGCGGCGTCCAGCGCATGCCGCGGCAGCGTCAGGTAGTACACCGGGTAGACGAAGCGGTTCCCGGTCGGCCGCAGCCTGCGGTGCATCACGCTGCCGAAGCAAATGCGCGGCCCCGAGCGCTCCACGACCAGCGGCATGCGCACGGCGGGCGTGGCGGCCATGGTGGAGACCGGCTGCATCAGGCCAGCGCCTCGCCCGCGACCCGGGTCGCGGGCGCCGCCTGCTGCCAGGGCGCGCGTTCGCCCAGCGCATTGGCCACGGCGAGGCCAGCCTTCAGGCCGTCCTCATGGAAACCGTAGCCGCACCACGCGCCGCAGAACCACAGGCCGCGCCGGCCCTGGATGGACAAGAGGCGCGACTGCGCGGCGATGCCGGCCAGGTCGAACACCGGATGCTCGTAGTCGAACTCGGCGATGACCTTGGCCGGGTCCGGCTCGCGCGGCGGGTTCAGGGTGACCACCACCGGCTGCTTGAAAGGCAGCGGCTGCAGCTTGTTGATCAGGTAGGACACGCCGACCGGCCGGCCATCGGGCCCGTCCTCGCCGGCCAGGTAGTTCCAGGCCGACCAGACCGACTTGCGGCGCGGCAGCAGCGCCTCGTCCGTGTGCAGGATCGCGCGGTTGCGCTGGTAAGGCAACGCCGACAGCAGTTCGCGTTCCGCGTCGGTCGCATCCGCCAGCATGGCCAGTGCCTGGGGGGAGTGGCAGGCGAGCACGACCTGGTCGAACACCGACGTGCCCAGGGCGCTGGCCACCTCCACGCCACCGTTCGCGGTGCGCACGCCGCCCGGAACGGCACGCACCGCGCGCACTGGATCGGACAGGCGCACATGGGCGATGCCCGCCGCCAGCTTGTCCACGTAGCGGCGCGCGCCGCCGCGCACCGTGTGCCACTGCGGCCGGTCCTCGACCTGCAGCAGGCCGTGGTTGGCGCAGAAGCGCGCGAAGGTCGCGACCGGATAGTCCAGCATCACCTGCGTCGGGCAGGACCAGATCGCGCCGGCCATGGGCAGCAGGTACCAGTCGCGGAACGGCTTGCCGTAGCGGCCACGGTCGAGGAAAGCCCCTAGCGACTCCTGTGCGGCGGACTGCTGCGCGGCGGACTGCGTGCCATCGCCAGCGGCCCGGGCCAGCGCGCCGGCTTCACGGTTGAAGCGCAGGATGTCCGACAACATGCCCCAGAAGCGCCGGCGCAGCAGGTTGGATTTCTGCGCGAACACCGTGCCGAGGTTGGAGCCGGCCCATTCCAGGTCGAGGCCGGACAGGCTCACGCCGAAGGACATGTCCGAGGCGGCGGTCTCCACGCCCAGGTGCGAGAACAGGGCGACCAGGTTGGGGTAGGTGCGGTGGTTGAACACCAGGAAGCCGGTGTCCACGCCGTGCGTCACCCCGTCCAGGGTGACGTCCACGGTGTGGGTGTGGCCGCCGAGGTAGTCGTTCGCCTCGTACAGCGTCACCTCATGGCTGCGCGACAGCAGCCAGGCGCTGGACAGCCCGGCAATGCCCGACCCGATGACCGCGATGCGCATGGACTCCCTCCCCTACCGCGCGCTCAGGCCACGCTCAGATCGCACCTGTGCGCCGCTTGTCGCGCGAGATCAGCGCATAGGCCGAATGGTTGTGGATGGACTCGAAGTTCTCCGACTCCACCGTGTACGCGGTGATGCGGTCGTCCGCGTTCACCGCGGCGGCGACGTCGCGCACCAGATCCTCCACGAACTTCGGGTTGTCGTATGCGCGTTCGGTCACATACTTCTCGTCCGGGCGCTTGAGCAGGCCCCACAGCTCGCAGGAAGCCTGCGCCTCGGCGATGGCCACCAGTTCCTCGACCGCCAGGGTCGCGCCCGGGGCGAGCAGCGCGTCGATGGTGATGTGCGAGCGCTGGTTGTGCGCGCCGTACTCGGAGATCTTCTTGGAGCAGGGGCACAGGCTGGTCACCGGGACCATCACCTTGAGGGTGGTGTCCTCGAAGGCCACGCCCGCCTGCACGCGCAGGGTGACTTCATAGTCCATCAGGCTGCGCACGCCGGACACCGGCGCCGCCTTCTCGACGAAGTACGGGAAGCGCATCTCGATGTAGCCGGACTCGGCTTCCAGCCGCTCCAGCATGACGCGCGCCACCGCCGGCAGCGACGCCGCATCCAGCTCGCCGTGCGAGGCGTTCTGCAGCACCTCGAGGAAGCGCGACATGTGCGTGCCCTTCACGTTGCCGGGCAGGCCGACGTACATGTCGACCATGGCGACGGTGTGCTGCACGCTGCCGTCCGCGCGGCGCACCGACAGCGGGTGGCGGATCGACTTCACGCCGACCCGGTCGATGGCGATGGCCCGCTCGTCCGGGGTGGACTGCACGTCGGGCAGGAACATTCTGTCGGGGGCGTTCATGGCGAACCTCTTTCTCTCGGGAAGTCGGTGGCTGGGAGGGTGAAAAGCGGGGGGCGACGGCTCAGCGCGCGTCGAGCAGGCGTTCGAGTTCGGCGACCAGCTTGCGGTCACCGGGCTCGACGGCGGATTCGAACGACAGCACGCGCTCGCCGCGGCGGTCGACCAGGTACTTGTGGAAGTTCCATTGCGGGCGCTTGCCGCTCACCTTGGCCAGGTCGTTGTAGAAGCCGTTGGCGCGGGGACCCGCCACCTCGGTCTTGGCGAACATCGGGAAGCTCACGCCGAAGTTGGCCTCGCAGAACTGCGCGATGTCCTTGTTGCTGCCCGGCTCCTGGCGGCCGAAGTCGTTGGACGGGAACCCGACGATCACCAGGCCGCGGTCGCGGTAGCGCTTCCACAGCGCCTCCAGCCCCTGGTACTGCGACGTGTAGCCACACTGGCTGGCGGTGTTCACCACCAGCAGGACCTTGCCCTGGTAGCGGCACAGGGGAATGGCATCCTCCAGCAGTCCCGGCAGGGTGTGCTTGAGCAGGCCGGCGCAGGCGGCCTGGTTGCCTTGATTGCCCTGGATGGCCGGCGCCGGCTGCCCGGCAGGCGTGGCGGCAGAAGCCTGTCCGGCCAGCAGCATCAGGATAAGTCCGAGTATTCTTGTCAAGCTTGGCTCCGATTCCGCAAAGTCATGCGTTGTCTTAGTCAAAGACACGAAACAATGCTAAAGTTTCAGGGTCACACGGGGACTATAACGATTTTTGTCCTAGACAAAAACCATGTCCGCAATACTGAATCTTCCCTTGTCCATCAGCGCGGTCGAGCGCAATACGGGCCTGTCCAAGGACACCCTGAGGGTATGGGAACGCCGTTACGGCTTCCCCACCCCCGCGCGCGACGCCCATGGCGAGCGTGTCTACCCCCCTGAGCAGGTCGAAAAGCTCCGCATCATCAAGCACTTGATGGATCGCGGCCTGCGCCCGGGCAAGCTGATCGGGCAGGACCTGGCCGACCTCAAGGGGCTGGCTGACGAGCATCCCGCGGACGGATCGCCGCCCCTCAACCCGGAACTGGCGGCCCTGATGGACCTGCTGCGCGGCCACCGGGTGACGGAACTGCGCCAGCAGCTCATGCAGAGCCTCCACCGCCAGGGATTGGAACATTTCATCTCCGACGTCATCGCCCCCATGAATACGGAAGTCGGCGAGGCGTGGATGCGCGGCGACCTCGAGGTGTACGAGGAACACTTGTATACGGAAGTCGCGCAGGGGCTGCTGCGCTCGACCATCAACGGCCTGCCGGCGGGCTCGCAGGCCCCGCGCGTGCTGCTGACCACGCTGCCGGGCGAGGTGCACCAGCTCGGGCTGCTGATGGCCGAGGCCATCTTCACCCTGAACGACGCGGGCTGCATCTCGCTGGGCACCCAGACGCCGGCGCGCGACATCGCGCTGGCCGCGGAATCGCATTCGGCGGACGTCGTCGCGCTGTCCTTCAGCGCCGCGTTCCCGGCGACCCAGGTGGCCGAGGCGCTCGCCTCGCTGCGCGGGCAGCTGCCCGAGCGCATCGAGCTGTGGGCCGGCGGCGGCAACCCCGGCCTCGGACGGCGCATCGCGCCGGGCGTGACCGTGCTGCGCGACCTGGAGCAGATCGGCGCGGCCGTGGCGGCGTGGCGCGCGTCGCGCACCGTGGCGGTGACGGCGGCCTCAGTGACGGCAGCCTCCGTGTCCGCGCATGCATCCGATCCCGCGAAGCAGACGTAGAGCCATGGACACCCTTTCCGCCATGACCCTTCCCGCGCCCGACGGCAGCATGCTCTACCCCGAGATCTTCAAATCGCTGGAACGCGTGCGCTGGAACCTCGCCGACGACGTGCCCTGGGACCGCCACGACCCGTCGCTGCTCAGCGACGAGCAGGCGCAGACCATCAAGATGAACGCCATCACCGAGTGGGCGGCGCTGCCGGCCACCGAGATGTTCCTGCGCGACAACCGCGACGACAGCGACTTCGCCGCCTTCATGTCGGTGTGGTTCTACGAGGAGCAGAAGCACGCGCTCTCGCTGATCGAGTACCTGCGGCGCTTCCGCCCCGAGTTCGCGCCCAGCGAGGCGGAACTGCACGCGGTGCGCTTCGAGTTCGACCCGGCCCCGCCGCTGGACACGCTGATGCTGCACTTCTGCGGCGAGATCCGGCTCAACCACTGGTACCGGCGCGCCTCCGAATGGCACACCGAGCCGGTGGCCAAGGCGCTCTACGACCTGATCTCGCGCGACGAGGCGCGCCATGCCGGCGCCTACCTGCAGTACATGCGCCGCGCCCTGCTGCGCGACGGCGACCGCGCGCGGGCGTCGTTTGCCCGCATCGGCATGCTGATGGCCAGCACCGGGCGCAGCGGCAAGCCGATGCACCCGACCAACCTGCACGTGAACGAGTCGCTGTTCCCGAACGACACGGTGCAGAGTAAACTGCCCGATCCTGACTGGCTGGAGCGCTGGCTGGACACCCAGATCCGCTTCGACCGGGACTGGGAGGCGAAGGTGGTCGAGGCGATCCTGCGCAACCTGTCGGTGCTGTTCGACCGCCCGATCAACACCGTCCACGAACTGAACCGCTACCGCAAGAGCCTGGTGCCGAAGGCCGCCTGACACGGGCGGCGCTGCCCCCGGCGACACCCCCTACGGAGGCAGCATGTACGGAATCGACCAGGACACCATCAACGTGGTCAGCGCGCGCCGCGGCCGCCTGCACGCCTATGACTCGTTCGACGGCCCGCGCACCGCGCTGGTCATCGTGGACATGCAGAACTACTTCGTCGCCCCCGGCTACGCCGCCGAGGTGCCCCCGGCGCGCGACATCGTGCCGGCGATCAACGCGGCGGCCCGCGCGGTGCGCGCCGCCGGCGGCCTGGTGGTGTGGATCCATACGTCGTCCGACGGCGCCGACGAGTACTGGTCCTGCGTGCACCACCACCTGCTGAACGAGGCGATGAGCAAGCGCCGCCTCACCGAGCTGTCCGAGAAGCACGAGGGCTACAAGCTGTGGCCGGCGCTGGAGGCCGTGGCCTCCGACCTGCACGTCACCAAGACGCGCTTCTCGGCGCTGATCCAGGGCTCCTCGCCGCTGGAAGGCATCCTGCGCGAGCGCGGCATCGACACCGTGCTGATCGGAGGCACCGCGACCAACGTGTGCTGCGAGTCCACCGCGCGCGACGCGATGATGCTGAACTTCAAGACCGTGATGCTGGCCGACTGCAACGCCGCCAGCACCGAGGCGGCGCACGTCGGCACGCTCGCCAACTTCATCCAGTTCTTCGGCGACGTGATGAACGGCGACGAGATGGCGCAGCGCCTGCGCCCCGCGGCCGCGCGCGCCGCCTGACCCCGGCCCGAACAGAAGCCACGATGTCCCGGGCACCGGCCTTCGAGGCCAAGGTCGTCGCGCCGGCGGACCTGCCGACGCGGCTGGCCTCGGTGGCGCGTCCGCTGGTCTTCACCAACGGCGTGTTCGACGTCCTGCACCGCGGCCACGCCACCTACCTCGCGCAGGCCCGGGCCGAGGGCGCGGCGCTGATCGTCGCGGTCAACAGCGACTCGTCGGTGCGGCGCCTCGGCAAGGGCGACGACCGCCCGATCAACGCCCTGGAAGACCGCATGGCGCTGCTGGCAGCGCTCGAGTCGGTGAGCCTGGTGACCTGGTTCGAGCAGGACACGCCGCTGGAGCTGGTGCTGGCCACGCGACCCGACGTGCTGGTCAAGGGCGGGGACTGGAAGCCCGAGGCCATCGTCGGCGGCGTGCAGGTAAGAGGCTGGGGTGGGCGGGTGCTGTCGATTGCGTTCGAGCACCAGCGTTCGACTACTACGCTGCTGGAGCGGATCCGCAACGGCGGGTGACGCGCGCCGACGCCGGGTTGGGGCGGCGGATTCAGCCTCCGGCGCCGGCACGGCCGCGCATTCCGTCAAGTCCAGCGTGGCGAACGCCCTGCGCACCTCAGCGAGGTGGCGCGCCATGTCATAAGCGCAGGCTAGACGATCTTGTCGAAGCGCGAGTACGGCCCCTTGGTTATTGGGTGGCCAGGTCCTTACTTCGGCAAAACCGGAATCTGCCTGGAATCTGTCAATGGGACGCTGGGGGCCCGGTAGGCTTCCCTGGGATTTGTGCAGGGTGGTGGCACGGGTCGAACAGCCTCCACTGTCATGGCAGTTCCCCCGAGAGATCTGTAGTCATCGAACGTTTCGCCCAGCATCTGTTCGAAACCCTGCGGATATCGTGAACGCAAGGTAGTTTGCCTTTTCACTTCCGGTTCCCAGAACGCTCGCCGGTCGCGAAGGCTGATCACGCCATCGGCCGCCTCGGTCAGACGCATCTCGGCGGCCTTGTCACGAATGCACTGCTGATACGCAGCCATGCTTTTCTTGAACGCCTCGGCTTGCTCACCGCTCAAGCGTGGCGGAACAATCGGCTCTGGTCTCACGGGAATGTCAGGTCGACTCAGGGGGCCTGGTCGAACGGTGGCGGGACCCGATGAGGGCTGTGCAGACGCGTTGCAGGCGAAGATTGCTACGACAGCGGTGAAAGACATGGCAATCGCTATGGAACGCTTTTTCCTTTGGCATGAATACATGCGCCCCCTTGATTCAAGGCAAAGCTTCCAACGTTCAATAGCCGGCGGAAAGCGCCGTTCAGAGAGGATCAAATCCGGCTCGGGCGCGTCAACCGCGGCTGCAATCAATGCGCTAAGGAATCGAGCATTCAGGCAGTGCCTGTGAGAGCCGGCGTGGATGACGCAACCCGCAGAAAAAAAGCATACGCCGCACCTCCCGCGCAAGGGAAGCCCCTGCTGCTCGATCAGGTGCGGCGGGTGATCCGCCTGGACCACCACAGCCACCAGCCCGGGAAGTCATGCGTGCTCCGAAACCGGCGGAGCATCCTGCATCAGGGAAAGCGCCACCCGAAGGACTGGAAGCCCGAGTCCATCGTTGGCGGCGCACGGCGCCTGCTGACCCCGTGCAGTCGAAGGTTGCATCGCCGCGCCCCGCCAGGCGGGCCTGCCACGCCGAGCCTTACTTCGCCGAGCCCTGCTTCGCGGACGGCGCAGCCGCGGATCCCGGCGCGCCGCATTCCTTCAGGTCCACTGCGGCAAAACCCTGGCGGATCGAGGCGAATTTCGCAGCAGCGTCGTCATTGAGGTCGCGCAACTGGTAGGTCACGCGCGTCACCACCGTGTCGCGCGGGCCGACCTGGGCGCTGCGCACGTTCTTGCCGCGCAGCTCGGCCAGCTTGGCGCGCGCCGCTTCCTCGGTCTTGAACACGCCCAGCGAGATGGCGAAGCGCCACTTGCCCTCGTCCTGGACGATGAAGAACTCATCGACGCCGAAACGCTTCAATTCGCCGGTCTTCTGCACCGCGGCCTGGCGGCTGCCCTGCGGCGGCATATACACCCACCAGCCGGCGGGCTCCTCGGCGCGCCTGGCCACGAGTTTCGCGCCCAGTGCCAGCGGCTCCAGCGCGGACTCGACGCGCGCGGCATCGGCCGCGCTGAACGGGCCCCACTCCACGCAGGCGGCCAGTCGCGGTGCCGGCGTGGCAGGCGCGGGCGCCGCAGCCACGGGAACGGCAGGGGCTGCTGCTGCGGCAGGCGCTGCAGCAGCAGGCGTTGCCACGGCTGCGGCAGGCGGAGTCCCGTTCGCGAGCGGCGCGCCCTTGCCGGAAGCCATGTCCCCTGCTTCGCGCGGCGACAGCACGCGTATCCGCTCGGGGTTGATCTGCTGCTGCACGAGGTAGCCCTCTCCCGCTCCCGAACTGCCGGCGAGGTGGGTCCACGCAAAGAATGCGACGTTCGCCAGCAACAGCAAGAGGACCAGCAATCTCATCCGGCAACCCGCACAAGGCCTTCAAGCACCAGATTATCCACCACCACGGGCGCGGCGATGGCCGCATCCGGCGCCGGGGGGGCGCCCGCATGCCAGGCAGCGAGGATGGCCGCCGCGTCGCCGCCGGTGAGCAGCAGGCGCGCCCCGGGCACGCGCGCCGCATGCCGCGCGATCGCGCCGCAGGCCGCGTCCAGCACGCCGGACTCGATCGCATCCTGGGTGTTGCGCGCGGAGGCGGAGTAGCTGCCGCTGGCCAGCGGCAGCTGCGCCGTGCCCTCGGCCAGCGAGCGCTTCATCAGCGCGATGCCGGGCAGGATCACCCCGCCGCTGAACGCGCCGTCCGCGCCCAGGGTGTCGATGGTGAGCGCGGTTCCGGCGCAGGCGACCACGGTGGCGCCGGCATGCAGCGCGCGCGCGCCGATCAGCGCCGCCCAGCGGTCCGCGCCCAGGCGCTCGGGCTGTTCGTAGTGGTTGGTGACGCCGGCCTCGGCCGCCGAGGCCTGCAGCCAGCGGCCGGCGAGCGCGCGCCGCGCCAGCATCTCGTCCACGCGCGCCCGGACCGCGGCGCCGGCGACGTTGCAGGCGATGACGCGCGGCGCAGGCCCGGCCAGTCCGAGCAGGGATCCGAGCGTTGCGTCGAGCGCCGCGCCATCGTCCATCGCGACGGAATGCTGCGCTTCCCAGCCGACTGCACCGCCGCGATGCAGGCCGAGCTTGATGCGCGAGTTGCCGCAGTCGATGGCGAGGATCATGCCGCCCCCGCCTGCGCGAGCCGCAGCGACAGTTCGCCCGACAGGCAGCGTTGCACGCCGCCCGCGGCGCGCACCAGCAGCGCGCCGTCGGCATCCACGCCGTGGCTCTCGCCCTCCAGCACCACGCGGTCGGCGTCGCGCAGGCACACCTGCGAGCCGCGCCACAGGTCGAGCGCGCACCAGCGTTCACGGAAGGGCGCGAAGCCGTGCTGGCCGAACTGCGCGAGGCCCGGCCCCAGCGCGCGCAGCAGCGCGGCCAGCAGTTCGCCCGGCGGGGGCAGTTGCGGCGCGAGTTGTTCCAGCGCGGCCATCGGCGCGTCCGCGGCGCGGGCCGGCGCGCCAGCGGCCGGCAGCGCGAGGTTCAGTCCGATGCCGGCCACCGCCACGCAGGCGCCATCGCCCGCGCTGGCGGATTCGACCAGGATGCCACCCAGCTTGCCCGCGCTGCCGTCCGCGCCGACGGCATACAGGTCATTGGGCCATTTCAGGCGCACGCCGTGCAGGCCGAGCGGCGCGAGCGCGTCCGCGACCAGCACGCCCAGCGCCAGCGGCAGGCCGGACAGCGACGCCATGCCGCGCTCGAAGCGCCACAGCACGGAGAAGGTGAGCGAGCCGCCCACGCCCGAGGACCAGGCCTTGCCGCGACGGCCGCGTCCCGCGGTCTGCCATTCGCAGGCGAGCGCGAGCGGCCCCTGCTCGCCGGCGCGGGCGCGCGCCATCAGCTCAGCGTTGGTCGATCCGCAGCTGTCGAGCAATTCCACGCGCCAGTGCGTCCCCGTGCCCGCGGCCAGCACTGCGGGCAAGCCTTGTTCCAGCCAGCGGATGGGCCGCGTCAGGCGCACGCCACGCGCGCGGTCACGCTCCAGCAACACCCCCGCCTGCGCCAGCAGCGCGAGGCGGCGCGACAGTCCGGCGGCGCTGGTGCCCAGGGCATCGGCCAGGCCCGGGCGGGCGTGCCAGCCGCCGTCGGCCAGCAGGCGCAGCAGGGGGAATATGCGGGCGGCGACGGAGCGCGCCTGGTTCGGATCGGCCTGCATGCGGGAGTCGGTTCCGTGGGAGCCGTCGCGCCGCGAAGGTCGGGCGACGGAAATCGCTGGCGATGCTAGCACGGCGGCCTCGCGCGCCCCGCGCGCGCCGGCCTAGCGGTAGGGCGGGAAATACCAGCCGAAGGGCGTGCGCGGCAGGCCCTGGCGCCAGGGCTGGTGCGGCCAGTTGTCCCACAGGAGCATGCGCTGGCGCAGGGCCTCGTCGCGCCGCTCCGCATCGATCTGGGTGAGCTGCATGTGGTCGATCACCGCGTCGGCCACGCCCTGCTCGCGCAGCCGCGCGAGTTCCGAGGCAGGCAGGCGGTAGACCGCGCGCGCGGCGCGCATGCGCTCGATGATCAGCGCCGGCGCATCGCCCTCGCGGCTCATGCGGATCACGTCCACCACCGCGGGCGGGTCGGGCAGCGGCGGGCGCGCGGCGCATCCGGCGAGGACGGCGCTGCCGGCCAGCAGCGCGCCGCACAGCAGCAGCGCGCGCAGGCCTCGCGCCCCTTGCGCCATGCAGCCAGGCACCGGCATGCGGCTGTTGTCCATCTGCCAAGTGTAGTCCGGGGGATCGCGCCAATCCGGGACAGCCACACAGGCCCACCGGGCCGGCCACCTTGCACCTTGAGCGGGAACGGCGGCATTAAGTCACGCCGCGCGCCTTGCCGTCGTTGTTTGCACTGCGGCACGGGTGATATGCTCATGTCATAGCGTTGGTTAAGCAACGCGGCCCCATAGGGGAAGCACCCTTGGGAAGCCCCTGCAGGATCCCCGCGGCGGGTCCTGGATCAACGCAGCGGCGTGCAGCGCCGCAAGCCGCACAGAACACACGATTTACCGCCGGCCCAGCAAACGGCGGCTGCCCGGGAAACCCTCCCTTCCCGGGCATTTTTTTGCCTGTTCGCCACGCACGCCGCGGGCATCCGGGGACGATGCCGGGGTCGGGCGCCATGTCGCCTTTGTATAATCCGCGCTGGCTGCATGTCCATGCGCCATCCACCAGGAGTACCTCCTTGCACGCTGTACACAGCACGTTCTCCCCCCGCATGCCCGCGCGCCGTGGCGCGATGGTCCTGCTGGCCGCGATCGCCGCCGGCCTGGCGCTCAGCGCCCCGGCGCGGGCCGAGACCACCATCCGCTTCTGGCACGCGATGAACGGCGTGCTGGGCGAGGTGCTGGACGCGCAGGTCGCCAGGTTCAACGCGTCGCAGAAGGACTACAAGGTCGTCGCCACCTACAAGGGCACCTACGAGGAAGTGATGCAGGCGGGCCTGGCCGCCACCGGCGCTCAGGCGCCGCACGTGCTGCAGGTGTTCGAGGTCGGCACGGCCAACATGATGGCGCGCCCGCGCTCGGTGAAGCCGGCCTTCCAGCTGATGGCCGACGCCAAGGAGAAGCTCGACCCCCGCCAGTTCTTCCCGTCGGTAGCGGCGCACTTCTCGGATAACAAGGGCAAGCTGTACGCGCTGCCCTTCAACATCTCCACGCCGGTGCTGTTCTACAACCGCGACGCCTTTGCCAAGGCCGGACTGGACCCGGACAAGCCGCCGCGCACCTGGATGGAACTGCAGGCCGTGGCCATCAAGCTGACCGACAGCGGCGCCACCCAGTGCGGCATCACCACCGGATGGCAGTCCTGGGTGCACCTGGAGAACGTCGCCGCCTGGCACAACGAGCCGGTGGCCACGCGCGACAACGGCTACACCGGGCTGGACGCCAAGCTGAACTTCAACGGCCAGCTGATGATCCGCCACATCAGCCTGCTGTCCTCCTGGGTCAAGAGTGGCCTGTTCTCCTACGCGGGCCGGGAAGAGGAAGCCGAGGCGCGCTTCCTGTCCGGCGACTGCGGCGTGATCACCACCTCGTCGGCCGCGATCAGCTCGCTCAATGCCAAGGCGAAGTTCGCCGTCGGCGTGGGCCAGCTGCCCTACTACGACGACTTCAAGGGCGCGCCCTACAACACCCTGATCGGCGGCGCGGGCCTGTGGGCGATGGGCGGGCATGGCGCGGCCGACTACAAGGGCGTGGCCAAGCTGTTCGCCTTCCTGTCGCGGCCCGAGGTCGAGGCCGACTGGCACGAGCGCACCGGCTACCTGCCGGTCTCGCGCGAGTCGCTGGAGCTGTCGAAGAAGCGCGGCTACTTCACCCGCACCCCCGGCGCGCTGGTCCCGATGCAGCAGCTCGCGCGCAAGACCGACGTGTTCGACAAGGGCATCCGCCTGGGCAACTTCCTGCAGATCCGCCACGTGGTGGACGAGGAACTCGAGCATGTCTGGACCGGCAAGAAGACCCCCAAGGAAGCGCTGGACGAGGCGGTCGAACGCGGCAACGTGCTGCTGCGGCGCTTCGAGCGCACGCAGAAGTAAGCGCAGCGGACGCGCGGGCATGGCTTCCTGGCCCTGGCCCGCGCGCATCGCCCACCGCGGCGGCGGCACGCTCGCCCCGGAGAACACCCTGGCCGGAATGCGTGAAGCGGCCGCGCGCGGATTCCGCGCGGTCGAGTTCGACGTGATGCTCTCGGCCGACCGCGTGCCGCTGCTCATCCACGACGAGACACTGGAGCGCACCACCGACGGCACGGGCGAGGTGGCGCGCACGTCCTGGGAACGCATCGCCGCGCTGGACGCGGGCACCTGGCTGGACCGGCGCTTTGCCGGCGAGCGCGTACCCGGCTTCGCGCAGGCCGCCGCGCTGTGCGTGGAACTGGGCCTGTGGGCCAACGTCGAGGTCAAGCCCGCCCCCGGCCACGAGCGTGACACCGGGCTGGCGGCCGCGCGCATCGCAGCGCAGGCCTGGCCGGCGGCCTCGGCGCCCCCGCATGGACTTCCCCTCATGTCGTCCTTCAGCGAGGAAGCGCTCACGGCGGTGCGCGAGGCCGAGCCCGGGCTGCCGCGCGCCCTGCTGGTGGACCGCGTGCCGGCGGACTGGCGCGAACGGCTGCAGGCGCACGCCTGCGTGGCGCTGCACACCAACCACCGCCACCTGGAGGCCGCCACCGCGCGCGCCATCAAGGACGCCGGCTACGGCCTGGCCTGCTACACCGTGAACGACCCGGTAATCGAGGCCGGCCTGCGCGCCATGGGCGTGGATGCGGTGTTCACCGATCGCCTCGACCTGTTCGCACCAGGTTGAGCAGGCCGCTTACGCTTGTAACAGCTGCTTACGCGTCACCGGTAGACGCATCTGCGCGGCCGGCGTTAAATGGCTACGGGAGAACGATCCCGGCCACCAACCCAGAACCGGAGACCACGACATGAACACCATCACGACCCTGCGCCACCTCGCCGTGGCCCTGCTTGCCACCGCCTTCACCCTGCCCGCGTTCGCGCAGGCGCCCAACACCCAGCGCATGGACAAGCGCGAGGCCAACCAGGCGTCCCGCATCGACAAGGGCGTGGCCTCGGGCGAGATCAACAAGCGCGAGGAAGCGCGGCTGGAACGCGGCCAGGCGCGCGTCGGCAAGATGGAAGCCAAGGCCGCCTCCGACGGCAAGGTCAGCGGCAAGGAGCGCGTGGCGATCGAGCGCGCGCAGGACCGCCAGAGCGCGCGCATCGCCCGCCAGTCGCACGACAAGCAGCACCGCAAGTAAGCAAGGCTGCAAAAAACGGAAGGGGCCGGTGCTCGCACACCGGCCCCTTCGTCATTCCTGCTGCTGCGTTCAGTGCTTCCTCAGTGTTTCTCGTGGTCCACCTGCAGCGCGACCAGCACGCGCGACACCAGGTTGTAGCCGCCGATGGTGGCGACCAGTTCCACCAGTTCGCGGTCGCCGAAGTGCTGCTTCAGCGCGGCGAAGATGCCGTCGGGCACCTCGATGCTCTTGGTCATCGCGTCGGTGCAGGCCAGCACCGCGCGCTCGCGCGCCGAGTAGCACTCGGCCGTCTGCCAGGCCGGCATCGCGTCCAGCTGCGCCTGGGTCATGCCGGCCTTGAGCGCGTGCGGCACGTGGGCGTTGTACTCGTACTGCGCGCCGTTGAGGATGGCCACGCGCAGGATCGCGAGCTCGCGCGAGGCGTCATCCAGCGTGCCCTTCTGGCGGATCGCGGTGAACAGCGACAGCCAGCCCTCGGCCACCGGCGGGCTGTTGAGCAGGGTGCGGTACAGGTTGAGCAGGCGCCCGCCACGCTCGTGCTTGATGCGCTCGATCAGCGCGGACAGTTCGGGCTTGTCGCCCTCGGAAATCAATGGGACGCGTGCCATGCTCACTCCTCCTGATTATTCAATTAAATCAGCCGCTTACCTTGTTTTAGGCCAAATTTGGCCGCATTGCCCTGAAACCGCAGCGCCCTAGAACGGCAACTGCGTGCCGGGCCGCGCCGCCAGCAGCACCGCGCGGAACGCCGCCTGGATGCGGCCCAGGCCGGCCTGGTCGTCGGCCTCGAAGCGCATCACCACCACCGGCGTGGTGTTGGACGCGCGCATCAGGCCGAAGCCGTCGGCGTACTCGACACGCAGGCCGTCGAGCTTGATCACCTCGGTGGACCCGGGGAAGCTCGCCTCGCGCTGCAGTTGCGCGATCAGCTTGTGCGGCTCGCCCTCGGCCAGCTGCAGGTGCAGCTCGGGCGTGGACAGGGAATCGGGCAAGGCATCCAGCACCGCCGCCGCATTGGGGCTGCGTGACAGGATTTCCAGCAGGCGCGCCGCGGCGTACTGCGCGTCGTCGAAGCCGTACCAGCGCTCGCCGAAGAACATGTGGCCGCTCATCTCGCCGGCCATGGGCGAGGACAGTTCCTTCATGCGCGCCTTGATCAGCGAGTGGCCGGTCTTCCACATGCTGGGCACGCCGCCATGCTGGCGGATCCACGGCGCGAGGTGGCGCGTGCATTTCACGTCGTAGATGATGGGCGCGCCGGGGCAGCGCGACAGCACGTCGGCCGCGAACAGCATCAGCTGGCGGTCCGGGTAGACGATGCGCCCGGCCGGCGTGACCACGCCCAGTCGGTCGCCGTCGCCGTCAAAGGCCAGGCCCAGCTCGGCGCCGGTCTCGCGCACGGTGGCGATCAGGCCTTCGAGCGTGTGCGGGTCGGCGGGATCGGGATGGTGGTTGGGGAAGTTGCCGTCCACGTCGCAGAACAGCTCGATCACCTCGCAGCCCAGGCGGCGAAGCAGCTCGCCCGCGGTCAGGCCGGCCACGCCGTTGCCGCAATCGACCACCACCTTCATCCTGCGCGACACCTTCACGTCGCCGGTGATGCGCGAGAGGTAGGGCTCGATCACCTGTTCCTGGCGCGACTTGCCGGCGCCGGTGGCGAGGCGCCCTTCGGCCAGCCGCGTGCGCAGCCCGGTGATCGCGTCGCCCCACAGCGTGGTGCCGCCCAGCACCAGCTTCAGGCCGTTGTACTCGGGCGGGTTGTGGCTGCCGGTCACTGAGACCACGCCGCCCGCGCCGAGGTGGAACGCGGAGAAATAGGTGACCGGCGTGGCGCACATGCCCAGGTCGATGGTGTCCACGCCGGCGGCGCGCACGCCCTCGCCCAAGGCGCCCGCGAGTTCCGGCCCGGACAGGCGTCCGTCACGGCCGATGGCAATCGAAGCGAGTCCCTGCTCGCGCGCCTGCGACCCGAGGGCCTGGCCGATGGCGCGCACGCCGTCGACGGTCAGTGTCTGGCCGACGATGCCGCGTATGTCGTAGGCCTTGAAGATTTCCTGCGGGGGCAGTTGCATGGGGGCGTCTCTGGAAAACAGGCCGCATGTTACCAGTCGGGCCATTGCACTTACGTGGCACACCGCCCATAGGTCGGGGGTCCGCTGCCGACCCGGAATCAGCACCCGTGCGGCACCAGGGCTGTCGAACTCAGCCGCGCTGGCTGTCAAAAAAGGCGAGCAGGCGCGACGGCAGCCAGTCGAGGTGGCCGGGAAAGCCGCCGCTCACGAAGCCCACATGCCCGCCGTGCGGCAGCAGCTCCAGCTGCACCGCGGCCGACACCTGCGACGGGCCGGGCAGCGCGCGCTCGGGCAGGAAGGGATCGTTGCGCGCCGACAGCAGCAAGGTGGGCACCTCGATGGCAGCCAGCCAGGGTTTGGCGGACGCGCGCGTCCAGTAGTCGTCGACATCGCGGAAGCCGTGCAGCGGCGCGGTGACCACGTCGTCGAACTCGCGCAGGTTGCGTGCCCGGTGCATTGCGCCCAAGTCGAACAGGCCGGGGAAGCGCGCGAGCTTGGCGGCGCTCTTGTCCTTCATCGTGGCGAGGAACATGCGCGTGTAGATGCGGTTGCCGCCGCGCGCCAGGTGGTCGCCTGCCGCGGCCAGGTCCAAGGGCGGCGACACCGAGGCGCAGGCCCTGACCAGGTCGCGCGCCGCGCCGCGCTGCTCGCCCAGCCACTTGAGCAGCGCGTTGCCGCCCAGCGACACGCCGGAGGCGTAGAGCGGCGCAGCCGGCGAGGACGCGGTGGCCATCGCGTGCAGCCGCGCGAGCAGGAAACCGATCTCCGCGGAATCACCCGAGTGGTAGGCGCGCGGCAGGCGGTTGGGTTCGCCCGAGCAGCCGCGAAAGTGCGGCAGCGCCCCGCGCCAGCCGCGCGCAGCCAGGGCGCGCATCATCGCGCGCGCATAGTGGCTGCGCGATGACCCCTCCAGGCCGTGGAACATCACCACCATGGGCGTGTCGGCCGGAGCACCCGGGTCGGTACCTGAGGGTGCATCCAGGAAGTCCACGTCCACGAAGTCGCCGTCGGGCGTGTCCCAGCGCTCGCGCCGCAGCACCGGCCCGCGCCCCTGCGCCGGACGCAGTCGCCCGAGCGCCGCGGCATAGATGGTC
>CAIVVS010000029.1 GCA_903909415.1 uncultured Pseudomonadota bacterium | reverse complement strand
ATTTGCCGAAATCCACGCCTACCTGGACGGGCAGGGACTGGAACTCTACGATGTCCGCCCGGCGCGCACCTACCTGCCGGGTCCTGGCGGGCCGCTACACCACCAGGCCACGCTGGGCGTGGTGGCGAATTCGCCGACCCTGGCGGCCAAGCTCTGGGAGTTCGACGCGATATTCTTCCGACGGCGCTCGGACGTGCTTGCGCGCCGGGACCCCGCGATGCTGCGCAGGCTGCTCGTGGCCTATGCCACCTACAACTACTATGCGGAAGCCCTGCACCTGTGCAGCCAGGCAGCGGACTCCGGCCTGGTTCCGCCCGACGAGGCGGCCCGCCTGACGGCCCTGGTCCAACGGGTCCACCGCCTCAAGGCGATGCGGCCCTGGTACCTGGACTCCCCGGTAAACAGGTACCTGTTGCGCATTGCCGACCGATTCGCACCGCGAAACAGCACACGCTGGTGCCAGCACACTTTCCAGCAATACCCGAACGGATGAGGCGTTTGACCAAGATGCGATCCTGGAACCGATGTACCGAGGCGGACCGGCCATGATCGCCGGTCGATTGTCCAACCTTGCGTCCAGGCTGTCCGCCGCCCGAGTCGCCTCACGGCTGGACAGGGCCTATCGCGCCTATTCGGCCACGGCGCAGTTCGACAGCCGCATCCCGCCGCCGGGCATCAATTACAACCAGGCGAAGTGCCGGACGCTGGCGGAGTACATCGACCTGTTCCGGCGGGACGCCTGCGCGAAGGAACTGCCCTTCCTGATAGACAAGTGCGGACTGGCTCCGGACTCCACCCTGCTTGACTACGGTTGCGGTCTGGGACGGCTCGCCTATGCGGCCAGCAACTTCCTGTCCGCGGGCCGCTATGTGGGTTACGAGCCGAACCAGCAGGCGCTGCGTTTCCTCGAGTCCGCATACAGGAAGCACCCCGGCTTCCGCTTCATGGGCGAGGAACTGAAAGGCGACGACGACTACGTAGGCCTGCAACTGGGAGCGGCATCCTCCACCGGCGTGGCCGCGACCGATGTGGACCTGAGCGGATTCGACGGGCTTGCGGCAAACGCCCAGTACTCGAGTTCCGTATTCACCCATATGTGGATTCCGGCCATCGAAACGGTCCTGCGCAGCCTGCGCGCCGCGATGGCGCCGGGGGGCGTGTGCGTCAATTCCTGGCTCATCGTGGACTCGTTCGCGGAATACGGCATGCGCTGCGGGATCGCCGACCGCGCCCTGCCCCACGAGGTGAACGGCGCCCTGACCTATTCGCTGGACAATCCGCTGGTCTGCACCGCATACCGCCTTGACGCGGTGCGCGACGCCTACCGGCGCGCCGGGCACGAGGTGCTGGAGATCCTCTGGGGAAAGTGGTCGGGCAGGCAGGACCACAACGGCGTGCACTACCAGGACCTGGTCGTGTCGCGCCCATGCTGAGCGCCGGGACGCGACCGACCGTCTCCGCTTGCACAGGGTCCCGGCCTTGAGCCGTATCGACTACCTGCTGGCACTGGCGAGGTTCGCCTTTTCCCGCAATGCCCTGCTTCCCGCCTGCCTGTTGCTCTCGTTGGCCTCGGTCGCGGTGGAGATCATCGCCATGGGCGCCCTGTTCCCGCTCGCCGACCTCGCCACCGGCCAGTCGAGCGGCGTGCCAAGGTCCTTCCTGTCCGGGCAATGGGTGCACGCGCTGATCGCCGCGGTCGGCGCCACCACGACGCTCGCATCAGTGGCGGTTGTCTTCCTCGGCGCCATGGCGGTGCGACTGGCGACGCTGTTCCTCACCCAGACCCTGATCATGTACGTCGGCAAGCGGCTGAGCGCGCAACTGGCATCGCGCGCGCTGGAAAACGTGGTGCGCAGCGTCCCCATGGCGACGATAGAGGCCCGCAGCGTCGGCTCCTACATCAGCCTGACGGGAGACGAATGCATCCGCGCCGGCAACGTCGTGATCGCGGTCTGCCAGTTCTTCGGTGCCGGCGCCCTGGGCGTGCTGTATTTCGCCGCCATCGCCCTGTTCTCCCCCACGGCCGCCGCATTGGTCGGCGCTTTCCTGGTCGCCAACGGCCTGCTCCTGGCCGGCACCTTCGGCAAGTCCCACCGGCTGGGCGGCGCGCAGGTCGCCGAAGGCAAGGTCACGGGTTCGATACTGGTGGACACCATCAACGGCCTCAGGACGATCCGGTCGATGGCGGCGGAGGACTATGTCGTCCGCCAGTACCAGGCGGGCATGGCCCGATACGCGGCCATTTCCTTCAACCTGGACGTGATTGCCATCGTTTCCAAGATGGCGCCCGCGATGATCCTGATCCTCGGCACGGCCGCGGGCCTGGCCTCCATGCACGACGTCGACCAGGCTTCGGCTGCATTCGGCTTCGCCCTGATGCTCTACCTGATGCGGTTCTTTCCCATAGTCGGCCAGGCCCTCACGCTCGCGCTGCGCATCATCGGGGATGCGACAGCCGGACAGAACGTGGTCGTGGCAACGCGCGATTCACCCGACGAGGCGGGCAGGGACGTGCTGGATGGCCATATCGAGACCATCCGCCTCGAGGGCATCGACTTCGCGCATGTTCCCGGCCAACCCGTGCTGCGCGGCCTGAACATGCGCTTTGAAAAGGGCCGCGCATACGCGCTGGTCGGCCCATCCGGCGCGGGCAAGTCCACGGTGCTGGACCTCGTGCTGGGATTCCGCCTTGCGGATGCGGGACAAGTGACCATCAACGGCAGGGACGTGCGGACGCTCGGGCGCGCCAGCCTGACGCGCAAGGTGGTCCTGCTCGGGCAGCAGACCATGATCTTCAACGACACGCTGCGCAACAACATCACGCTGGGCATGCCCTCGGATGACGGGGCCCTCGCGCGCGCATGTGCGCTGGCGGGGCTGGAACCCCTGGTCGCCTCGTTGCCGCAGGGCATGGACACCCTGCTCGCCTACCAGGGCAGCAACCTGTCCGGCGGGCAGAAGCAGCGCATCGGCCTGGCACGCGCCGTGTTGCGCGACCCAGACGTGCTGCTGCTGGACGAAAGCACCAACGCACTGGACCGCGACGCGCGGCTGGGAGTACTGCAACGCGTGCTCGCCACCTACCGGGACCGCATCCTGGTGTTCGTCACCCACGACCTGGAGGTCACCGGCCTGGCGGACGAAGTCATCGAGCTGGCGCCGCTGGAGCATGCCTCCGTGGGTACGCAGCCATGACGGGGCCTCGCCTCTCGCTGCCGCGCCGGCTGTACGACGCCGCCATTTCGGCCGACCCGGAATCGCCGCGCGTGCTCGATTTCGTGCAGCGCGGCCTGGCGCTGGCCGGGGGCGGCAGCGTGCTGGACGTGGGTTGCGGCTACGGGCGCTACCTCAGGCTGCTGGGCACGCGCGGCATCGCGGTCACCGGCATGGACGCGGGCGAGGAAATCGTCGCCGCCAACCGCGCGGCCGGCCTCGCCTGCTGCTCGCCGGCGGAGTTCTTCACCGGCAGCGAACGGGTGCAGGCCATCCTGATGTCGCACGTGATCGAGCACCTCGCGCCGGCCGACCTGTTCGCCTTCCTCGACCGCCTGCTGGACCGGCTGGATGACGGCGGCTGCCTGGTGATCGCCACGCCGCTGGAGAGCCCGCACTTCTGGGACGACTTCGACCACGTCAAGCCCTACCATGCGGACGGCCTGCTGATGGTCTACGGCAGCGGTGCGCAGCAGGTGCAGTACCGATCGCGCCACCGGCTGGAGCTGGTGGACATCGCCTTTCCGCGCACGCCCTGGCGCGTGACCCATTCGCGCGCCCGCTACCTCCGCTCCCCGGCGACGCGCCTGGTGCAGCTGGCCAACCTGCTGTCGGCACTGGCCTGGCGCGCCTCGGGCGGGCTGCTCGGGCGCAAGACGCGATGGATCGGCCTGTTCCGCAAGAGCACGGCCAGGACGTGACCGCGGCGTGAGCCTGTTCGAGCGCCATCCGCGCAGCACACTGGCGGTGATCGCCGTGGTGGTGCTCGCGGCATGTTCGATTGCCGCCGAGTTCGGCTTCCGCGCGCTGCGCGACCTGCTGCGCGGCGGCACCATGGCCGCGCGCCTTGAGACCGTCGCCGACGACGCGCTGGGCTGGAGCCTGAACCCGGAGCGGCGCCGCACAGAGAGGCTGAACGCCTGCGGCGAGCGCGTGGTCCGCGACCCGCCGCCGGGCCGCTACCTCGCGCGCGTGCCGCCGAAACCATCCGCGCCCGACGCGAAGCAGCCCGTCGCGCGCATCCTGTTCATCGGCGACTCCCACACGCACGCGCACGAGGTATCCACCGGCGCGGCCTACTACGACCATGCCGACCGGCTGTTGTCCCACGCGCACGCCGTCTGGGCCGCCGGCGCCGGCGGTTACGGCACGGTGCAGGAGTATCAACTGCTTCAGCGCCTGTTCGGTGAGCTGAAGCCGGACGTGGTGTTGTGGCAGACCACCGGCAATGACCTGGGCGAGAACGTGTACACCGGCACCGACACCAGCACGGTGCAGCGGCCGCGCCCCTACCTGGACCCGGACTCCGGCGACATCGTGCTGCGCAACCCGTCACTGTGGCTGCTGGAGCACAGCGAACTGGCGAAGTTCCTCTACGGCGAGTTCGCCAAGGTGGACCGCCGCCTCGACCTCGGCCTGCTGGTGGCCTTCAACCGCCTGTTCCGCGGCGATGCACCCGACAACGCACAGGTGGAGCGCACGGGCCTGCGCGTGATGGAAGCGCTGGTCGCGCGCGCGGTGCGCGAGCATCCCTCGACCCGCTTCATCGGTTTCGCCGCCGACGGCCTGTACGAACGCCAGTACCGCGAGGCCTTCACCCGCGCCGGCGCAACCTGGCTGGACGGCGTGCCCGCCCTCGTGGCAGCCGGTCCCGGCCGTACCGACTGCCTGCCGGTGGACGGCCACTGGAACCACAATGGCAATGAGCGGGTCGGGACGGTGCTGGCCAGGCTGCTGGAACCGCTGCTTGCCTCGCCCGGAACTGCGAAATGAACGGCCCGCAGGAAGACCTCGCGCCCATTGCGCTGTTCGCCTACAAGCGCCCCGCGCACCTGCGCCGAGCCATCGACTCGCTGTCGCGCAATCCGCTCGCCGCGCAAAGCGCCCTGGTGGTGTTCTGCGACGGCCCGCGCGACGATGCGGCGCGCGAAGGCGTGGGCGCGGTGCGCGCGCTGGCCCGCGGCATCACCGGCTTCGCCTCGGTCGAGGTGGTCGAGCGCGAGCGCAACATGGGCCTGGCCGCATCCATCACCGACGGCGTCGGGCGGCTGATGCGCGAACACGGCCGCGCGATCGTGCTGGAGGACGACCTGGTCGTCGCGCCGCGCTTCCTCGAGTTCATGAATGCCGCGCTGGACCGCTACCGGCACGACGAGCAGGTGATGCAGGTGTCGGGCTACATGTATCCCTGCGACCTCCCGGCCGACGGGGGAAGCGGCTTCCTGCCGTCGATCTCCTGCTGGGGCTGGGCGAGCTGGGCGCGCGCCTGGCGGCACTACGACCCGACGCTCGCGTCCTGGGACGAACTGCGCGCCGATGCCGCGCGGCTGCGCGAATTCAACATGGACGGCGCCTACGACTACGCCGCCATGCTGGAGCGACAGCGCGCCGGCGAACTCGATTCGTGGGGGGTGATCTGGTACCTTAGCGTGTTCGCGAAGCGGGGCCTGGTGCTCTATCCGGCGGCCAGCCTGGTGTCCAATACCGGCTTCGACGGCAGCGGCACCCACGCCGACGGGCGCGACGATGACGACCTGGGCGCGGTGGCGTTGTGGAACGGCGGCGAGCCGTTCTGCTTCCCGGGCACCTTCGCCGTCAACGGCGACTACTATGGACAATCGTGCCGGGTGATCATGGGCGCGCAATCGAGCCGGGCAACGCGCGGCTGGCGAAAGGGAATGGCTTGGCTAAAAGACGTGATTCGGCGCTGAAGGGACTGGCGCGCGACCTGTGCCCACCGCTGGCGTGGCGCGCGCTGCAGGCGATCAAGGCGAAGGTGTCGCCGCCGCGCGGCTTCGAGCGCAGCCACCCGGACTCCCAGGACCTGGACGTGTACTGGGACGATGAGATGGCCGAGCTGCTCGAGACCTGGGGCGACGGCAACGTCTGGAACGAGATCCAGTACCTGCTCTACGACAAGCGCGGCCGGGTGCTGGACATCGCCTGCGGCACCGGCAAGACCATGTCGGTGCTGTCGCGCTACCCGGGACTGGAGCTGCACGGCTTCGACATCTCGGACATGCTGATCAACAAGGCGCTGGAGCGCGGCATCGCGCGCGACCGGGTCAAGGTCGCCGACGCGACCAAACTCGACTACGCCGACGCCAGCTTCGAGTACTCCTACTCGATCGGATCCTTCGAGCACTTCACCGAGGAAGGCCTGGACCTGGCGATCGCCGAGTCCGCGCGGGTGAGTTCGCGCGCCGCCTTCCACATGGTGCCGGTGGCGCGTAGCGGCCGCGACGAGGGCTGGATGAAGACCTACCAGAGCTTCTTCAACAATTCCGTGCCCTGGTGGACCGCGCTCT